>NZ_CP071448.1:3218333-3565000 GCF_017352115.1 Flavobacterium endoglycinae
GAAGAAGTATTCTGCATCGTGTTCCTTTCGAAAAAACATTCAAAAATAATTAAGCAAGAGTAAATAACGTATAGATTTCCTGAAAATTAAAGGAAAAGCTATATTTGCGGTAAAATTAAACTAATGACAAAAAACAGTTTTTATATACTATTCTTAATAAGTACATTATTTACATCTTGTATTCCTGTTAAAGATCTTGTTTATCTGCAGGATAAAAATAGTTCGGGAGAGCAAAGCAATATCGCAGCTGTGGAATCTAAACCCTATAGACTTCAGGTAAATGATGTTTTAAGTGTGAATATAAAAGCAATCGATCCTAAATTGGTTTCTATATTTGCTCCAACCGAGGATGGTGCAAATTCTGGAAAATCCGAAGCCTCTTTGTATTTTGATGGTTTTACGGTTGATGATCATGGAAATATTAGAATGCCTATTTTGGGAGAAATTAATGTTATTGGTTATACATTAGAAGAAGTTAGATTAATGATTGAAAAAAAGCTTTTAGAAGAATACTTTAAAAGTGAAGCGAATATTTTCGTCACTGTTAAATTAGCAGGTTTCAGATATACAATAAATGGAGAAATTGGAAGCACTGGAACAAAAACCTTATTTCAAGAACGTGTTAATATAATGGAGGCTATCGCAAATGCAGGAGATATTACCACTGTTGGAGATAGAAGAGCTGTTACCATAATTCGTCAGACGCCAACTGGCGTTCAAATGAATAATATAGATTTAACAGATATAAATGTTATGAAATCACCTTATTACTATTTACAGCCTAACGATTATATTTATATAAAACCGTTAAGGCAGAAAACTTGGGGTACAGGACAAACTGGTATACAATCTATTGGTTCAATCATTACATTACTTTCATTAGCAACAACAGTCTATTTGATTATCAAAAATTAAAATTTAATTCAACAAATGTTAGATATAAAAGATTTTTCCATTTTTGAAAATCAATCAAGCTTTGATTTTAAAGGATTTTTGTTGAAAATCGCCAGCTATTGGAAATGGTTTCTGCTTAGTTTAGTAATTGCTTTAACAATAGCATATCAGGTAAATATTCGAAAAGAGAAAATTTACGGAATGCAAACAATGATTGCTATCAAAGAAGAAAGTAATCCCTTTTTTACATCAAATACTAGTCTAGTTTTTAATTGGGGAGGAGTTTCAGATAAAGTCAATGGAATTTCTACGATATTTCAATCAAGATCTCATAATGAGCAAGTGGTTGATAAGCTGCAATTTTATATCGATTATTTAGAGCAAGGGAAATATAATCTAATTGATTCTTATGGAGCTGTCCCATTTTATGTTGATATTGATAAAACAAAAGGACAGCTGGCAAATACTTTAATTGCCGTAAAATTCCTAAGTGAGAACGAATATCAAATTCAAATTCCATTTGAGAGTAATTCGGTTGGATTAATTACATATTCTGATAATACATATAGTAGTACTTCTGTTCAGCCTGCTTTATTTGTAAAAAAATATAAAGTTGGAGAACAAGTCTCTCTGCCTTTTTTAAATTGGAAATTACAAATCACTGATAATCCAGGTTTTTATAAAGGGAAAGAATATTTTGTAAGATTTAATGATTTTAATGGAACGGTTGCTCGTTATAGAGGAATTAGTGTTGAAAGTGATAAAGCGGGCGGTTCTATTTTAACTTTAGGGCTTCAGGGAACTAACAAAGCAAGAATGGTTGAATACTTAAATGCAACTGTTCGAATGCTGATTAAAATCCAACTTGATAGTAAAAATCAATTTGCAACTAATACAATTCGATTTATTGATAGTACGCTTGTTGCAATGGAAGCACAACTAAAGCAAACAGGGAGTGAACTAAAATCTTTTAGTAAAAACAAAAATATATTTGAAATTGAAGGGGGCGGAGCTAAATTCTCTGACAAAATAATGGACTTTGATGTCGAGAAAGATCATATAACCAGAAAAATAGCCTATTATAATTCCTTAAAAGCTTACCTTAATAATAGCGTTGATTATTCAAGGCTTCCTGCTCCGTCAGTTGCAGGTATAGAAGATCCAAATGTGGTTGCAAATGTTTCAAAACTTATTTCGCTTTCTACACAAAGATCAGAAATGGCTTATGCTGTCAAAAGCGATAAGATTTTTAAGGATTTTGATAATCAAATGCAGGCTGTAAAAAACGTATTGCTTGAAAATATTTCATCTGCTAAATCGTCCTTATTGTATGATCTTTCAATGGTGAATGCAAAAATTGGGCAGGCCGAAAGTACAGTTAAAAGACTTCCGGAAGAACAGCAAGAGCTGTTAAAAATTAAAAGGAAATATGATTTAAATGACAATATTTATACTGAATTTCTTCAAAAAAGAAATGAGGCTGAAATTGTAAAAGCATCTAACTTATCGGATATTCATTTTATTGATCCAGCAAAAGATATAGGTGGTGGATTAATAGGACCTAAAACTTCTGTAAATTATATCTTAGCATTATTCCTAGGGGTACTAATTCCTTTAATATTTGTATTTATAATCTTCTTTATAAATAATTCAATTCAAACTGCCGACGATATTACAAAATTGACCGATATACCAATTATAGGTGTAGTAGGTTATAATAAAGAAGCGGTAAGTTTGGCGGTATTTGATAAGCCAAAATCAGCATTATCCGAAGCTTTTAGAGGAATTCGTTCTTCACTTCAGTTTTTATATAAAAAACAACAACTCAATGGCTCAAAAACATTGATGATTACTTCATCAATAAGTGGGGAAGGAAAAACATTTTGTTCTATAAATATTGCTACAGTTTTTGCTTTAAGCGAAAAGAAAACAGTTATTGTTGGTTTAGATTTAAGAAAACCGAGACTAGCAGATGAATTTTGTTTGACCAATCACCAGCTAGGAGTTGTAAATTATTTAATCAGACAAAATACTCTTGAAGAAATTACAAACCCTACTCAAATTGCCAATCTTGATGTGATACTTTCTGGACCTATTCCTCCAAATCCATCAGAATTAATCTTAAGTGATGCGATGGGAGAATTAATAGACGAATTAAAGAAAAAGTATGATTATATTATTCTGGATACACCTCCTGTCGGATTAGTTTCGGATGCGTTAGAATTAGTTCAGTTTGCTGATGTTGTATTGTATATTGTAAGGCAGAATTATACTAAAAAAGATATGATTACGTTGCTTAACAATAGAATTAAAAGAGGCGAATTAAGCAATGCTAGTATTGTATTTAATGGCTTTGAAAATAAAGCTAAATATGGTGCTGTATATGGATATGGCTATGGATACGGAGCATATTCAAACGGATATCATGAAGAAGAAGAGAAAACTAGTTTTTGGAAAGTAATTGTAAGCAAGTTTAAAAGAAAATAATTTAATCTAATGGAGACTTCAGTTCAAAATACAATTTTAATTACAGGAGGTGCCGGTTTTATCGGTTCCAATTTGTCTGAATATTTTTTGAAGTCAGGACATAAAGTGGTTTGTTTGGATAATTTTTCTACTGGACACAGACATAATCTGAAAAGTTTTTTAGAAAATCCAAGCTTTGAATTGATTGAAGGAGATATTAGGAATATCGAAGATTGTAAACTCGCGGTTAAAAATGTCGATTATGTTTTACATCAGGCTGCTTTAGGATCTGTTCCAAGATCAATTAATGATCCCATAACAAGCAACGATGTAAATGTATCAGGGTTTTTAAATATGTTAGTTGTATCTCGTGATGCAAAAGTGAAAAGGTTTATTTACGCAGCAAGCTCCTCGACCTACGGGGATTCGCAAGGGTTGCCTAAAGTTGAAGAAGTAATCGGAAAACCTTTGTCTCCTTATGCGATTACTAAATATGTAAATGAATTGTATGCCGAAATTTTCAGTCGAACGTATGGTTTAGAGACGGTAGGTCTTCGTTATTTTAATGTTTTTGGAAGAAAGCAAGATCCTGACGGAGCATATGCAGCAGTAATTCCAAAATTTGTTAAACAATTAATGAAATTGGAAAGTCCTGTAATTAATGGAGACGGAAACTATTCAAGAGATTTTACATATATAGATAATGTAATTCAAATGAATGAATTAGCAATGATATCACAAAATCCCGAAGCTGTAAATACAGTTTATAACACAGCTTTTGGCGATCGAAATACCTTGAATGATTTAGTAAGGTATTTGAAGGAGTATCTGTCTGAATTTAATCCAAAAATTGCCGATGTTGAAATTGTTTATGGAGAAAACCGAGCGGGAGATATTCCTCATTCATTAGCAAGTATCGAAAAAGCAAAAAAACTATTAGGTTATAATCCTCAATTTTCATTACAGCAAGGATTAAAAGAAGCTGTAAGCTGGTATTGGAATAATTTAAAATAATTAAGAATCAAGATAATATTATATAAATGAAAATTACAAAAATTTGCTGCATAGGTGCTGGTTATGTTGGAGGACCGACAATGGCGGTGATTGCTCAAAAATGCCCAGATATTCAAGTTACTGTTGTTGATTTGAATGAACAGCGAATTAAAGACTGGAACGATCCTAATACTGATAATATTCCTATTTATGAACCAGGACTTTCGGATATTGTATCTGAAGCCAGAGGAAGAAATTTATTCTTTTCTACCGATGTAGAAAAAGCAATTGATGAAGCACAAATAATATTTATTTCAGTTAATACTCCAACAAAAACCTATGGAAAAGGTAAAGGTATGGCCGCTGATTTAAAATATATTGAACTATGTGCCAGACAAATTGCAAAAGTTGCCAAAGAAAATAAAATTGTGGTAGAAAAATCTACTTTACCAGTTCGAACTGCAGAAGCAATTAAAAGTATATTAGACAATACAGGAAACGGTGTGCAGTTTCAAATCCTTTCAAATCCAGAATTTTTAGCAGAAGGAACTGCGGTTAGTGATTTATTGAATCCAGATCGAATTTTAATTGGAGGTGATACTTCTCCAGAAGGAGAAATTGCAATTAACGCATTGGTAGATGTTTATGCAAATTGGGTTAGTAAAGATAGAATTTTAACAACGAATGTATGGTCATCTGAGTTATCTAAATTAACTGCAAATGCATTTTTAGCCCAACGTATTTCTTCTATAAACGCAATGTCTGAGTTGTGTGAAAAGACTGGTGCAGATGTAAATGAAGTTGCAAAAGCTATTGGAATGGATAGCAGAATTGGTCCAAAATTTTTAAAAGCATCAGTAGGTTTTGGAGGTTCTTGTTTTCAAAAAGATATTTTAAACTTGGTTTACATTGCAAAATCTTACGGCTTAAATGAGGTTGCAGATTATTGGGAACAAGTTATTATAATGAATGATCATCAAAAAAGAAGATTTTCAAGTAAAATTGTTCAAACTTTATACAATACTGTAGCTGATAAGAAAATTGCATTTTTAGGATGGGCATTTAAAAAAGATACTAATGATACTAGAGAATCGGCAGCAATATACGTTGCAGATGATTTAATCAATGAACAGGCTAAAATATCAGTTTATGATCCAAAAGTTTCTAAGAGTAAAATGCTTAGTGATTTAGATTATTTAGATACAAGATCACCTCAGGAAAATCTTAATTCATTGAATGTTTTTGAGAATGCTTATGACGCTTGTAAGAATGCACATGCTATTGCTGTTCTTACAGAATGGGATGAGTTTACTACTTATGACTGGCAGAAAATATATGATTCGATGCATAAACCTGCTTTTATTTTTGATGGGCGAAATATTCTAAATGCTAAAGAACTAGAATCAATTGGATTTATATATAATGGGATAGGTTCTTAATGAAGCTATGTTGAGATAAACTTAATATGATAAGTGGTATGGTTGATATAGAAGTTTTATTTCAATATAAATTGCAGTTATGAATTGGTATGTTTTATATACAAAACCTAAGTGGGAAAAAAAAGTTGCTGAAAAATTAACTCAAATGGGAATAGTTTGTTACTGTCCATTAATATCTCAGATAAAACAATGGTCAGATAGAAAAAAGAAAGTGGAAGTTCCGCTTTTTAATTCCTATGTTTTTGTTCAGATGGCAGATTCAGATAGAAATTCCGTTTTTCAAATTGCAGGGGTTGTAAGATATTTGTTTTGGCTAGGTAAACCAGCAATAGTTCGTGATGAAGAAATAGATAAAATTAAAACTAGCCTTCAATCAGATAATATAGCAGATATTTCAGTTACTTCAATACAAGTGGGAGACAAGATTAAATTGGAATCTGGAGCTTTTAGTAATCAAAGTGCAATTGTTAAAGAAGTTTCTAAAAATTATTATGTATTAGTGCTTGAATCTTTGGGTTGTGTGCTAAAAATAAAATATAAATAGGTTATTGTAAAATAAAATAGAGTAATCTAAGTTAAAAACAGAGAATATAATTTCAGTTTATTGAAATTTATTCTCTGTTTTTTTTAATAAATAAATTCCTTAATTATTGATTAGTAATATATTGTGAATTAATACCTTTAATGAATAATTGTTTTTGCTTGTATTATTGAGAACTGTATTGAATAAATTGACTTAATGTGTTATATTTGCCGAAATTGCTTACGTGTGTCTGACCTAAAAAATAATGGGATTCAGAAGGGCGAAGCCGTGAGCTTTAGTGACTGAAATTAATATAAAAGATGAAATTGGAAGAAAATATAAAAATAGCAGTTATTGGTTTAGGCTATGTTGGCTTGCCATTAGCCAGACTTTTTGCTACAAAATATTCTGTTGTCGGTTTTGATATTAATGAAGCAAGAGTTGCAAGTTTAAATACTGGTATTGATAGTACCTTAGAAGTTGATTCCGAAATTCTAAAAAAAGTACTTATTGATAATCCAAATAACAAAACCGGATTATATTGTACAAACCAGCTCGAAGACATTGCTGATTGTAATTATTTTATTGTAACAGTTCCTACTCCAGTAGATAAAAATAATCGTCCGGATCTTACTCCATTATATAAATCTAGCGAATCTGTTGGAAAAGTTCTAAAAAAAGGCGATATTGTGGTTTACGAATCAACAGTTTATCCTGGAGTGACAGAAGAGCAATGTGTACCTGTTTTAGAAAAAGTTTCTGGACTAAAATTTAATGAAGACTTTTTTGCTGGTTATTCGCCAGAAAGAATTAACCCAGGAGATAAGGAACATACGGTTGAAAAGATTTTAAAAGTGACCTCTGGTTCAACACCCGAAATAGGTCAAAAAGTTGATAATTTATATAAATCAGTGATAGTTGCTGGAACGCATCTTGCACCGTCAATTAAAGTAGCAGAAGCGGCAAAAGTAATTGAGAACTCACAAAGAGATATTAATATAGCTTTTGTTAATGAACTTGCTAAAATTTTCAATTTAATGAATATCGATACTCAGGAGGTATTAACAGCAGCAGCTACAAAATGGAATTTCTTGCCCTTTAAACCAGGACTTGTTGGAGGACATTGTATAGGAGTAGACCCTTATTATTTAGCACAAAGAGCGCAGGAATTTGGATATCATCCTGAAATAATTTTAGCTGGAAGACGTTTAAATGACAGCATGGGAGAATATGTAGCTTCACAAATCGTGAAACTAATGATAAAAAAAGGTGTTTCAGTAAATGGAGCTAATCTTTTAATGCTTGGAATCACATTTAAAGAAAACTGCCCAGATGTTAGAAACACAAAGATAGTAGATGTTATAAAAGCATTGAAAGAATACGGAATAGTAGTTACAATTTATGATCCTCTTGCAAATGTAGAAGAGGTTAAAAAAGAGTACAAACTTGAGACTATAAATTTGATGCCAACAGAAAAATTTGATGCTATAGTTTTAGGAGTAGCACACAATGAATTTTTGAAATTAAATTTTTCTGAATTGCAAAAAGAAAATAGTCTTTTATATGATGTAAAAGGAGTTTTAGGCACTTTAGCTGATAATAGGCTTTAGTATTTAAAACCCTTTTTTAATTAAAAAAAAATGGAAAATAACAATTCAATTATACATGTAATTTTAACTGGTGGTGTTGGAAGTAGGTTGTGGCCACTTTCTCGCAAAAGCCAACCAAAGCAATATTTAGAAATTTTTGAAAACAAATCATTATTTGAAATGACTGTAGAGCGTAATAGTCATCTAGCAGATAAAGTAATGGTTGTTGGAAATGTAGATAACCACCATTTAAGTGGTAAAGTAATGGATAAGACTAATACATCTTATCTTAATATTGTTGAAGCAACACCTCGAAATACTGCAGCAGCTATAGCTTTTGCAGCTTTTGCTTCTCAACCGGAAGATATTTTAATTGTAACACCTTCAGACCATATCATTGACAAAATGTCTGATTATAATAATGCAATACAAGAAGCTATTTTAAAGGCTAAAGAAGGATTTATTGTTACTTTCGGAATCATTCCCACAAAGCCTGAAACAGGATATGGTTACATTGAATCTAAAGGGGATAAGGTATTATCTTTTAGAGAAAAGCCTAATGAAACTACTGCTAAAGAATTTATAGCAAAAGGCAATTTTCTATGGAATAGTGGAATGTTCTGCTTTAAAGCTGGAGTTTTACTTGATGAATTGAAACAATTTCAGCCAGATGTGTATGAAGCCTCTAAGACTGTCTGGGAAGCTCATAAAAATGGATTTCTTGATTTAGAATTATCTTTACAAATTCCATCAATAAGTATTGATTATGCTGTAATGGAAAGAAGTAAAAAGATTAAAGTTGTTCCAGCGTCTTTTGCATGGTCAGACTTAGGTTCATTTGAATCTGTCTATGAATACTTAACTACAAAGGGCCATCCAGTTGATGCAAATGGTAATATGGTTATTGGATGTGATAGTCACACGACATTTTTAGGATTAAAAAACACAATATTTGTGCATACAGATTCAGCAAACTTAATTTTGCAAAAAGAAAATTCACAAGATGTAAAAGACATTTATAATGAATTAGAAAAACAAAATTCAGATCTATTAAATTAATAGCAACAATATAAATGAAAAAAATTCTTATAACTGGCGGAGCTGGTTTTATAGGTTCTCATGTGGTAAGACGTTTTGTTACTAAATATTTGGAGTACAAAATTTTTAACCTTGATGCATTGACATATGCTGGGAATTTAGAAAATGTAAAGGATATTGAAGATAAACCGAATTATACTTTTGTAAAAGGAGATATAGTAGATGAAAGTTTTATTAATGAGCTTTTTAAGATACATAATTTTGATGGGATTTTGCATTTAGCAGCTGAATCTCATGTTGATCGATCTATTGAAGATCCTTTGGCTTTTGTTAAGACCAATGTAATTGGTACAATGAATTTATTGAATGCTGCAAAAAATCAATGGAAGACTAACTTTGAAGGTAAAAGATTTTATCATATAAGTACTGATGAGGTATATGGATCACTTGGAATTGATGGACTTTTTACAGAAACAACTCCATATGATCCAAATTCTCCATATTCGGCTTCAAAAGCAAGTTCAGATCATTTTGTGAGAGCTTATGGAGAAACTTATGGACTGCCATATGTTTTGACAAATTGTTCTAATAATTATGGTTCTTACCATTTTCCAGAGAAATTAATTCCTTTGTTTATAAATAATATTATAAATAATAAACCGCTTCCAGTATATGGAGATGGTAATTATACACGTGATTGGTTATTTGTTGAAGATCATGCAGCTGCAATTGATCTTGTTTTTCATGAAGGTAAAAATCATGAAACGTATAATATTGGAGGTTTTAATGAATGGAAGAATATTGATTTAGTTAAACTTTTATGTAATTTAATGGATCAAAAATTAGGTAGAAATGAAGGAACTTCAGAACAATTGATTACATATGTAAAAGATAGACCTGGACATGATTTAAGATACGCTATTGATGCTTCTAAAATTAATAAAGAATTAGGCTGGAAACCTACTGTTACTTTTGAAGAAGGTTTAGAAAAAACTATTAATTGGTATTTGAATAATGCAGAATGGTTACAAAATGTGACTTCAGGAGCTTATATGGATTATTATAAAAAACAGTATTCATAAATAAAAAATTATAAGAAATTTAATTTCTGATCAAATTAAATCGACATGAAAAAAATAACGTATGTTCTTGTTTTGTTTTTTACTCTTTTATTTTCATATTCGGTAAAAGCACAAGATATTCTTAAATCAAAAGATTTAAGTTCTATACAAGTGGATTATCTTTCGGATGATGATTTGGCTAAAATTAGTGCACAGCTAAGAAGTAATAATACTACGATAGAACAGGTGGAACCAATGGCTCTTTCAAAAGGAATGAGTAAGTTGGAATTTGATAAGCTAAAAGCTAGGCTTAACGAATATTCGCAAAAATTAAATCAAGGATTGGATAAACCAAAAATTCAAGAAAATAAAAATGAATCTGGCAGAAAACAAGAAAAATTTTTTAATGAAAAAGTTAAGGACTCTATAAACGCATTGATTTTTGGTTCCGAGCTTTTCGATAATCCTAATTTAAATTTTGAACCAGATTTAAAATTAGCAACACCTGTTAATTATATTTTAGGACCAGGTGATGAACTTCAAATTAGTATATATGGCGTCCAAGAATATAATGCAAGTATGTCCGTCAGTACAGAAGGAAAAATTAGTATTCAGTACGTAGGACAGATTGCGGTGGCTGGAATGCCAATTGAGGCAGCAACACAAAAAATTAAGGCAGCAATTGCAAAAGTTTACAGTACTGTTCGTTCAGGTCAATCACAAGTAAGTGTTAGTTTAAGTCAAATACGAACAATTAAAGTAACTATTGTTGGAGGTAAACAACCGGGAAACTATTCAATCTCTTCACTAGCAACTGTTTATAATGCACTTCATTTAGCAGGTGGTCCAGGTAAAAATGGCAGTTATAGAAATATTGAATTAATACGAAATAATAAAGTTTTCAGAAATATTGACATTTATAGATTTTTAGTAAAAGGAGATCAATCAGATAATGTTAGTTTAAAAGAAAACGATGTAATAAGAATTCCTTCGTATACTAATAGAGTTACTGTAGAAGGCGAAGTAAAACGTCCAGGAATTTTTGAAATGAAAAAAGGAGAGAATTTTTCAGATTTATTAAATTTTGCTTCTGGCTTTAATGAATTTGCTTATACTGCTTCAGTGAATGTCGTACAGAAAACAGGTAAAGAGTTTAAGGTTCACGATATAAAGGAAGAAGAGTATAATTCTTACCAACCTCAATCAGGTGATGTTTTTAGAATTACTAAGATATTAAATCGCTTTCAAAATCGTATCAAAATTGAAGGTGCTGTTTTTAGACCAGATTATTATTCTTTTAATGATGGGATGCGAGTTTCTGACCTTATTACAAGAGCAGAAGGTTTAAAAGAAGACGCTTATAGTAAAAGAGCTAGAATTATTCGCTTAAAAACTGATTTAACTACTGAAATTGTAAATGTAGATTTAAACGCAGCTTTATCAGGTGATTTAAACGCTGATTTAGAGTTAAAAAGAGAAGATATTTTAACGGTATATTCTATTTTAGATTTCAGAGAAGAGTATAAAATTACTATTGATGGAGAAATTAAAAACCCAGGAGTGTTTGATTACTTTGAAAATTTAACTTTAAATGATTTGATTATTCAAGCAGGTGGACTTACAGGATCTGCATCAAAACGTGTAGAAATTGCAAGAATGGTAAAATCAGATGTAATAAATGATTCCGATCCGAAACGTGTTGAATTGCTACAATTTGAAATTTCTTCAGATAGTAATGAACAGGCTAAAAATTTTATTTTAAATCCTTTTGATGTAATCAATATTCGAAGAATAGCGGTTTATGAAAAGCCTCAAATGGTTACGATAAGTGGTGCTGTAGTATATCCTGGAAAATATGTTTTGGAAAATAAAAGAGAAACAGTTTACAATGTGGTAATGAGAGCTGGAGGACTTACTTCTGTAGCTAATATTGAAGGAATGAAAATTCAAAGACCTATTAGACAAGATCAGATTGACAAAATAAAGAGTATCGACTTAAATTTATCAAAAACAGATACATTAAATGATAAATTAGCCAAAAAATTAGAAAATGATTTGAAATTCTCAACTATACCAGTTAATTGGGAAAAAATTGTAAAAAATAAAAATCATTATTCTAATGTTACATTGTTTCCCGGAGATGAAATTATTATTGCGACTTATAACGAAGGTGTAAGAGTCACAGGTAATGTATTGCTTACGTCTGAAATTCCTTATAGAAAAGGTAAAAGCTTTAAATATTATATTAACTCAGTAGGAGGTGTTGATAGTAAAGGATGGAGAAAAAAAGCTTATATAATATATCCTAATGGAAAAGCAGATGTAACTAAATCATTTTTATTTTTTAGATCATATCCTAACGTAGAGCCAGATTCACAAATAGTTGTTCCTGAAAAACCAGAAACAAAGAAGATGACTACTGGAGAATGGGTAAGTATTGGAAGTGTATTAACTAGTTTAGCATTATTAATTATAACAGCCTTTAAATAATTGATGGGGAATATGGCTATTGAGAATGATGAGATATCGTTAAAAGAATTAATTGGAAAAGCAAAAGAATGGATTAAGTACTTATTATCCAGATGGAAACTGATCTTTTTTATTGTGATTTTGGGTTCAGCACTTGGGGTTTTATATTCATTGATTAAAAAGCCAGTTTATACTGCAACTCTCTCTTTTGCTCTTGAAGATGAAAAAGGAACTGGCGGGCTTGGAGGTGCTATTGGATTAGCTAGTTCAATTGGGTTAGATTTAGGAGGAAATGGTGGAGGAATGTTTGCTGGGGCAAATTTGACTGAGCTTTTTAAATCAAGATCTATGGTTGAGAAAACATTACTATCTCCAGTTGTGTTTAATGGTAAGCGAATTTCTTTAGCAGAAATGTATATTCAAAACACAAATTGGAGAAAAAACTGGATGGATGATGATAAATTAAATAAGATTGAATTTCCGCCTGAAGCTAATCGAGATAAATTTACAAGAGTACAAGATAGTATCTTAGGGGTCATGTTTATGAGACTCTCAACGACAAGTTTAGCCGTAGGACAAAAAGATAAAAAGATTTCAATTGTTAATATAGACGTTTCTTCAGGGAATGAATTATTTGCAAAATATTTTTGTGAAAATTTGGCTAGAAAAGTTGGTGAATTTTACATTGAGACGAAAAGTAAAAGAGCAAGAATGAACATGGTTATTTTAGAACGTCAAGTTGATTCTATTCGTAGAGAACTTAATGGTGCCATAACTGGAGTTGCTATTGCAAACGATAATACATTCAATTTAAATCCTGCGTTAAACGTTCGTCGAACCCCATCTGCAAAAAGGCAGGTAGATGTACAAGCAAACACTGCAATATTAGCAGAATTGTTAAGACAAGTAGAATTGGCGAAAGTAACTTTGAGAAAAGAAACACCTTTGATTCAAATAATTGACAAGCCAATTTTGCCATTGACAAAAGAACGTTTTGGAAAAGGCAAAGGAATAATTTTAGGAGGTTTTTTTGCAGGTTTTTTTGGTATAATATTTTTGATAATTCAAAAAATATTAAGATCTATTGTTTAAGGCATCAAATATTATTTATTAATTATAAAAAAAAATGAAAGTTCTCAATTTAATCGGCAGACAAATAGAAATATTTGATAATGATATTTCATCGCATGAAAATGATCTGTATGAGATTATAAAAAAATCTTCTTTTCTTGTAATTGGCGGAGCTGGTTCTATAGGACAAGCAGTGACTAAAGAAATTTTTAAGAGAAATCCGTTGAAGTTACATGTCGTTGACATAAGTGAAAACAATATGGTTGAGCTTGTTAGAGATTTGAGAAGTTCTTATGGGTACATAGATGGAGATTTCCAAACTTTTGCACTGGATATTGGATCTATAGAGTATGATGCGTTTATAAATTCAGATGGCAAATATGATTATGTATTAAATTTATCAGCATTAAAGCATGTTAGAAGTGAAAAGGATCCCTTTACTTTAATGAGAATGATTGATGTAAATATTTTTAATACAGAAAAAACACTTGAGCAATCAATAAAAAAAGGTACAAAGAAATATTTTTGTGTATCAACTGATAAAGCGGCTAATCCAGTAAATATGATGGGGGCTTCTAAAAGAATCATGGAAATGTATTTGATGCGTAAAAGTCAGGAAATTAAGATTTCTACAGCTCGTTTTGCAAATGTTGCATTTTCTGATGGATCTTTATTGCATGGTTTTAATCAAAGAATTATAAAGAAACAACCAATTGTAGCTCCAAATGACATTAAACGTTATTTTGTTACTCCTAAAGAATCTGGAGAACTGTGTTTAATGTCTTGCATTTTTGGCGAAAATAGAGATGTTTTCTTTCCTAAATTGAGTCAAAGTCTTCATTTAATTACGTTTGCAGATATTGCAACGAAGTATTTAGCAGAATTAGGCTATGAAGCTTATCCATGTAAAACCGAACAAGAAGCAAGAGATAATGTTGATAGCTTAATTAAACAAAAAAAATGGCCATGTCTATTTACTATTAGTGATACTACTGGAGAAAAAGATTTTGAAGAATTTTTTACCGATAGTGAAGTTTTAGATATGGAAAGATTTGAAAATTTAGGAGTTATAAAAAACAAGGCCAGTTTTGATAAAAGTAAATTGGATGTTTTTTCAGAAAGAATTGCCAAAATGAAGTCTAATAAATCATGGAATAAAGAAGAAATAGTTGATTTGTTCAATTTTATGATTCCAAACTTTGAACATAAGGAAACTGGTAAATATTTAGACTCAAAAATGTGATTATGAACGCTATAAATGAAACAATTTCTTTTATAAAAGAACAATATAAAACAGAAAACCCTATACCTCTGCATACTCCTTATTTTGGAGGAAATGAAAAAAAATATTTAATTGAAACTATTGATTCTACTTACGTATCTTCAGTTGGAGCATATGTTGATCAGTTTGAATTAATGATGGAGAATATCACTCAGACCTCAAAAACTGTTGCAGTTGTAAATGGTACAGCCGCAATTCAAGTTGCTTTACGTCTTATAGGGGTAAAGACTGGAGATGAGGTGTTGACACAAGCTTTGACATTTGTGGCTACTGCAAATGCTATAGCATATCAAAATGCGACACCTGTTTTTTTAGATGTAGATTTGGATACTATGGGATTATCGCCAAAAGCTGTAGAGATTTTTTTAGATGAATTTGGCGATTTAAGGCAAGATGGTTGCTACAATAAAAAGACTGGAAAAAAAATAAGTGCCTGTTTACCAATGCATACTTTTGGTTTTCCTGTTCATTTAATTGAATTGATTGAAATTTGCAATAAGTGGAAGATTCCTGTAGTTGAAGATGCAGCTGAATCATTGGGAAGTAAATATAAAGGTAAATCGACTGGGAGTTTTGGAAAACTTGGTACTTTTTCGTTTAATGGAAATAAAATTGTGACTTGTGGTGGTGGTGGTGCTATTGTTACTAATGATTTGAAATTAGGACAAAAAGGTAAATATTTAACCACGACAGCGAAAATTCCACATCCTTATGAATTTGTGCATGATGAAATGGGTTATAATTTTAGAATGCCAAACTTAAATGCCGCATTAGCATGTGCACAATTAGAACAGCTAGATGATTTTCTTCAAAACAAAAGAAAATTAGCAAATGAATACAAGACTTTTTTTGAGTCAAATGGTATAATATTTAGAACAGAAACTCCAGATACAGAAGCGAATTATTGGTTAATGTGTATAGAGTTGGAAAATAAATCGGAAAGAGATTTATTTTTAAAAAGCACAAATAAAAATAATGTAATGACTAGACCAATATGGAAACTAATGTATCGTCTGCCTATGTATTCAAATTGTCAAAGGGATGAACAATTAAATGCAGAATTTTTAGAAGATCGAATAGTAAACATACCTAGTAGTGTTAGATAAATCAATAATTCTTGTCGGATATTCCGGACATGGATATGTAGTTGCAGATACTATTTTAGATAATAACTATGAAATTTTGGGTTATTCAGATAAAGAAGAAGCTATATCTAATCCATATAATTTAGTTTATTTAGGTTTTGAAAAAGATAATGATTTTATCGGTTGGTCAAAAGAAATTTCATTTGCGCTAGGAATCGGAGATAATTATCTTAGACAAAAGATAGCAGATTTAATTGAAAGAAAAGGAAAAAAGATTCAGACAATTATACACAAGACTGCTCATGTTTCTAAAACTGCAATTATTGGTCAAGGTACTTTTATTAATAAAAGTGTTGCCATTAATGCATTTGTAGAAGTTGGGAAAAATTCAATTTTAAATACTAGTTGCATAATTGAACATGAATGTATTTTACAAGATGCGGTACATATAGCACCAGGTGCAGTTTTAGCTGGAAATGTCAAGATTGGAGAAAGAAGTTTTGTAGGTGCGAATGCAGTAATAAAACAAGGTGTTATAATTGGTAAAGATGTCATTATAGGTGCAGGAAGTGTTGTAATAAATAATATACCAGATAACGAAGTTTGGTTTGGAAATCCAGCGAAAAAAAAGTAGATATTTATGGAAAAAGTTATAATAATTGCTGAGGCAGGGGTTAATCATAATGGTGATTTTGAAATAGCAAAAAAATTAGTTGATGCTGCTGCTGCTGCTAAAGCAGATTATGTCAAATTTCAGACTTTTAAAGCAGATAAGATTGTTAGCAAAGAAGCAAAAAAAGCTGATTATCAGATCAAAAATATTAATGATAACGATGACTCCCAGTATGCAATGCTTAAAAAACTTGAATTGCCAGATGAATGGCATTATCTTCTGTTAGATTATGCAAAATCTAAAAATATACAATTTTTGTCAACTGGTTTTGATATTGAAAGTATTGACTTTTTAGATAAATTAGGAATAGAAATTTTTAAAATTCCATCTGGTGAATTAACAAATAGACCTTACTTGGAATATATTGCTAGAAAAAATAAAGAAATAATTCTTTCAACAGGGATGGCTAATATTCTTGAAATTAAAGAAGCAATCGAAGTTTTGATACACGCTGGAGCTAAAAGAAACAAAATCTCTATTTTGCATTGTAACACAGAATATCCTACACCAATGAAAGATGTTAATCTTAAGGCAATGAATGAAATTGCTAAAGAATTCGATGTGAGAATTGGCTATTCTGATCATACATTAGGTATCGAAATACCTATTGCTGCAGTTGCAATGGGAGCTAAAGTTATTGAGAAACATTTTACTATTGATAGAACCTTAAATGGTCCAGATCATTTAGCATCCCTCGAACCTTCTGAGCTAAAAGCAATGGTTGATGCTATTCGAAATGTTGAAATGGCAATTTCTGGAAATGGAATTAAGGAAGCTAGTGAATCTGAAAGGAAAAACATTCAAGTAGTTAGGAAAAGTCTTCATTTTAAACATGATTTGAATATTGGTCATATTTTAAAAGAAGATGATATTTTAATTGTAAGACCAGGTACAGGGATAAGTCCAATGAAAATATATAATTTTATTGGTAAAGAACTTTCAGCACCAGCAAAAGCTAATGAGCCACTGTCTGAAAATCACTTTGTATGAGAAAGATTTGCGTAATAACAGGCACAAGGGCAGAGTACGGCTTGTTGTATTGGACAATTAAAGCTTTAAATAATGATAAAGATATTGATTTATCAATCTGTGTAACGGGGATGCATCTGTCTCCTGAATTTGGATTAACTTATAAAAGAATAATTGAAGACGGATTTTATATTAACGAAAAAGTAGAAACACTACTTTCTTCTGATACTCCGGTGGGAATTGCAAAAAGTATTGGGTTAGGAATTATTAGTTTTTCTGAAACTTTTCAAAGACTGCAACCTGATTTAATCGTTGTACTAGGTGATAGATTTGAGATTTTTGCGGCATGTTCTGCAGCTATGGTTTCAAAAATACCAATTGCACACTGTCATGGAGGGGAAGCAACTGAAGGATTAATTGATGAAGCTATAAGACATTCAATTACAAAAATGTCACACATTCATTTTACAAGTACCGAAGAATATAGATCACGTGTTATTCAATTAGGCGAACAGCCACAAAATGTTTTCAATGTTGGAGCCTTGGGAATCGAAAATATAAATAAACTAAAATTATTAAATAGGAAAGAATTTGAACAATCAATTAATTTTCATCTGAAACAGAATAATTTTTTGGTAACATTCCATCCTGTAACGTTAGACAATGCTACAGCAGAAGTGCAGTTTAAGGAGCTTTTAAATGCTCTTGATACATTTGAAAATGTCACAATTATTTTTACAAAACCAAATGCTGATACTGAAGGACGTATTATAATTCAAATGATTGATGAATATGTTCTAAATAATCCACAAAAAGCGATTTCTTTTACCTCTATGGGACAATTGCGATATCTCTCAGCAATTCAATTTATGGATGTTGTGATTGGAAATTCTTCAAGTGGATTAATTGAAGTCCCATCATTTCAAAAACCTACATTAAATATTGGGGATAGGCAGCAAGGACGTGTAAAAGCTCTTTCTGTTATAGATTGTAAAGCTGATAAGGTTGAAATTGAAAAAGCAATACATCTTGCAATGTCTTTAGATTTTAAAGAAAAAATTAAAAAATCAGAAAATCCTTACGGTAAAAGAAATTCATCGGATGAAATTGTAAAGGTTATAAAAAATATGGATATTAAAAATATAATTAAAAAGCAATTTTATAATTTATAAGTTATGAAAATAGTTTATATAGGGTCTGTGATTTTTTCTGCTAAAGCTTTAGATAAATTGATTTCTATTGGAGCCGAAATTGTTGGTGTAATTACCAAAAAAGAATCAAATTTTAATAATGATTTTTTTGACCTAAAACCCATTGCTGAAATTAATAAGATATCATTTCATTATACTTTAGATATAAATTCGGAGGAGACAGTAAATTGGATAAAAAACTTAGCTCCAAACGTAATTTTTTGTTTTGGATGGTCAAATTTGATTAAATCGAATGTTCTTGAAATTGCTCCTCTAGGAGTAATTGGATATCATCCCACATTACTACCAAATAATAAGGGAAGGCATCCGTTAATTTGGGCAAAAATACTAGGCCTAGAAAAATCTGGTTCGACTTTTTTCTTTATGGATGAAGGTGCTGATACTGGAGATATATTGTCTCAAAAAGAGTTTGAAATACTTTTTGAAGATGATGCAACTAGTTTATATGCTAAATTAATTGATATAGCTTTAGGACAAATTGAAGATTTTCATTCTAAATTAAAAGATAACACTTTTATCAGAATCAAACAAACTGAAAGTGAAGGCAATAGTTGGCGTAAAAGAACTGCTAAAGATGGGATAATTGATTTTAGACTAGCAACGAAGACAATTTGCAATTTAGTGAGGGGATTAACTAAGCCTTACATAGGTGCTCACTTAGAATATAAAAATAAAAATATTACTGTTTGGGAAGTAGAAATTAGCGAAGATATTGGAGAACGGGATAATTTAGAACCTGGAAAAGTACTAAATATAAAAGATAATAAAATCAAAGTAAAGACTGGCGATTCTGCTATTTGGTTAGTAAAACATGAATTCATTGACTTACCTGAAGTAGGATCATATATACTTTAATAAAAAAAATGAAAAATATTATAGTTGTTTCAGCTCATCCAGACGATGAAACTTTAGGTGCAGGAGGTACAATCTTAAAGCACGTAAATAATGGAGACCATGTATATTGGCTTATTGTTACAAATGTATTTGAAAACCAAGGTTTTTCAAAAGAAAGAGTAGATAGCAGGCAAGAAGAGATTAAACAAGTTGAAAAATTACTGGGAATAGAGAAGACCTTTTTTCTAGATTATCCAACAATGACTTTATCTTCAAGCAGTTTATTGAAAATGGTTCCTGAAATTTCTGAAATTTTTGGTGAGGTAAAACCAGAAATAATTTATTGTTTAAATCGATCAGATGCACATTCGGATCATAGAGTCATTTTTGATGCAGTAATGGCTTGTACAAAGTCTTTTAGATATCCTTTTATAAAAAAAATTCTCATGTATGAATGTATATCTGAAACTGAATTTGCCCCTGCATTAGCAGAGAAACTTTTTTTACCAAATTACTTTGTTGATATTACTGATTATATTGATCAAAAACTTGAAATTATGAAAGTTTTTGAATCAGAAATTGCAGAGCACCCTTTTCCCAGATCCTTAGAAAATATCAAAGCTTTAGCACACTTTCGTGGAGCAAGTGTTGGTGTTAAATACGCAGAGTCATTTCAATTGTTGAAATATATCGATAAATAATTTAAGGTAAATAGTTTGAATTAAAAAATTATGAGAGTATATAAAGATCATTTGATTCTTTCTGGAAGTAAAATAAAAGAAGCCTTATTGCAATTAAATATACTGGCTCAAGATGCTATATTATTTGTAGTAGATGTTAATGATAAATTAATTGGAGCTCTTACTGATGGAGATGTTAGAAGAGGATTAATCAAAGGATTTACTATCGATAGTTTAATTGACGATATTATACAGGAGAACCCGAGATTCATTGTTAAAGGAGAAAATAATTTAGAAAAAATAATAGAATATCGGAAAGGTGATTTTAGAATTATTCCTGTAGTGGATGAAAATCGGAAGGTTGTAAATATCATTAATTTTAGAATAATTAAATCATACTTACCTATAGACGCTGTAATTATGGCAGGAGGAAGAGGACAAAGATTACAACCCCTTACAAATTATACTCCAAAGCCTCTCTTAAAAGTTGGAGACAAAGCAATTATGGAACATAATCTTGATAGATTAGCTTTATTCGGAATTGATGATTTTTGGATTTCTGTTAAATATTTAGGTGAACAAATTGAAAATTATTTTGGTGATGGTAAAACAAAAAATGTTAAGATTGAATATGTTTGGGAAGATGAACCTTTAGGAACTATAGGGGCAGTTTCTCAAATTAAAAATTTTGAACATGATTTTATATTAGTTACCAATTCTGATTTATTAACGAATATTGATTATGAACAGTTTTTTTTGGAATTTATTAGAGAGGAAGCTGATTTAGCAGTTTTGACAATACCTTACCAAGTAAATATTCCATATGCAGTTTTAGAAACGACTAAAGGTCAAGTAAAAAGTTTTAAAGAAAAGCCTACATATACTTACTATTCGAATGGTGGAATTTATCTGTTTAAAAAAGATATGTTACAATATATACCCAAAAATACTTTTTTTAATGCAACTGATTTAATGGAAGAGCTCATAAATAAAAATTTAAAAGTAATTTCTTTTCCATTTATTGGCTATTGGTTAGATGTAGGTAAACATGAAGATTTTGAAAAAGCGCAAATAGATGTTAAACTCATAAGTTTGTAAATGAGAATACTGTATATAATACCAGCGCGTGCTGGATCAAAAGGACTACCAGGAAAGAATACTAAGATTCTAGGAGATAAACCACTCATCTCTCATACTATTGAATTTGTGTTAAAAAATATTAAAGAGAATGATGAATTATGTATATCAACAGATGATGATATTATTTTTTCAATTGCTAAAGACTTAGGAGTTGAAATTCCTTTTAAGAGACCTGCTGAATTAGCTACAGATACAGCGACTACTTATGATGTCATTATTCATGCCTTAAAGTTTTATGAAGAAAGAGGTCAGTTTTTTGATTGTGTTATGTTACTACAGGTTACTTCTCCATTAAGGGCAAAAACAGATTTGGACAATGTAATTTTATCCTATGATAATGATACGGATATGGTTGTGACTGTAAAAGAGTCTAAGGAGAATCCTTATTTTACACTTTTTGAAGAAGACAAAAATGGACTTTTAGTGAAAAGTAAAATTAGTAATTTTCAACGTAGACAAGATTGCCCTAATGTATTTGCTTTCAATGGCTCAATGTATTTAATGAATGTTTTATCTCTCAAAAAAGGATCGATGAATGAATTCAAGAGAATTAAAAAAGTAATAATGCCAAATGAAAGAAGTGTTGATGTTGATACAATGGCAGATTGGATATTATTAGAGTATTATTTTTCAAACTTTAACACTAATTAGGAGACACATAGATTATATGGAGCTAAAATACTATCACTTTTTCATTCTAGTTTTATTCCTTTCATGTGCTGATGTTGATGATCAGCCAGAACCTAAAGTTTTTGATAAAAAATCAAATGAAGTCATTTTAACAAAAAGAATAACTCCAATAGATAAAAAACATAAAGCTTTTACAGATTTAGTGTTTTTCGATGATAAATGGTTTTTAACTTATAGGGAATCAGATAAACATATTTTTGGAGAAAATGGAATAGTCAGAATAATTTCTAGCTCAAATGCTGATGATTGGGATTTAGCAAAAATATATAAAAGTGATGGTTTTGATTTACGAGATCCAAAATTTTCTATAAATAATAAAAAATTAATGTTAATTACTCATGGCACAAAATATAAAATGCAGAATGTTTCAGACCCATCTGAATTTAAAGACTTTAGAGCAGACTATAACTCTGATTTAGGATGGGAATCTTTCAAAGATATTTACTTAGATAATAATTCTAATTCTATTGATGCAAAAATAAAAGGCAATCAGACCTACCCATGGAGGATAACTTGGTATAAAAATAGAGCATATTCTTTCGGTTATAATTTTCAACAAAATATATTTACCTTTTATTTAAGTGATGATGGATTCAATTTTACTCATATAAATTCAATTTCTCCAATTGAAGGCTACCCTTCCGAAGCAACAATTAGAGTTAATAATGATGGTCTTTTTTATACAATAGTACGTAGAGAATATAAAACTGCTTTGTTAGGAATATCTAAGGATTTAGGGGCTACTTGGAAATGGATAGATACAATACCTATAAATCAATTTGGAGGCCCTAATTTTATCTTTTACAAAGATGGAATATTATTATCTGGTAGAGAGAATAATAAATTAATTTTAGGATATTATGATTTAAATGTAAAAAAATATAAAAAAATAATGACATTCGAAAGTGGTGGGGATTGCTCTTACCCAGGTATGTTTCAAAAAGATGATTTCTTATGGATTAGTTATTATTCTTCTCATGAACAAGCTACAGGAAGTTCTATCTATTTATCAAGAATAAACTTAAATAAACTGGAATTATAATAACCTTTTAAAAATACTACAACTATTTTAGATGTTTAAAAAAGTAATATCACATAGTCTAATTTATGGACTTGGTCCATTTGTGCCTAAAATAATAGGTTTATTAATGTTACCTATTTTTACAAAGGTTCTGACAACAGAAGACTATGGAGTTCAATCTTTAATGAATTCGAGTGTGGCATTAATAGGTGTTTTGGCAATGTTAGGATTGCAATTACCTTTAAGCAATGCATTCTATCATCATACTAATCATTACAAAATTAAATGGGGGCAGTTTTATGGTTTTTTGAATATTTGGATGATTTTTTATTCAATTTTATTAGCATTAGTGATTTATTTTGTGATCCCTGATGAGGCGAGAGATAATTTAGAATGGATTATAATACTTAATATTGTTCCAATAGTTTGCTTTGGTCCTGCTGATGTTTTAGGACAAATGTATTATCAGCTCAATCAAAAACCTAAGCAGGTTGTAATTCGAACAATAGCAATATCTTTTATAACAATTTCTTTAAACTATTATACTATTGTAATTTTAAATTTACATTATATGGGATGGTTTATTGCCAATTGCTTATCAATGTTGTTGTTGCATTTTTCTTATTGGTATCCATTACATTATAAATTGAAAATTAAGCCAATTTATAAATTTAAGAAAAAGACAATTCTCAAAGGGCTGAGTATTTCTATACCTATGATTCCACATTTTTATAGCGGTTTTTTATTAGGATCAGCAGATAGTTTACTTTTAAAATTTTTCTTGATAAGTACAGCACAAATTGGGTATTATGGTTTTGCAGCATCATTTGGAGGATTAATGGCGTTGGTTGTTGGAGCTATAAATACAGCCGCTTCACCTATTATTTCTGAACAAATTAAACAAAAAAAATATAATGACGTACGCAATCTTACTTGGGGGGTTCAGTTCTTTTTATTAGTTATATCTTCAGTTGGATGTATTTGGTTAAAGGAAATTTTTGTATTAATGATAAACAACGATGAATTAAAGACAGCCTATTTCTTATCAGCAGTTTTTATTATGTGTCATAATTATAGACCTATGTATTTCGGCATTTCGACTGTTTTATTTTATAGAGAGAAAACAAAAAATTTATGGAAAGTTACTTTTGGGGCTGGGATTTTTTGTATATTATTAAATATATTATTGATTCCCCATTACGGGATAAAAGTTCCTGCTTTTGTGTTGTTTATTAGCTATTTGATAATGGGCTATGGCACATTTTTTCTAAATGATTATAAAGAAATAGCTATTACAAATTTTAGACCTGTAATATGGTTCTTCTTGACGATTATTTGTCTTATTATAGTTTTATTAGTCATTGATTTAAATGTTTTGTATAAAATTTTTATAACCCTATTGTTTTTATCATCCCTAATTGTTTATTGGTTTAAAATTTTGAAAATAGACAAAATATAAATTAACGACATTAAATTTATATTTTGTAATGCAATGGAATAATAAATATGAAAACTAAGCTTAAACGCATAATAATTCATCTATTAAAAATAATATATAAATTTATTTTTAGCTGTTTTTCCCTATTAAAAGTTGGGGTTTTTAGTAAATATACTGTAAAGCTGCCTTCAATTAATGATTTCGGAACTTGTTATATATTTGGAAACGGACCATCTTTAAAGAATGATTTGGATGGTAATTGTGACTTTTTTATCGATAAAAATATTTTTGTTGTAAATAATTTTGCGACATCTGATTACTTTAATATTATAAAACCTAAATATTATGTTTTTGCTGATCCAGCATATTGGAGTTCTAATGAAAATAGTGAAGTTGTAAGAAATTGTAAAAAGATATTAGAAATTATTAGAGATACCACAAGTTGGAATATGACAATATTTGTTCCTTCTAATGCGTTGAAAAATAATATTCTAACTGATGTTTTAAAAAGCAATAAATTTTTGAAGATAGTGGACTTTAATACAACGGTTATTTCGATGAAAGGATTTGAATATCTAAATTACTTATTATTTAAAAAAGGTTTAGCAGCTCCTCCAATACAGAATGTATTAATATCATCAATCTTCATCTCAATTAATATTGGCTTTTCAGAAATTAATATTTTAGGTTCTGATCACTCTTGGACAAAACAATTATTTGTTAATGAAAAAAATGATGTTTGTACAATAGACTATCATTTTTATGACGCTAAACAAATAAACTATAATGTTTTTACTAGAGTTGATGGTAGTATATATAAAATGCATGAGATTTTACGCGATTACGCTTTGATGTTTGAGGGTTATCATAAGTTAAGAAAATACGCAGACTATTTTAAAGTTAAAATTTGGAATGCTACCGAGAACTCTTTTATTGATGCATTTGAAAGAAAAAACTACATAAATAGCTAATAATGGTATTACGTCTTTTAAAAAAAATAGTTCCTTTTAAGTTTAAATATTACCTTAGGAAAAACCAAATCGAAAGAGCAAATGAAAAGCTGAGGTTAGGGAATATGGTAACAGTCGACAAAACTTATTTCGGAAAATATAACACAATTTATGATAATGTGATCTTAAGTAATGTAACTCTAGGCGACTTTACGTATGTTGCTGCTAATAGCTCAATTATCTATACAAAAATAGGAAATTATTGTTCAATAGCTAGTAATGTAAAATGTGGTTTAGGCTTTCATCCCAGCAAAATTTTTGTGTCAACACACCCTGTATTTTATTCATTATCGCAGCAGTCTCAAATTGCCTTTGTAGATAAATCTTATTTTGAAGAATATAGGAGTATAGAGATTGGTAATGATGTTTGGATTGGAGAGAATGTTACAATAGTTGGTGGAGTAAAAATTGGCGATGGTGCGATAATTGCTGCTGGAGCTGTAGTTACTAAAGATATACCTCCATATGGTGTAGTTGGAGGAGTCCCAGGTAAATTAATTAAATATAGATTCGAGCAAAATGAAATTGATTTTTTGTTAAAATTAAAATGGTGGGATTTTGATTATAAAGTTGTAAAAGAAAACGTTTTATTATTCCATGATATAAAACAATTAATGAATTCAAGTTTTAATAAATGGAATCTATAAGTCCTTTAATTTCTATTGTAACAGTAGTTTTTAATTGTGAAAAAACAATTGAAAATACTATTTTAAGTGTAGTAAATCAAGATTTCGAAAATTACGAATTTATCATTATAGATGGCGGTAGTACTGATAATACAGTTGCTATAGTGGAAAAATATAAAGATAAAATTACTAGATGGATTTCTGAACCAGATAAAGGTATTTATGATGCAATGAATAAAGGAGCCAGAATGGCGAAAGGAGAGTGGATAAATTTCATGAATGCAGGAGATGAGTTCGCAATTCACAATTTTGATTCTTTACAAGAAGTAATGAAAGATGAAAAATGTGGTATTATATATGGGGATGTAATAATTAAAAAGGAAGATGACTCTCTTTTTGTAGATGTGGCTAGACCGTTAGATCAAATAAACTATCTTCTTAATTTTTGTCATCAAAGTTCTTTTGTAAGAACAAAACTTTTAGTTGAAACACCATTTTCTCTTGATTATAAGATTTCATCAGATTATGATTTTTTTCTAAAAATGTTTAAAAAAGGATATAAGTTTGAGTACATTAATGAATCAATTTCCACGTTTGCTCTTGGTGGAATCTCCACAGGAATTAGCAAACAGTATTTAAAGGAAAGAGTTAGTATAATAGTTAATGTACACTTTCCATTATCAGCTAAAATTTTATATTTATTTAAATTTTTAAAAACTTTAGTACCTGTAAATTTCACTAATAGTAAAACTATAAATTAAAAACTTGAAAAATATTCTTATAATTCATCATGGAATAGGTGTAGGGGGAGGGTTAATAGCATTATTAGGTTTAATTGATGAACTTAAATTAAAAAATAATGTCAAGGTTTTTTGTGTTTTTGACAGCGAAGCAGTTACTTATATAAAAAACACAGGAGTTGACGTTTTTCTTCCATATTCGATAAATTATAAGAAATATTATAGTTTGTTTTTACATAGTGAGGCATCATACTTTAACGTTGCTAGTTCTATAAGAATGGTTAAAAATTTAGTTACATTCTTTTTAAATAAATATTATTTTGCTCAGAGAGAGTTAGAAAGGCTAAATTTTGAATATGATATTGTATATTTAAATTCAACCTTTATTTCAGACTGGTCTAGAGCAGCGAAGAATCTGAATAAAAAAGTTATAATTCATATACGCGAACCATTAGCTAAAGGTCTTTTTGGGTTTAGAAAGAATATAATTAAAAGAAATGTTTCTAAATATTGCGACTGGATTATTGCAATTTCTAAGGACAATAGCAAAAGGATTGGACTATTGGAAAAAACAACTGTAATATATGACCCTATTGTATCCAAAAATAGAGCCGACGATAAAGAGATTTTACTTCAGCCTCAGTTTATATATTTTTTGTATTTAGGCGGTAGTCAAAGAATTAAAGGATTTGAGCAATTTGTTAAATCTTTGCCATATCTAAATGAAAATATAAAGATTTTTTTTCTAGGAGGGAATCATAATTATTTAGAAAGTAGATTGGATAAACTTTTTGCTATTTTCGATCCTTTTTACTGGAAAGTAAATTCTTTAGAAAATGAACTAATAAGATCTCAGAGAATTATAAACGTAGGTATGGTTGATGATGTTTTTAGCTACTACAATAATTGTAGAGGAGTTATTTCTCCATTTTCTAAGCCACATGCGGCATTGCCAATTCTGGAAGCTTTTTTTAAAAGTAAACCAGTTATAGTTTCAAACATTGAGGGAATGAATGAGATTGTTAATCACACAAATGGTATTTTTTTTAATAATAAACATCCAAAAAAATTGGCAGACGCAATAAATTATATGTCAATCATGAGTGATTTTGAGTATAGTGAAATGTGTTGTAATGCAAAAAAAACATTTCAAAAATTAATGCAAAAAAATCTATCAGTGCAAGTAATCATTAATAAATTTTAAAAGATAAATTTCATTTGTACTGATATGATTTATAGTTTATTTATGTCATAATTCTGCAAAGTAGTATTACCAAATAATGATAAAAGGATTAAAAGATAAAAGTATAAGTAACTTAAAATTCTCACATTATATTGTTCTTTTTATAATAATATATATATCTGATGATACATTTAATTTTGGAACTAATGAAAATTATGTGTATTTACTAGCTAAATATATAATTTATTTACTTTTAACGGTTTATCTGTTGTCTGTTACCAATTTGAAATTCCTTACTACTTTAACAAAAAGTAGTTTAGTTTTCTATTTGATTGTATTTTTTATAATATTGACCTCTTTTTATAATTTTGATATATCTGGGGGCTATTTATATCAAATATGGTTGTTTTTCTTAGCTTTGCTAGTGGTCAATTTTTATTCAAGTAAACAATTTATTTATGTTTATTTAAAAATAGTTTACACTTTAAGTTTTGTTTCGTTATTAATTTTTATAATTTCAAATATATCTAGCTCTATTTTTCAAATATTTCCCATGCAAACAAATTCAGCTGGTGCAAATGTTTATAATTTAGGTATTTGTATGGTTTCATTCGAGAATACATATATCAGAAATATGAGTATTTTTAGAGAGCCTGGCGTTTTTATGATTTATTTGAATTTTGCAGTAATTTTAGAACTTTTTTTTAAGGAAGAAATAAATAGACGTTATTTATTAGTATTCATTCTTGCCATTGTTTCTACATTTTCGACAGCAGCCTTTATAATATTAGGAACAATCTTATTTGCGTACTTGTTTATTAAAAGCACTAAAAAGGTGGTATTAAAAAATAAAGCAATAATTTTAGGATTAATTATGCTTGCCGTTTTGTTTATTTTATCTTCAGCAGAATTCTACAATATGATCTTTGATAAAATTGGGAAGGATTCTATTGGTGAAGGTAGTTCTTTAGCCAGAGGTGTTTCTGTTTTAGCCAATTTTAATATATTTTTAGAGAACTTTCTTTTTGGAGTAGGTATAAAGATATATCCTTTAACATTTTCGAAGGCTACTTTAGCCTTAATTGGTGTATCATTAGATATTGGAAATAATACCAACACCATAACCACAATTTTAGCAGTGTATGGTATTTTTACAGGATTTTTATTTGTTTATATGTTATTCAGTTTTGCAAAAAAAACATCTAATTCGCTTGTAATAAGAGTTTTAATTTTTTTAGTCTTAATAATGTTTTATAGTAATGAAGATATGCGATATTCTTTAATGTCTGCAGCAATGTTAATGTGGGGATTAAAAAATAAAGAAATAATAGTAATAAATAACATTGCCTCATAGTCACCAATATTGCCATGAAGATCTTAATATTATCGTATGATTTTTATCCAGAAGGAAAACCTAATACTTATCGCTGGTTTAATATAGCCAAAAGTTGGGTTAATAAAGGTGCCGAAGTTTATGTTGTTACTGCCGATAAAAATCAGTATTTAGCATATGAAGAAATAGATGGAGTAAAAATATATAGAACAACAGAATATTTTATTGGTAATTTGAAATATCAATATAGAGAAAGTATCAATAATCCTATAGTAGAATCTAAAATTGATAATAAAGGGGTTAAATTTTTTCTCAAGGGACTCATTCGTAAAATTTATAATGCTACATGGTCGAATATTTATTGGCCAGATCATTCTTTTTTATGGACCTTCTCTGCTGTACCGGTGGCGTCTAAAATTATAGAAGAACATAATATAGATAAACTTATTACAGCTTCATGGACTTTTTCTGCTCATAGGATAGGAGATAAACTTAAAAAGAAATTTCCAAACCTATATTGGCTAGCGGATACAATTGACCCTTTTTGCTTTAATGCGAGAGTTAATAACCTTTTCTTGTATAACAGGTTAAATGTATCATACGAAAACAAAATATTTAAACGTGCAGATTTTAATTCTGTACTCACAGAAAAAATAAAAAAAAAATATGTTTCTCTTTTTCCTGCTTTAGAACATAAGATAGGTGTTAATAATAACATTTTTATTCCTGTAGAATTTGATTACAGTAAAACTATTGAAAATGAAAAAATTCGTTTACTGTTTTTGGGTACTTTGTCTCAGGCCACAAGATCTCCTAAAAACTTACTTGTTTTACTTGATAATTTGCTAAAAAAATATCCTGATATTAAAATAGAAATTGATTTTTATGGCGATTTTACAGATACAAAAGATGAATTTGCTAAATATCCGGAATTACTAAGTAATTATATACATCTTAATAATTTCATAACTAGAGAAGAAGTAAATAAAGTTATAAAAAATGCCGATATTCTTTTAAATATAGGAAATAGTAATGAGTATCAAGAACCTAGTAAACTTATAGAATATATGTATTCAAGTAAGAAGATTCTAAATATTTGTACCATAGAGAATGATACATCTGCAGAATTATTAAAGCAATATCCTTTAAGTCTGAGTATCTATCCAGGTGAAATAAATAATGATATAACTCTAGAAAAATTGATTACCTTTTTTAATGGAAAAGAAATAGTTGATAGAAGTAAATTAAGAGAAATTTTAAAAAATTACTTATTAGAAACGGTAGCAGATAAATATTTAAACTTTTTATCCAGGTGATTTTATAAGGATAATAGTTACAGAATTCAAAATAAAATTTTAATATGTTTAAAAATAAAATATTATTAATAACAGGGGGCACTGGCTCTTTTGGGAATGCAGTATTAAGTAGATTTCTTGAGACAGATCATTTTAAAGAAATCCGTATTTTTTCTCGAGATGAAAAAAAACAAGATGATATGCGTAATCGATTAAAGAATAATAAACTTAAGTTTTACATTGGTGATGTAAGGGATTATAAAAGCATTGAACGTGCTATGCGTGGTGTTGATTATGTTTTTCATGCTGCAGCATTAAAGCAGGTGCCTTCGTGTGAATTCTTTCCCCTTGAAGCAACTAAAACTAATGTAATTGGGACGCAGAATGTTATTGATGCTGCGGAAGAAAATAAAGTACATAAAGTAATTTGTTTGAGTACAGATAAAGCAGCATATCCTATTAATGCAATGGGTATTTCTAAAGCACTTATGGAGAAAGTTGCCGTAGCTGCTTCAAGAAATTTACAGAATACTACAGTTTGTCTTACTAGATATGGAAATGTGATGGCTTCTCGTGGATCTGTAATACCGCTGTTTTTAAGTCAAATTCAGGAAGGAAAAGCAATTACTATTACTGACCCTAAAATGACTCGTTTTTTAATGTCACTTGATGAAGCAGTTGAATTAGTTTTATTCGCTTTTGAACATGGAAACCCGGGTGATCTCTTTGTTAATAAGGCTCCAGCAGGAACTATTGGTGATTTGGCCCAAGCATTGAAAGAACTTTGTAATGCCGATAATGAAATTAAAGTAATAGGGACACGTCATGGAGAAAAACTTTACGAAACATTATGTACTCGTGAAGAGATGCTTAAAGCAGAAGATATGGGAGAATTTTATAGAATTCCAGCTGATAATCGAGATTTAAATTATGCACAGTATTTTTCAGAAGGTGAAGAAGACATTTCTTTAATAGAGGATTATCACTCTCACAATACATATCAACAAAATGTTGAGGGGATGAAAAAATTGTTATCGACTTTACCATTAATAAGAAAAGAAGTTTTTGGAGAAGATGTTCCTCAGATGCCGGGATAATTCTTTGAAAAAATTGCATCGATTAACATTAAAATAAGTATTGTGTAGTTTTGGAGTAATAGATTTTAGGATAATCTATTATTAAATTTTAAAGTTTTAAATATAATATGCTAAAAGTTGGAATAACCGGACAAGCGGGATTTGTTGGTAAACATTTATTTAATGCAATTGGACTTCATCCAAAAGAATTTGTTCTAATAGATTTTAAAAGACATTATTTTGATGACGAATCTAAATTAAATGAGTTTGTGTCAGAATGTGATGTTATTGTCCATCTTGCAGGTATGAATAGACACAACGATCCTCAAACGATTTATAATACAAATATTGATTTAGCAAAAAAAATAATCAAGTCACTGGAATTTACAGATAGTAGAGCTCATGTTATTTTCTCTTCTTCAACTCAGGAAGAAAATGAAAATTTGTATGGTAAATCAAAAAAAGATAGCCGAGAACTATTTGTAAATTGGGCAAAAAGATCAAAAGGAAAATTTACAGGTATGATAATTCCTAATGTTTTTGGACCATTTGGCCATCCGAATTATAATTCTGTTGTCGCTACCTTTAGTCATAAAATAGCTAGAAATGAAATACCTAAAATTGAGGTTGATAATACAATTAAATTAATATATGTAGGAGAACTTGTAGAAGTTATTTTGGAAGAAATTAAGAAAAATGAAGGAAACCATCTGATACAAGTAAAACACACTTCTGAGTGTACTGTCTCTAAATTATTGTCATTACTAAATTCATATAAAGAGCAATATCAAGATAAAGGACAGATACCTGTTTTAGACAATAAGTTTGAGTTAAATTTATTCAATACTTATCGTTGTTATATTGATTTTAAAGAGTATTTTCCAGTAAAATTTACCCAACATGCTGATGAAAGAGGAAGTTTTGTTGAAATTATAAGACTAGGAGTAGGAGGACAAGTTTCTTTTTCGACAACAGTACCTGGAATAACTCGTGGAAACCATTTTCATACAAGAAAAATAGAGAGATTTGCTGTAATAAAAGGAAAAGCATTAATTCAATTACGACGAATTGATAGTGACGAAATTTTAGAATTTTATCTTGATGGGGATAATCCTGCTTATGTAGATATGCCTATATGGTATACTCACAATATTAAAAATATAGGCAGTGATATACTATATACTAATTTTTGGATCAATGAATTTTTTGATCCAAATGATCCTGATACTTATTTATTAGAGGTCTAATAAAAAGATAGATTTTGTAATGGAAGATTGAATTAAATTTGATTCCTTTTTAAAGCTACTAAAAATAAAAAAAGTTATTAAAAAAAATCAATTATAAAATATATTAATTAATGTTTATGAATCTCTTAGGACATATCAGAAGAAAGAATTTATTATGAAGAAATTAAAAGTTATGACGGTTGTTGGAACCCGTCCTGAGATTATAAGACTTTCACGTGTAATGGCGGCATTGGATAAATCAGATGCTATTGATCATATTATTGTACATACTGGTCAAAATTATGATTATGAATTAAACCAAATTTTTTTTGAAGATCTGGGTATAAGAAAGCCAGATCACTTCTTAAATGCTGCGGGAGTTTCTGCTGCAGAAACGGTAGGGCAGATTTTGATTAAAATTGATCCATTACTGGAACTTGAGCAACCTGATGCCTTTTTAGTTTTAGGTGATACTAATAGCTGTTTGTGTGCCATTCCTGCAAAAAAAAGACATATTCCTATTTTTCATATGGAGGCAGGAAATCGTTGCTTTGATCAAAGAGTTCCAGAGGAGACAAATCGAAAAATTGTAGATCATATTTCAGATATTAATCTTACTTATAGTGATATTGCCCGCGAATATTTATTGCGTGAAGGTTTATCTGCTGATAGAATTATAAAAACGGGATCACCAATGTTTGAAGTTTTAAATCATTATATCAATGATATAAAAAGTTCAGATGTGTTGGAAAGACTTGAACTTGAAGAAGGAAAATTTTTTGTAGTATCTTCTCACCGTGAAGAAAATATTAATAGCGAACAAAATTTTGGAGGACTCATTGAGAGTTTAAATTTGATTGCTGAAAAATATAATTTTCCTATAATTGTTAGTACACATCCTCGTACACGCAATATGATTGATAAAAAAGGCATAACCACGCATAAAAATGTTAAATTTTTAAAACCATTAGGATTCAATGATTACAATGCCTTGCAAATGAGAGCATTTGCTGTTTTGTCTGATAGTGGAACAATTTCTGAGGAATCATCAATATTAAATTTTCCAGCACTTAATATACGTGATGCACATGAACGACCAGAGGCTATGGAAGAAGCTTCTGTAATGATGGTTGGATTAAATCCTCAGCGAATCTTGCAAGGTCTTGTTCTGCTTCAAACTCAAAAAACAGGAAGTGAAAGAAATTTTAGACCAGTAGCAGACTATTCTATGCCAAATGTGTCAGAAAAAATGGTGCGAATTATTTTAAGTTATACCGACTATATCAAGAGAGTAGTCTGGAGAGAATAAAAAATACTTAATTGATGGATGTTTCTGTAATAATTCCGATGTACAATTCTGAAGATACGATCGAAAGGTCTATTAAGTCAGTATTGGAGCAAACGTATGAAGGACAATTAGAAATTCTAATTATTAATGATGGATCTGCAGATAATTCTGAAAAAATCGTCAACAAATTAATTAAAGAGAATCACTCAAAAACAATTATCAGAATTATAAATAAAGAAAATGGGGGTGTTTCATCAGCAAGAAATATTGGTTTAAATGAAGCAAAGGGCGATTTAATCGCATTACTGGACAGTGATGATGAATGGTTTAAAAATAAATTAGATATACAAATTCCGTATTTAAAAAATAGAGATTTCGATTTTGTTGCAACGTGTAGGAATAATGAAAAAATAGGCTTTCCCTACAAGTTAATTAATGATGAATATGCAGAAATTAAACTAAAAAAACTTTTAATTAAAGTAGTTGGACAAACTTCCACAGTTTTGTTTAAAAGGAAAATACTATTCAATACTGGGAATTTTGATGAAAATCAAAAGTATTCAGAAGATGCAAATTATTGGATGCGTATTTCATTGAATAATAAAATGATTATTTTGAATAAAAGCCTTGTCTTTACAGGAGGAGGGAAGCCTGCTGTTGGATTTTCAGGTCTTTCTGCTAATTTAGAAGCAATGGAAGAAGGAGTTCATAAAAATATTAAAGAGATGTATAGTCTAGGGAAGATAAATTTTTTAGAATTTCAATTGATTCGTCTTTTCTCTAAAATTAAATATATTCTAAGAAAAATGAAAGTCAAAAGAGCACTATAAATATGTATTTTAAATTTTTTTGGATAATTAGAGCTGTATGTTATAAGCCTTTTTTTGGGAAATTTTTGATGCCTTCATATATTGGAAAGCCAGTTTATTTGCATGGTGTAAAAAACATTTTTATTGAAAAAAATGTTCGATTATTTCCAAATATTCGCATGGAAGTACATGGTAAGGATGCAAGTATAAATATTGGAGAAGATGTCGGCATAGCTCAAAATGTCCATATAACATCTGGATCTAATCTTAATATAGGTAAATCTTCTACAATATTAGCAAATGTATTTATTACTAATATTGATCATGACTACACAACAATAGGAGTGAATATCTTAAAGCAAAAAATGATAATCAAAGACACAGAAATTGGAGAAAATTGTTTTATTGGTATTGGAGCGGCAATTCAAGCAGGCACAATATTGGGGAATCATTGTGTTGTAGGAGCAAATTCGGTCGTCAAAGGGATATTTCCAGATTATTCGATAATAGCAGGTGTACCTGCTAAAATTATAAAAAGATATAATACACAAAGTGGACTATGGGAGAAAACGAATTCTGAAGGAACATTTTTAAATTAAAAATACAATTATGAAAAATATATTAATAACAGGTGGAGCAGGATTTATAGGTAGTAACTTGGCGCTTAAACTAATTGAAAAAGGTTATAAGATTACAGTATTAGATAATCTTTCAAAACAAATACATGGAGACAATCCCGAGATTACATCAACTTTATATAGAAGTATAAAAGATAAAGTTACTTTTATTGAAGGAACTGTTACTTCAAGAGAAGATTGGAAAAAAGCTTTAGAAAACCAAAATATAATAGTGCATTTTGCAGCCGAAACAGGAACTGGGCAATCAATGTATTGTATTGAAAAGTATACAGAGGTGAATATCAAAGGAACTGCAATAATGCTTGATTTGTTAGCAAATAATAAATATTCAGTCGAAAAAGTTATAATTGCCTCTTCAAGATCTATTTACGGAGAAGGGAAGTATGAACATCCTAAATTGGGCATTGTGTATCCTTCGCATAGAAATGAGAAAAATATGCTAGAAGGTGATTTTGAAGTAAGATATAAAGATTCTGAGATTCTAAAATTATTACCAACTGATGAAGAATCAAAGATACATCCATCATCTGTTTATGGCATAACGAAGCAAAATCAAGAACAAATGGTTATGACAGTGTGTCCAACTTTGGGGATTTCTCCTGTGTCATTCAGATATCAAAACGTTTATGGTCCAGGGCAATCTTTATCAAATCCTTATACGGGAATTCTTTCAATATTTTCTACCCAAATTAGAAACAATAATGGGATTCAAATTTTTGAAGATGGTAAAGAAACAAGAGATTTTGTTTTTATTGATGATGTGGTTGATGCTACAGTTAGAGGTATTGAAAAAGAGGAAGCAAATGGTAATATTTTTAATGTTGGAACAGGAGTAGCAACGGATGTATTGACAGTTGCAAATTCTTTAATTTCTGCATACAAAATTGACGTTGCAGTAACAATTACAGGTAAGTTTAGATTGGGAGATATTAGACATAATTACGCTGATTTGACAAAGATTTCGTCATTGCTTGGATTCGAACCTAAAGTCCTTTTCGCTGATGGTATAAAAAAATTTAGTTCGTGGGTACTAGAACAAGAAATTCAAGAAGATAAACTAACTAAATCTCTTGAGGAAATGAAAATGAAGGGATTGCTAAAATGAAACTTAGAGAATATCTGCATAATAAGAATATAATTTTCTTCTCTGTACAAACATTTAATTTAGAGAAAGAGATTATTGGAAAGCTTAAAGAATATGGGGCGTTTGTAGATTACTATGATGAAAGACCATCCAATAATATTTTTGCAAAAGGAATAATAAGGTTAAAAAGAAGCGTCTACCAACATAGGATTGATAAGTATTATAAAAATATACTTCATCAAGTCGCTCATAAAAAATATGACATATTATTTGTAAATAGAGGAGAGGTTGTTCCAGGTTTTTTTCTTGAAGAATTTAAAAAACTTCAGCCAAAATGTGAAATGGTGTTTTATACATGGGATTCTTTTACAAACCATACACACCCAACAACAATATTGAAGTATTTTGACAAAAAATTCACTTTTGATTCTGATGATGCTGTAAAGTATAATATTAATTTTAGGCCTCTTTTTTACTTAGACTCTTACAAATCTATTAAAGAAGAAAAGAATAAATGGGAATATGATTTGCTTTTTTTAGGAACTGCACACTCCGATAGATATGAAATAAGTACAAAAATAATTCAGTGGAGTGAAAATCAAGGATTTAAATGTTTTTCTTATTATTTTATGCATAGTAGACTCGTTTATTTTTATAAAAAGAAATATGATCAGACTTTTAAAAAATTTGATTTTAAAAAGCTAAGTTTTAAAAGTCTGACAAAAAATGAAATTTTGGAATTATACAGAAAAACAAATGTCATTCTAGATATTAATCATCCTGGACAAAAGGGATTAACTATGAGAACATTTGAAGCATTAGGGGCTGGTAAAAAATTAATTACAACTAATAAAGAAATTGAAAAGTACAGTTTTTATAGTCCTAATAATGTTTATATAATTAATAGAGATAATATTATTTTAGATAAAGGTTTCTTTGAAACGGTGTATGAAGATGTAAATCAAGAATTGTATTACAAAGCTTCTATAGAAGGTTGGCTATACTGCGTATTTGTAGAAAAAGATTTGAATTATTGGATAAAAGAAATTGCATAGATGGAGATTTTAATGACAGGTGCTACAGGTTTTGTAGGAAGTTATCTAAGAGTTTATTTGGAAAAAAAACGAAATACTATTAAAACGGCGAGTTTTCGTTATCAAACTAATCAAAGTTTTGATTTTAAAGAAAACGCAATTGTGCATTTGGCAGGAAAAGCTCATGACATCAAGAATGTTTCAAGACCTAGTGACTATTATGAAGCCAATTTCGAATTAACGAAACAAGTTTTTGATTCCTTTTTAAAGTCTGAAGCAACTGTTTTTGTTTATTTAAGTTCTGTAAAAGCTGTAGCAGATAATATTGATGGAGTATTGACTGAAGATATTGCACCAAATCCCCAAACACATTATGGTATTTCAAAAAGGCAGGCAGAAGAATATCTTTTAAGCAAAGAATTGCCCTTGGGCAAAAGATTATATATTCTAAGACCTTGTATGATTCATGGCCCGGGAAATAAAGGAAACTTAAATTTACTGTATAATTTTGTTTCAAAAAACTTGCCTTGGCCTTTAGGGGCTTTTGACAATCGTCGCTCTTTTTTAAGTGTAGAAAATATTTGTTTTGTAATAAATGAATTGTTAGAAACTAAAGAAATTCCTAATGGTATTTATCATGTTGCAGATGATGATTCGTTATCAACAAATGAATTGATTAAAACAATTGGAGCGAACTTAAGTAAAAAAAGTGTCATTTGGAAAGTTTCTCCTTTTGGAATAAAAGCAATTGCAAGAATGGGAGACTATTTGTCACTGCCATTAAATTCAGAAAGACTGAATAAATTAACTGAAAATTACGTTGTAAGTAATTCAAAAATTAAAAAAGCTCTAAAAAAAGAGTTTCCAGTAGCAACAAAAGAAGGATTAGCTATAACGATAAAATCCTTTAATAAAATATAATTAATACACTTTACAATATAAAATATATGAAAGTAGCACTTATAACAGGTATCACTGGACAAGACGGTTCATACTTGGCAGAATTACTATTAGAGAAGGGATATATGGTTCATGGTGTTAAAAGAAGAGCTTCTTCTTTTAATACACAACGTATTGATCACATATATCAGGATCAGCATGAAAGCCATGTCAATTTTAAGTTGCATTATGGAGATTTAACAGATTCTACAAATATTATTAGAATTATTCAAGAAGTACAACCTGATGAGATCTATAACTTAGGCGCAATGAGTCATGTAAAAGTTTCATTTGATTCTCCTGAATATGTTGCAAATGTTGATGGTATTGGTACATTAAGAATTTTAGAAGCAGTTCGTATTCTAGGTTTAGAAAAGAAGACTCGTATTTATCAAGCATCTACATCTGAATTGTACGGAGGATTAGCAGAAAATAAAAATGAAAAAGGATTATATGATGAAAAATCACCATTTTATCCACGTTCTCCATATGGAGTTGCTAAAATTTATGGATTTTGGATTACTAAAAACTATCGCGAAGCATATAATATGTATGCTTGTAATGGAATTTTATTTAATCACGAATCGCCACGTAGAGGAGAAACTTTTGTTACTCGAAAAATTACTATGGCGACAGCGGCTATAGCTTTAGGAGAGCAAGACTGTTTGTATCTAGGAAATTTAGATGCACAACGTGATTGGGGACATGCCAAAGATTATGTAGAAGCAATGTGGAGAATTCTACAGCAGGATGTTGCAGAAGATTATGTTATTGCAATGGGAGAAACTACCTATGTACGTGATTTTGTGAAAATGTCTTTCGCAGAAGTCGGTATAGAAATAGAATTTAGAGGAGAGGGAGTAAACGAAAAAGGGTATGTCGCTTCTTGTAATCATCCTTCTTATCAGATTGAAATTGGTAAACAAATTATCGCTGTTGATCCTCAATATTTCCGCCCAACTGAAGTGGATTTACTTATTGGAGATCCAACAAAATCAAAGACTAAATTAGGTTGGGTTCCTCAATATGATTTAGCAGGTTTAGTAAAAGAAATGATGGCATCTGATATCGCATATGTTCAAAGAGAAAAAATGTTAAACGAAGCAAGATCAATTGCTAAATACTAAGTTTAAAAACATCTTAAATAGAAGAAATTCACTATGAGATTAAATGATAAAATATATGTAGCCGGACATCGTGGAATGGTAGGTTCTGCTATCTTAAGAAAATTAAAAGCTCAAGGATTTACAAATTTTATTTTGAAAACTTCATCTGAACTTGATTTGAAAAATCAACAAGCTGTGGCAGATTTCTTTACACAAGAAAAACCAGATTATGTTTTTTTAGCAGCAGCAAAAGTTGGTGGAATCATTGCAAATAATACTTACAGAGGGGATTTTATATATGAAAACCTAATGATACAGAATAATGTGATTCATCAGGCATATTTAAATAATGTCAAAAAATTAATGTTTTTAGGCTCTTCATGTATTTATCCAAAAATGGCTCCTCAACCATTAAAAGAGGAATATATGCTTACAGGTGAATTGGAACCTACAAATGAGCCTTATGCAATTGCTAAAATTGCAGGGATTAAGATGTGTGACGCTTATAGAGATCAATTTGGATGTAATTTCATCTCAGTTATGCCAACAAATTTATACGGTCCTAATGATAATTATGATCTCAATAATTCACATGTTCTTCCAGCAATGCTTCGAAAATTTATTACTGCAAAACGTAATGGTGATTCATCTGTTACTATATGGGGAACAGGAAGTCCTAAAAGAGAATTTCTGCACGCAGATGATTTAGCTGAAGCTTGTCTGTTTTTAATGGAAAATTATAATGATTCAGGATTGGTGAATATAGGAGTTGGTGAAGATATTTCAATTTTGGACTTGGCAGTTTTAGTGAAGAAAGTTGTAGGATACCAAGGAGATATTGTAACAGATACTTCTAAACCTGACGGTACTCCACGAAAATTAATGGATGTTTCTAAATTAAATAGTTTTGGATGGAAGGCAAAAACAACTTTAGAACAAGGAATCCAAAAAGTTTATGATGAAATAAAAGATGTTGAGTGGAAATAAAATTTAAATAAATAAGGAATGCAGTATACAATATTGGCATTGATTTTAATGATATTGATGCTTCTTTATTTCAAAGTGGCAGATCATTTCAATATTATTGATAAACCCAATCAAAGAAGTTCGCACACAGAAATAACTTTAAGAGGAGGAGGAATCATTTTCTGGTTTTCTTCTTTACTATATTTTGTGCAGCATATTGAAAACAATTATTTCTTTTTTACAGGAATAACATTAGTGAGTTTAGTAAGCTTTTGGGATGACATTCAGAGTTTATCTAATAAAATTCGTATTGCTATACATTTCCTTGCGATAACTTTAATTTTTTATGATTTGGGATTGTTTCTTTCCGTAGAAATATGGGGAGTGGTTGTTGCTTATATTTTGGCTATCGGGCTTATCAATGCGTATAATTTCATGGATGGAATAAATGGAATAACAGGACTTTACACCTTAGCCGTCCTTGGAGCATTACTCTATGTAAATACAAAAGTTCAATTGTTTATTGACGGTTCTTTTATAAAATATGGAATGATTGCTAGCTTAGTTTTCCTATTTTTTAATTATAGAAAAAAGGCTAAATGTTTTGCAGGAGATGTAGGAAGTATTGCAATTGCATTTTGGATTATTTATTTGATTTTAAAGCTTATTCTATCAACAAGTTCTCTAATTTGGCTTTTATTTTTAGCCGTTTACGGAGTTGATGCTGTTTGTACAATCTTGCATCGTTTGTATTTGAAACAAAATATTTTTGAAGCACATCGTCTGCATTTATACCAAATTCTTAGTAACGAATATAAAATACAACATCGATTAGTTTCGCTTTATTATGCGCTGGTACAAGTTGGCGTGTCAATTGTAGTGATATTTCTGTATCACAAAGTAAATGATTTTATACTGTTTCCTATAGTCATTATTCCACTGCTTTTGATATACTCAATAAAATTTTATTTAATCAATAAAAATAATTTAAGAGTAACGGTATGAAACCGAAAGTAATAGAAGGAGGAAATTTTTCTGATCATAGAGGAACTATTTCTTATGTAAATGATTTTAATTTTAAAGATATTGAGAGATTTTATATAATTAGTAATTCTGATGAAAACCCAATACGTGCTTGGCAAGGACATAAATTGGATTCCAAAAATTTTTATTGTGTAAGCGGATCCTTTAAAATCCATTTTATAAAAATCGATAATTGGGAGAAACCTTCAAAAGATTTGACCATTGAAACGGTAATTGTATCTGAATTTGATAGTAAAATCGTTCATGTTCCTGCGGGCTATGCTAATGCCATTGAATCATTAGAAAAAAACTCAAAATTAATATCATTTTCTACTTTGCCATTAGCTAATGTAAAAGAAGATGATGCTCGATATCCATCTGATTATTGGAATTTAAATGAGTAGAATATATTTATCATTATCAAAGCAAAGTGGTTTTGAAATGGAATATGTTGAAAAAGCACTGAGGTCTAGTTGGATTACTTCCGGAGGGCCTAATGTAAATGATTTTGAAGTCGAACTTCAGAACTATTTCGGAAAAGATTCACTGGTTACCGCATTAAATTCTGGAACATCTGCTATTCATTTAGCATTAATATTGTTAGGAGTAAAAGCTGGAGATGAAGTGATTTGTCAAAGTTTAACATTTTCTGCTTGTGCAAATCCTATTTTGTATCAGGGAGCTACACCAATTTTCGTTGATAGTGAAAATGAAACTTGGAATATTTGTCCAGATAATCTTGAAATTGCAATAAAAGACAGATTAAAAAAAGGAAGAAAGCCCAAAGCAATAATAGCAGTTCATTTATATGGAATGCCTTATAAGATAGATGAAATTCATGCTATCGCAGATCGTTATGAAATTCCTGTTATAGAAGATAGTGCAGAGGCATTAGGGAGTAGTTACAAAGGGAAAAAATGCGGAACATTTGGTCATTTTGGAATATTTTCATTTAATGGCAATAAAATAATAACAACATCAAGCGGGGGGGCTCTAGTGTCTAATTCTAATGAATTAAAACAAAAAGCTATTTTTTATGCCACACAATCAAAAGATAATGCGATTCATTATCAACATAGCGAAATAGGTTATAATTACAGAATGAGTAATATTTGTGCAGGTATTGGACTAGGACAAATAAAAACACTCGAAGGAAATATCACAGCAAGAAGAAATAATCATTCTTTTTATAAAAATCTGTTTAAATCCATTCAAGAGGTTGAACTCTTTGAAACTAAAAGTGAAGATTACTTTTCTAATTATTGGTTAACTACAATTGTGGTAAATTCTGATCAAGCTAAATACAGTAATTATAATCTTATGAAAGCTTTTGAAGAAAAAGATATAGAAACAAGACCCATTTGGAAACCCATGCATTTACAACCAGTTTTTGAGAAATATCCCTATTATGGTAATAAAGTATCTGAAAAATTGTTTGAATGTGGTCTTTGCCTTCCTTCAGGATCCAATCTCACAGATGAAGATAAAGATAGAATTGGAAATGTGGTTAAAACCTTTTTTAATAAATAAACAAAAAAGTAGAGTATATTTCATATGAAAATTGAAGAAACATTTATAAAAGATTTAGTAATTATTGAACCTACCGTTTTTGGAGATGAAAGAGGATATTTTTTTGAATCTTATAGTAAAACAAAATTTGAAGATCTAGGAATTAATATTGATTTTGTTCAAGATAATCAATCATTTTCTAAATATGGAACTTTGAGAGGATTACATTATCAAAATCCTCCTTTTGCTCAAACCAAATTAGTACGAGTTTTAGAAGGTGAAATTATTGATGTTGCTGTAGATCTAAGAAAAGATTCACCTACTTACGGAAAATCTTTTAGTATTTTACTTTCATCAGAAAACAAAAAGCAATTATTAGTTCCACAAGGATTTGCCCATGGATTTTCAGTAATAAGTGAGACTGCATCTGTTATGTATAAATGCGATCAATTTTATAACAAAGCTTCAGAAGGTGGAATTAAGTATGATGATCTTTCCTTAAATATTGATTGGGGAATGGATTTGAAAGATGCTATAGTTTCTGAAAAAGACCAAATTCTTCCTTTTATAGAAAACTGTAATAGTCTCTTTTAATGAAAAAAATTCTTGTAACGGGATCAACAGGACAATTAGGCTCTGAATTAGCTGAATTATCCGCACAGTACCCAAAATATCAGTGGATATTTGCAGATAGAACTAAAATCACTTTAGATGATTTAAAACTTCTGAATAATCAATTGAATGAAATTCAACCTGACATTATCTTAAATGGAGGGGCTTATACAGCAGTTGATAAAGCAGAAACAGACAAAGAATTGGCTTTTAAAATTAATCATCTTGCTGTTGAAGTAATAGCACGCTATACAGCAGAAAATAATGTGAAATTAATACATGTTTCAACAGATTATGTTTTTGATGGTTCATCTTCAACTGCTTTAGATGAAAAAGCTGAAACAAATCCCATTAATGTTTATGGCGAAAGTAAATTGGCTGGTGAAATTGCATGTATGCAGCAAAATCCAGATTCAATTATTATAAGAACCTCATGGGTGTACAGTAAATATGGAAACAATTTTGTTAAAACCATGCAAAGATTAATGGACCAAAGAGATGAACTTAATGTAGTAAATGATCAGATTGGATCACCTACATATGCCGCTGATTTAGCACAGGCGATGGTAACTATATTTGAGTCAGCTGAATGGATTCCAGGAATATATAACTTTTCAAATGAAGGAGAAATAAGTTGGTATGAATTTGCGTTGGCAATAAAAGAATTTGGAGGATACAAGTGTAATATTGAAGGAATACCAACTTCAGAATATCCTACACCAGCAAAACGCCCTAAGTTTTCATTACTAAACAAAGAAAAAATAAAATTAATTTATAATTTGGATGTTCCTTATTATAAAGAGAGTTTGAAAAAAATGTTTGTATAAACTGATTTCGAATAATCTTTAAAAATTAAAAAATATTATGAAAGGAATAATTTTAGCAGGAGGTTCTGGCACACGTTTACACCCGTTGACATTAGCTATGAGTAAACAAATGATGCCAGTATATGATAAACCTATGATTTATTATCCATTGTCAACTTTGATGATGTCTGGAATCAATGAAATATTAATCATTTCAACTCCGCATGATTTACCAAATTTTAAAAAATTATTAGGTGACGGTTCTAGTCTAGGATGCAAATTTAGTTATGCAGAACAAGCTGTTCCTAATGGTTTGGCACAAGCCTTTGTAATTGGAGAAGAATTTATTGGAGACGATGATGTTGCACTAATTCTGGGAGATAATATATTTTTCGGATCTAATATGCAGGAATTATTGAAATCAAATACTAAACCTCAAGGAGGAGTAGTTTTTGCCTATCACGTTTCAGATCCAGAACGTTATGGAGTAGTTGAATTTGATGAAAATTTAAACGCCATTTCTATTGAAGAAAAGCCAGAAAATCCTAAATCTCATTTTGCAGTGCCAGGATTGTATTTTTACGATAATTCTGTAGTCGAAATTGCAAAAAACATTAAGCCAAGTGCTCGTGGTGAATATGAAATTACCGATGTAAATAAAATATATTTAGAAAGAAAAAAATTAAAAGTGGGTATATTAAGCCGAGGAACTGCATGGCTTGACACAGGTACATTTAATAGTTTGATGCAGGCTGGACAATTTGTTCAGGTTCTTGAAGAAAGACAAGGATTAAAAGTTGGATGTATTGAAGAAATAGCTTGGAGACAAGGATTTATAAATGATAAACAACTGGAAGATTTAGCATTACCATTGGTAAAATCTGGATATGGATCGTACTTAATTGAATTTTTAAAACAAAAGAAAAATAATATAGGAGTTTAATTTTCCTTGAAAATACTTTTTTGAATTCTTTAATTCGTATTTTTGTTTATTATACAAGTTTTTAAAACTAACACTAAACCAAATTGGATACAGATAAATCAACCAAATTAGCATCTTTGTTGTACAATTCCTTTTCGCCAAGGAATTTAAGGGCTAATATTAATAACCTAAGTTATCTACCTAGATGGATAATTGTTGGTATTGATATAATGGTGCTTATTTTTTCCTTCACCTTTACATATATGTTGTTTGAAGGAACAGCATTGGGTTATATTATTATTTCTCATGACTTTTATTTTGTTGCGAGTTTAATAATTGTCAATGTATTTTTCTTTTGGCTTTTTAGGACTTACTCGGGAATTATCAGGCACTCCTCATATATAGATGCCATAAAACTGTTGTTTTCTCAAATGTCAGTTTTAGTGTTTTTTTTATTTTTCAATTTAGTTTTTGAGTTATATTCTGGACACAAAGCATTTCTTAATACGGCACTTTTTATCAATTTAGTGCTTTCTTTCTGCGGATTGTTTCTGTATCGTGTAATTGTAAAACAAACTTTCGAATTATACTTTTCTGAAAAAACGAATTCAAAACTTATTAGGACAGTTATTTACGGAACTGACGCCAATGCCATTTCTGTAGCTAATGCATTAAAATTTGAAACACCATCACGATTTAAAATTGTTGGTTTCGTAGATAAGAACAATCAAAATGCCTCTAAGCGAATGCTGGATTTGCCTATTTTGATATTACGAAAAAAACTACCAGCTCTAATGCGTTCTGTAGCTGCAGAAGGAGTAATCATAGCCGATAAAAGTTTAACAAAAGATGAGCAATTAATTATAGTTGATCAATGTCTTGAATTTAATTACAGGGTTTACACGGTTCCTTTGATTTCTGACTGGGAAAATCAAAAAGAGATTTCTCAAAAAGTAAAAAATATTCAAATTGAAGATTTACTAGAAAGAAAACCAATTGTATTAGATAGTAAGTCAATTTCGAAACAATTAAAAGATAAAACCATTCTTATTACAGGTGCAGCAGGTTCTATAGGAAGTGAAATCGTAAGACAGGTACTGGGTTTTAATCCAAAAACCGTTATCATTTTAGATCATGCAGAAACTCCTTTGCATAATCTTTGTCTAGAAACTTTGAGTATGAACTCAACAGCTAAAATTGTGGCTGTAATAACTGATATAAAAAGCAAAAAAGCATTAGAAAAAGTATTTAAAAACTACAATCCACATGTAGTTTTTCATGCTGCGGCTTATAAGCATGTTCCTTTGATGGAAGAAAATCCATCACAAGCTATTTTGACTAATATAAAAGGGACAAAAAATTTAGCAGATTTAGCTTGTAAGTATCATGTTAAGAAATTTGTAATGGTTTCGACAGATAAAGCTGTGAATCCTAGTAACGTGATGGGAGCAAGCAAGCGTATAGCCGAAAAGTATGTACAGTCTTTATTCTTAAAAAATCAAAAAGAAAATATACCTGGCGTAACAAAGTTCATTACAACGCGTTTTGGAAATGTACTAGGTTCAAATGGATCTGTTGTTCCTTTATTTACTAAACAAATAGCTGAAGGAGGACCTGTAACCATAACACATCAAGATATTATTCGTTATTTTATGACGATTCCAGAAGCTTGTCAACTGGTTTTAGAAGCAGGTGCAATGGGTAACGGTGGAGAGATTTATATATTTGATATGGGTAAACCAGTTAAGATTATTGATCTTGCCAAGAAAATGATTAAACTGGCTGGTTTTATTCCTGATAAGGAAATCAAAATTAAAATTGTTGGACTCAGACCTGGTGAAAAACTTTATGAAGAATTGTTAAATGATACTTCTAAAACGTTGCCAACTTATCACAATAAAATTATGATTGCTCAGGAAATACAAGATGGATATGAAGATCTGCATACCGATATTGACGAACTGATTGGTATAGCTGATTTTTATGATAATGAAGATATTGTGGCAAAGATGAAAAAAATTGTCCCTGAATTTAAAAGTATGAATTCTGCTTTTGAAGTTTTGGATAAATAATCTTCTCGAGATAAATGATTTAAAATTATAAATGAATAATAAAAAAGGTGTTTTTTCAAAACGCCTTTTTTGCATTTTAAGAAGTATTTGAAAGAGTAAAAATCCTGTTAATTTAGAAGGATAAGGTTTTGGATTTTAAATTCAAACATAATTTAATTAGAATGAACTATACAAATTCGTCAAATGACTGGCTGTTTGAAATAACACCCAAAAATAAATTTTTCTACCTGAATCTTAAAGAGGTTTGGCAATACAGAGATTTATTGTTCCTATTCGTAAAACGTGATGTTATTACAGTTTATAAACAAACCGTTTTAGGACCCCTTTGGTATCTAATCCAACCTTTATTTACTTCAATAACATTTACAATCATTTTTAATAATGTTGCGGGTATTAATACAGGCTCTGTTCCGCCTTTTTTATTCAATTTGGCAGGAATTACAGTTTGGAATTATTTTACCTCTTGTTTAAATGGTACTTCAGATACGTTTAAAGCTAATGCAGGAATATTTGGAAAAGTATATTTTCCAAGACTGATTACACCCATTTCAGTTGTAATTTCTAATCTTATTAAGTTTGGAATCCAATTTTTCATTTTTATTGTATTTTATATTTATTACTATGCTCAAGGTGCAGATTTAAGTTTAAATATTACTCTTCTATTTTTTCCCTTTTTAATTATAGTAATGGGAGTTCTAGGTTTGGGATTAGGGATGTTAATTTCTTCTACAGTAACAAAATATAGAGATCTTGTTTATTTAGTTGGTTTTGGAATTCAGTTGTTAATGTATTTATCTGCTGTAATGTATCCTATGGAATTAATTAAAACAAAACTGCCTAAATACGGCTGGATTGTAGAATATAACCCACTGGCATATATAATTGAAACAACACGCTATATGCTGCTTGGCATAGGACAAATTTCACCTTTAGGATTAATCTATACATTCATTGTAACAGCTGGAGTGTTTTTTGGAGGCATATTAATTTTTAATAAAACCGAAAAAACATTTATTGATACAGTTTAATCAAGACTTATTCTTTAAAGATTTAAAATCTCAAATCACTACTTATAAATAATTCTAAATTGAAAGACATAATTTTAAAGGCTGAAAATATTTCTAAACAATACCGTTTGGGAGAAGTAGGAACCGGTACTTTAAGTCATGATTTAAACAGATTATGGCATAAAATAAGAGGAAAAGAAGATCCTTATTTAAAAATCGGAGATACTAATGATCGATCGGTTAAAGGTATATCTGATTATGTTTGGGCTTTAGAGGATATTAATTTTGAAGTAGAACGTGGCGAAGTTTTAGGTATAATTGGTAAAAACGGAGCAGGAAAATCTACACTTTTAAAAATTCTTTCTAAAGTAACAACGCCTACTACAGGAAGTATAAAATCACGAGGACGCATCGCTTCTCTTTTAGAAGTTGGAACGGGTTTTCATGGCGAAATGACAGGCCGCGAAAATATATATATTAATGGCGCTATTTTGGGGATGACAAAAAAAGAAATTACCTCAAAATTAAAAGAAATTATTGAATTTTCTGGCTGTGAACGTTATATCGACACTCCTGTAAAAAGATATAGCTCTGGAATGACAGTTCGTCTCGCTTTTGCTGTCGCAGCCTTTTTGGAACCTGAAATTTTGGTTATTGATGAAGTTCTAGCTGTTGGAGATGCTGAATTTCAGAAAAAAGCAATAGGTAAAATGCAGGATATTTCGAAGCAGGGTGGTAGAACAGTTTTATTTGTGAGTCATAATATGGCAGCGGTAAAAAGTTTGTGTACCAAAGGTCTAGTTTTAGTTAATGGTAAAGTTGCTATGACAGGGAATGTCGAAAATGCGGTTAACTATTATTTAAGTCAGGATTCTGAAGCTATGAATAGAAAAGTATTCTCTTCTGAATATGATAAAAAAGATTTTACGCTTCATGAAATTAGTTTAAATGCAGTAGACAAATTATTTGAAGAACCATTAGACGAATATCAAGAAATTGAAATAAATACCTTATTTACGTTAAAAGATAGTTCAAAAAAACTGCATTTGACATTTGTTCTGAATAACGATACAGGAGAGCCACTTTTTACCTTTTCTCATATTAACAATGGTTTGACATTAAAAGAAGGATTAAATAAAATAAAGTGCTCCCTCCCAAAAGGATTCTTAAACATTGGAACTTATTACCTAAGTTTTTATGTTATTGAGAATGCAGCGTCTGCACTTTTCATTGAAAAAGATATCATGTCATTTATTATTCAGGAAGGAGAAAGACCAATAGGTTCTTGGATGGGTAGAGAACCTGGTTTTATAAAACCAAAATTTGAATGGTCAATCGAGAACAATTAGTAAAAAATGAAGAAAAAAATTAAAAAAATATTCAAGTCACTATTTAAGAAACTAGGATATAATTTAACGAAAATAAATACTGCTAATAATATTCCTTCATATCATAATGATAAAGATTACTTATTGTTTAATTTTTATGATACTTTAAAGAGATTTAATTTTCAGCCTAAGCATATAGTCGATGTTGGAGCAAATCGAGGAACGTGGACACGTGAAGCTTTGAAACATTTTCCAAAGGCATATTATACACTTTTAGAGCCTCAAGAATGGTTAAAAGAATCTTTTAATGATATTTTAAAAACAAATTCTCAAGTTCAGTTTTATCCTGTGGGCGCAGGTGAAAAAAAAGGCTCTTTTCTTTTTACTATTGTCGATCGAGATGACAGCTGTTCTTTTAGATATACTACAGAAGAAGCTGCCAAATTTGGATTTAAACAAATTGAGATACCAGTAACAACTATAAATGAACTACTTTTTGAAAGCAAATTTCCTGTTCCAGATATTATTAAAATTGATGCAGAAGGATTGGATATAGAAGTTTTAAAAGGTTCTAGCAATTATTTTGGACAAACTGAAATATTCATGGTAGAAGCTGGAGTAGTTAATAAATCATTTGACAATAGTTTTCTAAAACTAATAAATTATATGGATGAAAACGGTTACAGATTATTTGAAATAACCGATTTAAATAGACCTTTTGACTTAAAAGTTTTATGGCTGGTAGAACTCGTTTTTGTTAGAAAGAATGGTTTTATTGATTCTCAGATTATAAATACACAGTAAATAGTAGTTTTTTATTAATGTATACCAATCCACAATATACCGTCTCAGTTGATATGATAACCTATAAACATGAAAGGTTTATCAAACAGGCTATAGAAGGAGTTTTAATGCAGGAAACTAGTTTCGATTATGAATTAATCATATCCGACGACTGTTCTCCAGATAATACTCAAGAAATTATTGAAGAAATAAAAAAAAACCATCCGAAAGGAGATAAAATTAAATATTTCAGACATAAACAAAATATTGGTATGCAGGCAAATGGGACTTTTGCTTTTAATCAATGTTCTGGAAAATATGTTGCACTTTGTGAAGGAGACGATTATTGGACAGATCCGTTAAAACTTCAAAAACAAGTTGATTTCTTGGAAGCAAATCCGGAATATGTTTTGTCTTTTCATCCTATCAGTATTTTAAAAAATGATGGAACTATTGTAGATGATTTTATTACAAATGTGCCAAAAGATTATGAAACAATAGAAACCCTTGCAAGATTAGGTAATTACATACATACTCCTTCGGTAGTTTTTAGAAATGTTATTGCAGAACTTCCTTTTGAATTCCAATTAACTCCAATAGGAGATTATTTTCTTTATATAATTCTTGCTCAATATGGTAAGTTGAAATATTTAGAAGAAAAAATGGCAGTTTACAGATACAATGTTGGTGTAATATCCAAAATGTCAAACATAGATATTGCTAATAACAATGTTAAAATGTACTCCTGTATGATTGGATACATTAAAGATGAAAATGTTAAAAAAATTATTATCGATAAACAGATAAAAGTTGTTACAGAACATTATAAACAGATAGAAGCGAGTTATCATAACGCTTTCGTTTCACGCAATTTCGTTTTTGTAACAATCAAAAAAATCAATTTTTATAGTAAGAACCCGAAATTATTTTTAAAAAGGATAAAAAAGAAATTTAAATTTTGCTTTCCATAATTATTTGCAGTAGAGAAAAAAAAATAAAACATGAGCTGGCCGAAAATATAGATAAAACTATCGGTACAGAATATGAATTAATTATTGTTGACAATTCTCTCAATAGCTATTCAATTTTTGAAGCCTATAATTATGGCATCTCTCAAAGCAATGGAAATTATTTATGCTTTATTCACGACGATATTTTTTTTCATACGCAAAATTGGGGAAATGTAATTGAAAATATTTTCGAATCCGATTCAAAAATTGGACTTGTTGGTGTTGCGGGAGCAAAAATAAAAACCAAAATGCCTTCGGCTTGGTGGGATTGTAATGACGAAAATCTTCAAATAAATATCATTCAACATTTTTCAGATAAAATAGAAGAACATTGGCAGAAAGGATTAACTGAAAATAATACAACTAGTGTAGCTGCAATAGACGGTGTATTTATGGCTGCAAGAAAAGATGCTGAAATAACTTTCAGTACAGAATTAAAAGGCTTTCATAATTACGATTTGAACTTTTCATTTGAATACCAGAAAAAAGGATATAAAGTTGTTACCACAAAAGAAATCCTGTTAGAGCATTATTCATTAGGAACCTTAAATAAAGATTGGTATAGTTCGACTATTCGTCTGCATAAATTATACAAAGAAATACTTCCGATCAATTTTTCAAATACCAACATAAAAAAAATAGAATTTAAAAATGGAAGTAAATTCATTCTTGATTTGTTGAGTCACAAAATGAAAAAAGAAGCATTATCGCTTTGGTTTCAACTAATTTGGCTAAAGCCGAAAAGCAAGTTTCATTTTAAATTTTTAAATCAGTTTTTTAAATAATGCTTGCGATAATAATTCCTTTTTACAAACTTATTTTTTTTGAAGAAACTTTAGAATCTCTGGCTTCTCAAACAGATCAACGTTTTAGAGTTTATATTGGTGACGATGCAAGCCCTGAAGATCCAAAGTATTTATTAGAAAAATACAAGCAAAAATTCGATTTTATTTATCATCGGTTTGAAGCCAATTTTGGAGGTAATTCATTAGTAAAACAATGGCAAAGATGTATTGAACTGATTAATGATGAAAAATATCTAATGATTCTAGGTGACGACGACGTATTGAGTGATAATGTTGTAGAATCATTTTATATACATTTTGAAGCTTTTAATCAAAAGTCGAATGTAATTCGATATGCTTCAAAAATTATTAAACAAGAATTAAATTCGCTGTCAGAAATATATACTCATCCGGTTTGGGAAAAACCAACAGATTCTTATTACAGAAAATACCAATGGCTTAGCCGGAGTTCCTTGTCAGAGTATATCTTTACAAGAGAAGTTTATAATAAATTTGGGTTTAATGACTTTCCGCTCGCTTGGTATTCTGATGACATGGCATGGCTCGAATTTTCAGATAAGAAACCCATTTATACGATAAATGATGCAGTTGTATTTTTTAGATTGTCCTTCAATAATATTTCAGGAAGAGAAGATAATTTAGAAGAAAAAGAAAAATCAGAATTTTTGTTTTATAAAAAGTTCATCAAAAATCATCTTTCAGAATGTACTTTAGAACAAAAAAAAATATTTCTTCTAGAATTAGGAATTGCAGCGAAACAAACAAAACAACTTGATTTTAACACTTGTTTTTTAATTGCCTTAGGCTTGTTAAAAAACGGTTTATTTTATTCTTTTGCAAAATTTATAAGAAGAGTATATCGGGAAAAATTTAATACCTAAACATGAGTTTTCTTTTATCTGTAATTATTCCGGTTTACAACTGTGAGCGTTTTATTGAAAAGGCAGTGCTTTCTGCTACACAACAACCTGAAGTTACTGAAATAGTGATTGTAAACGATGGCAGTACAGACGATTCGCAAAAAGTTTTAGAAGAACTGCAAAAAAAATATCCTATTGTAAAAATATACCATCATCCCAATCGATCCAATCAAGGACGTTCAGCAAGTAGAAATTTAGGAATACAAAAAGCTGAAGGTAATTACATAGCTTTTTTAGATGCAGATGATTTTTATTTGGTTGATCGTTTTGTAAACGATAAAAAAATGTTTGAAGCTGATGGTAATTGCGATGGCGTTTACAATGCTGTAGGATTTCATTTTTATCGAGAAGCAACCGAAGAAGAACTTCAAAGACATCAATTATATACTGTTACAAGAAAAGTTGAACCGGAAGAACTTTTTAAGTCATTATTATATGGTAAATGCGGACATTTCCATATTGATGGATTAACAGTTAAAAAATCAGTTTTTGATCTAACAGGTTTGTTCAACAAAGAATTAGTTGTGGCCGAAGACACAGATATTTTCTGGAAAATGGCTATAAAATCTCGTTTAGAAACCGGTATAATAGATAAACCTTTGGCAATTAGAGGTGTTCATGACAGTAATGTATTCGATCAATCGGATATATATAAAGAATACACAATTAAAATGTTTGAAAGACTAGCCATTTGGTGCAGTCATAATAATGTCGATTTCTACATTATTGATGATTTATTTAAATGGATCTGGCTTATAAAATTCAAGCAAAATAAAACATTGCTTCAGTATATTGGGTATTGGGCAAAGCTGACTTTTCCAAACCCAAAGTTTCTTTTTTCGATCTTAACAATTAAATATTTTCCGATAGTTCGAAAAAGAAAAGAACTTTTTCCATTTCTTTATCAAAATTAAATTTACTCTATAAACAAATGAGCGCAAAAAGTAATGTAACTGTAATAATTCCGTGTTATAATGACGGTTTGTATATTATGCAGGCGCTTAATTCTGTTTTGAATCAAACGGTAAAAGCAGATAAAATTATAATTGTTGATGATGGATCAAATCAGGAAACTAAAAAAGTTCTAGAAAAAATCAAAAATGATGAAGTAACTATTATTTATCAAGAAAATCAAGGAGTTTGTAAAGCAAGAAATAATGCTATTCAATTGGCCGAAACAGATTATATTCTTAATCTTGATGCCGATGATTATTTCGAACCGACTTTTATAGAAAAAGCAATAGATATCTTAAACCATAATCAAGAAATTGCGGTAGTAGGCTGTTTGGTAAAAACGCTAACCAATAATCGAATCGATACGGAAATAAAAAAACCTTTAGGAGGAGTCGTGAAAGATTTTATTGTAAAAAATAATGGTATTGCCAGTTCATTATTTAGAAAACAATGCTGGGAACAGGTTTCGGGTTACGATGAAAATATGAAAAATGGTTATGAAGATTGGGAATTTTGGATTGCCATTTTAAAACATAATTGGAAAATGCATATTATTCAGGAGCCTTTGTTTGTGTACAGAATTAAACCACAATCAAGAGATCAAAAAGCTGCTGCCCAACATGATTTCAATCTGAAAAAATATATATTTTTAAAACATAAAGAACTATTCGAAGAACATTTTGAGTTTTACGCTCTTGAACTTTTAAGACAGAATTCTATTTTTAGAACTAACAAGAATAAACATAAAAACTCTATTGATTTTAAAATTGGAAATGCCATTTTTGAACCGATACGATTTCTAAAAAAAATAATTAAAAAATGAATCCTCTTGTTTCAGTAATTGTTCCATGTTACAAACAGGCGCATTTTCTTAAAGAATCCTTGCAGTCGGTTTTAGACCAGACTTATGCAGAGTGGGAGTGTATCATTGTAAACGACGGCAGTCCTGATAATGTCTCTGAAATTGCTCAGCAATGGACTCAAAAAGATTCACGATTTATTTATCTAGAAAAAGAAAACGGCGGATTAAGCAGTGCTAGAAATTTTGGAATCAAATCAGCGAAAGGAAAATATATTTTGCCCCTTGATGCCGATGATATTTTACATGAGGAATATTTAAGTAAAACAGTTCCTGAATTAGAACAAAATTCAGAATTAGCAATCGTTTCCAGTTACAGTAAGTTTTTTATAAAAGAGAAAACAAATGTCGTTTACGAACTGAAACCTCAAGGAAGTGAATGCACCAATTTGTTATATGTAAACCAATTGGTAGCGACTTCACTATATCGTAAAAAAAACTGGGAAGAAGTTGGCGGTTATGACGAAAGCATGAAAAAAGGCTTTGAAGACTGGGAGTTTTGGATTGCCATAACAAAAACAGGATTAAAATATAAAATAATTCCTGAATTTTTGTTTTACTATCGAAAAGCTAAAAAATCAATGCTAGTCAATACGGTTTCTAATCATGCAGCTGAGGTTAAAGAATATATTTTTAAAAAACACCGCGAATGTTATATAGCTGATTTTGATAATTGCATGACGGTACTCTTTTATGAGCAAAATGCACTTCAAAAAAATCAGAAAAAAATTAAGAAATCTATTGAATACAAAATAGCTAAAGCAATTTGTAAGCCTTACAGAATGCTTAAGAAAATGTGGCGCAAAAAATAAGTATCATGATATCAGTTGTTATTAGAACAAAAAACCAGGCCGACGCACTTAATTTTGCGTTGAAAAATCTAACCGAAAGATATCTAAAAAGTATTTCTGAAATCATAGTAGTCGATAATGAATCTACAGATAACAGTAAAGAAATCGCTGAAAAATACAACGCCCGTTTTGTCACCATTAAAAATTTCAGTTTTGGGGGCAGTGCAAATGTATGCGCCCAAGAAGCAAAATATCCGATTGTGGTTATTTTTAGTTCGCATTCATATCCTGTAAGTCATGATTTTTTTGAATTAATTCAGCACAAATTCAATCAAAATCCTAATTTGGCAGGTTTGCGTTGTCTGCATAATCCGAGCGATTATAAAAATTACATAAATCAAGTATCAGTTCTAACAGATCCTAATAAATCGGGATTGATATTTTCTGGCTCAGCATTTAGTCGTTCCGTTTGGGAAAAATTTCCTTTTAAAGAAGATGTTGCTACCTTTGAAGATAAAGAATGGACAACCAGAGTTATTAAAGAAGGTTACGAAATAGACTTTGTTCCCTCTATATTTTGTTATGATATTAAAAGAACAAAAAAGCAATTGTTTTTTCGATTTAAAAATGATGTAGTAGGTAATTATCAATTATGGCATCAAGATATTACATTGGCTAATGTCATGAAAGGACTATTGGTAGGAATGTATAATTTGCTGAAAAACTTCTTCATAGATTTTTATTACATAATACGTCGCTTTTTTTATTTAATCGGATTTATAACGAACAAGCCTAAAAAGTTTTAATTAGAATTATTCAGCCTTTTAATGACCAAAAATAATAATTTTGACTTTTTACGTTTTTTGTTTGCAATTCTAGTAGTTGTGTCTCACTCTTTTCCATTGTCTGGCAGCAATGAAACCAAACAATGGATTTATGAAATTACCAATGGACAAATTGTTCTAGCCCAAATAGGCTTAAGTGGTTTTTTTATAATCAGCGGTTTTTTTATATTCCAAAGTCTTGAAAGAAGCAGTAATCTGAAAGAATATTTCAAAAAGAGATTTTTAAGACTTTTTCCAGCCTTATTTTTTGTTTTGCTTTTTTCGGTCCTTCTGGCTCCGTTTGTTTATAATGGAAATATTACTTTTCTAAAAAACAAAGAAGTATATACCTATCTGCCTTTCAATCTTACTTTATACGGATTTCAGTCGGGTATAAAAGGAGTTTTCGATCAAAATCCGTATCATGCTATAAATGGTTCTTTATGGACAATTCGGTATGAATTTACATTGTATGTCGTTCTGGCATTTTTATTCTTTTTTAGAAATAATAGAAAAATAAAAATGATAATGCTTTCGGCTGTTTTTATCCTTTTTGTTTTTCTTTACAATTTTTGTTTAAAGAGATTTGGAAATGCCGAATTGTTTGGATTTCAAGGCGTTCATGTTTTAAATTTAGGAACATTTTTTATTGCTGGAAGCGTTTTGGCCTCATTGAAATTACAGAATCTGAAAAATAAACAAGTGATTTTAGGAGTGTTATTACTACTTCTATTATTGTCTTTGTATTTTGGAATTTATGAAAAAACGAAACATTTCATTTTTCCAATAGTAGTTTTATTGGTTGGTTTTATACCATTGAAATTCATAAATAATTTCGGAAAAACAGGAGATGCTTCCTATGGAATTTACATATACAGTTTTCCTATACAGCAGACTTTAATGTATTTTTTTAAGATGGATACCTATACTTTACTGTTTTCATCAGTAGTTCTTTCAATAGTATTTGGCTATCTATCATGGCATTGTATTGAGAAAAAAGCATTGCGATATAAAAGAATCAAAACAGCATAAAATGAAGAAAGCTGTAAAAAAAATAGTTTATTCCCTGCTTGCCGTTTGGAATCTTTTGAAGTTTTTAATCTTTGATCTTAAAAAGATTAAAAACGCAGAAGTAGTATGCTTTTTCCCATTTTATAAAACAGGTGGTGCAGAAAAAGTACATTTAAACATTGTAAAAGCCATTAGTTCCAAAAACGTCTGTGTTATTTTTACAGTGCATTCAGCAACCACTAATTTTTATAAAGAGTTTACAGAAAATGCTGAATGCATAGAAATAAATCCTATTCTAAATAAAAAAAACGATTTGGTCAACAAATGGCTAATGAAAAGTATTTACAAAAACATTAATCAATCTGCTAATTGTAAAACCGTTTTTGGATGCAATTCGATATACTTCTACAAAATAATATCCAAAATAAGTGAGAAAATTTCAAGAAACGATTTATTTCATAGTTTCTCCGAAAATGACGAACGCGAAACAGATTTAATATATTCAGCGAAATACATCGATAATCGAATTGTGATCAATGATGCCGCTAAAAATGATATCATCAATTTTTATATCAAAAATAAAATTGATGCTATTTATGCTGATAAGATAAAAGTGATCCATAACGGAATTGAATTGCCAAATTCTGAATTTAAAACAAAAGATAATCCTAACATTCGCATTGGATTTATCGGCAGATGGTCTGCTGAAAAAAGACCTGAGATTTTCTTAGAAATAGCCAGACAAATCCAGTCAAAATATTCTTTTATATCATTTGTAATGGCTGGAACCGGAATGAAAAGCAATCTGGATTTAATTACAAATGCCGGAGTAGAATTTTTAGGCGAAATCACAAATAAAGAACAGTTAGACGAATTGTATGCCGCTCTTAATTTTATAATCATACCATCTGTTTACGAAGGATTTCCTATGGTAATCATGGAAGGAATGTCACATGGTGTAATACCGGTTTCAACTAATTTAGAAGGAATTAGAGAGCATATCACTTCTGGTTTTAATGGTATTTTGATTCATGAAACTGATGAAAACAAAATGGCTATTGCTTTTTGCGAATCAATTGAAAAGCTTATTGGCAATTCTGAAGAACGGAATTTGCTGTCAAAACAATGTTTTGAATATGCACAAAAACATTTCGGAATAGAAAAATTTAATACATCCTATCAAAAAATCTTGTTGTCGTAAAATGAGAATCCTAATGACAGCAATACCAAATCATCATTTTTTTCAATGGGTAAACCAATTGGAAAATTCTGGTCATGAAGTATGCTGGTTTGATATAACAGATGGAGGCCCAAAAGTAGAGAGAATAAAATGGGTTAATCAGATAAAAGGCTGGAAACTCCGTTTTGATTATCCTTTTCGACATACGATTAAAAATAAATTTCCAAGTCTATATCGCTTTATCCAAAAATATAATGAACGAAATGTTCAGGAAGTTTTTCGAAAAATCTTAAATGAATTTCAGCCCGATATTGTACATTGCTTTGAAATGAAATTAGCCGGTTTGCCTATATTGCCTATTATTGAGCAATATCCAAATATAAAACTGATATATTCATCTTGGGGGAGCGACTTATATTTTTACAATCAGCTTGGATTGACAAAAGACGAAGTGCAGCAATTTTTAACGCGAACGGATTATTTAATTACAGATTGCCGAAGAGATTATGAAATCGCCTTGCAAAACGATTTTAAAAATACTTTTTTAGGAGTTTTTCCGGGAAACGGAGGAATTACTCTCGAAAAAGAATTCATCAAAAATGTAAATGAGAGAGAGAATATTTTAATTAAGGGCTACGATGACGAAATAGGAAAAGCAATAAAAATTATTGAGGCTTTAGAACTAGTTCCGGTAGACGTAATTAAAAAGTTTAAAATAATAGTGTACAGCACAGACACCGTTGTAAAAAAACGAATTGAAGAATCGGAACATTTCAACTCTTTTGAAATAAAAATCATTGATCGTCATGGTTTTATTTCAAATGCAGAACTTCTAAAATTAATGGGAAACAGTATTATTCACATAGCAAATAGTATTTCTGATGGTATGCCCAATGTTTTATTAGAAGCCATGGGAATGGGAGCATTTCCTATACAATCAAATCCTGGAAAAGTTGCCGAAGAAGTTTTGGAAAATGGTATTAACGGTTATTTAATAAACGATCCTTTAGATACGACTGCAATTGCGAAACTAATTGAAAGTGCAGTTAGTAATACAGAATTAAGAAAAACAGCGCAAGAGTACAATACAAAATTCATTGCCGATAAATACAATAGAAAAAAGTTGAAAGAAGAAATACTTCAATTATATACAGATGTTCTTTCATCTAAAAACAATACCAAATAATGAAACTATCGATAGTAATCGTAACAAAAAATAGAGCCAAAGAATTAGAAATAACCCTAAATAAGTTACTAAATGTACTAGATTTGACTCAGCATGAAATATTGGTTTTTATCGATGGATGCCCTCAAACACAAGAATTAATTTCTAAATATGATCAGGTTCAATGGTCATTTACAGAAAAAAGCATTGGAGCTTCTCCAGCACGAAATGCATTGTACCCAAAAGCAAAAGGAGAAATTTTAATTGGATTGGATGACGATGCGCATCTTTTAAATACTGATTTCATTCTTAAAATTGAAAACACCTTTTTAGAAAATCCAAAAGCAGGAATAATTGCATTTCAGGAAATAAAAGGCATATTCTTAAATGATAGAGAAGCTTTGCAGGCTAGAGAACCAGAAAATAAAAAATATATAACCAACGATTTTATTGGTTGTGGTTTTGCTATTAAAAATAAAGTGTATAAAGAAACCAGAGGATTTCCAGTCTGGATTGATATTTACGGAGAAGAATCTTGTCTTACCATTGAAGTTATCGATTTAGGATATGATATTGTATACAATAACGAAATAATAGTAAACCACAGAGTCGACAGAAAACAAAGACTTGCACTGGGACGAAATTATTTTAGATTTGAAAAGCAACTCAAAAATGCCGCTTACTATTATCTGGTTTATTATCCTAATCCATTTTTGAAGATTGCGAAACTAATGTTTCATAATTTCAAAAAATACGCACTTACAGACAAAAAATGCTTTGTTCTGTTCTTAAAATCTAATTTTACTGTTTTTGTAAATCTGCCAAAAATTTTAAAATTCAGAAAACCGGTTTCTCGTGAGACCATATTAAAAATCAAATCATTAAACAGTATTAAATACTAACCCAAAGAGGAAACAAGAATGCTATTTAATTCCTTTAATTTTGCTTTATTTCTACCTGTCGTTTTTATATTGTACTGGTTTGTAACCAATAAAAATTTAAAAATTCAAAATGCTCTCTTACTCATTTCAAGTTATTTCTTTTATTCTTGCTGGGATTGGCGTTTTGTGTTTCTCCTTATTTTTTCTACTTTATTAGATTATTTTTCTGGAATACAAATTGAGAAAAGCAATAATCCCAATGAAAGAAAATTTTGGTTTTGGCTCAGTATTACAATCAATCTCGGATTTTTAGGAGTTTTTAAATATTTCAATTTTTTTGCTGACTCACTAAAAGACTTAATATCTGTTTTTGGGTTTCAAGTCAATATGTGGTCATTAAAAGTGATTTTGCCTATCGGAATTTCTTTTTATACTTTTCACGGTTTATCATATGTAATTGATATCTATAAAAAAAGAATCAATGCCGAGAAAAATTTTATCGATTATGCGGTTTTTGTTTCTTATTTCCCTTTGTTAGTAGCCGGACCTATAGAACGTGCAACACATCTTCTGCCTCAAATAAAAAAGAAAAGAATTTTTAACTATGATCAAGCAGCAGATGGATTAAGACAAATTCTCTGGGGATTATTCAAGAAAATTGTAATAGCAGATAATTGTGCCGTTTATGCCAATATGATTTTTAACGACTCAGCCCATTATTCAGGAAGTACTTTAGTGATGGGAGCTGTGTTTTTTGCTTTTCAGATTTATGGCGATTTTTCTGGATATTCAGATATTGCATTAGGTACATCCCGATTATTTGGAATTGAATTGCTGCAGAATTTCTCATTTCCATATTTCTCAAGAGATATAGCCGAATTTTGGAGACGATGGCACATTTCCTTAACCACATGGTTCAAGGATTATTTATACATTCCGCTTGGAGGAAGCCGTGGAGGAAAATGGGTTCAAATTAGAAATACTTTTATCGTTTTTCTTGTCAGTGGTTTTTGGCATGGGGCAAATTGGACGTTTATAATTTGGGGATTACTCAATGCGATATATTTTTTACCCTTACTCATCTTTAATAAAAACAGAGATCACCTCGAAATAATTGCTTACAAATCGAATTGGCCATCATTTAGAGAAATTTTTCTAGTTCTAATTACTTTTGGGCTAACTGTATTTGCATGGATTTTTTTTAGAGCCAATAACATTCATCATGCATTTCAATATATATCTGGAATCTTTTCTAAATCCTTGTTCTCAATTCCTGATTTAAGACCACGAGATGTTATTTCATTAATAATCATATTCATGATTATGGAATGGCTTGGCCGAAGAAACAAATATGCATTAGAAAAAATGGGGTTTCAATATCACCGTATTTTTAGATGGACGCTTTATAGTGTACTTTTAATTGTCATTTTTCTTTTCGGAACTCAGGAACAAGAATTTATTTATTTCCAATTTTAGTATGAAAAAGTTTTTAATTAGAATTCTAATATTTGGTGTAATCTTCTTTACCGTAGATAAATTATTTTATGTCTTTTTGGTAACAGCTCCAGAGCTGGAAACAGACAAAAGGTTAGAACAGCTTATACAAGGAAAGATCAATAAAGAAATAATTGTAATGGGATCCTCACGAGGAGCTGATAATATTATAGCTGGTCAAATTGAAAAAGAAACGGGTAAAAGCGCTTATAACATTTCTTATATCGGATCGAATATTCAGTTTCATGTGTTTTTGCTCAAAACATTATTAAAATATAATAAGAAGCCTGAAATCATAATATTATCAGTAGATAATCCTTATGAATTTATAGACGAAAAAACACTTACCTTTAGAGTAGACCGACTTCATCCTTTGGTAAAATACAACTATATTAATCAAGAACTTATTAATCAAAATGACAGAAGTCGATTATCATGGTTCTTCTGTTTGGCAAGAATAAATAAAAGCTATTTAACTTTTACAAAAAAGAAACTAGCAAAAGAAAATACATTACTGCCATGTGGTTCAATGCCGTTAAAAGAAGAATTATCTAAAAGAGATTTAATTTTTAATGCCGAAAAAGAATCATATCCAATAGAAAAAGAATTAGAAAGTAAAAGAAAAGAATTTCTCGAATTTCAGGATATTTGCAAGCAAAGTAAAATTAAGATTATTTATTGTTTTGCGCCAAATTTCAGGACTTATGATCCTGCTTTAGAAAATAGAATCAAATCTATGACTCATTCTGATAACGCATTTTTTGTTTACGATACAGCAGACATGAGATACAAAAACAATTCTTATTTCTATGATCAGTCCCATTTAAATATAAAAGGCGCAAAGATATTTACAGCAGAATTGAGCAAATTTATAAATTTGAACAAATAATTAATTCCAAACAAGTTAAGCAGGTTACAATGAAAAAAACAGCTATAATTCCGTTACGAAAAAACTCTAAAGGAATTCCGGGGAAAAACAAAAAGAAAATGCTGGGTCGTCCGCTTTTTTCGTGGGTGCTGACAGCGGCTGTTTTTTCGGAATTGGATGAGGTTTACATATTTACCGATGATCAGGAAATAATTGATTTTGTTAATCGGGAATATCATTGGACGCCAAAAGTGAAAGCATTATTACGAAACGATCACAATGCTTCAGATACGGCATCAACTGAAAGTGCTATGATAGAATTTGCAGAAAGTATAGGTAATTTTGATATTCTGTGTTTATTACAAGCAACTTCGCCTCTAACAACTTCTCAGGATATTAATGCCACTTTAGATGAAGTTCTCAAAAATCAAAAAACTTCTGCCTTAACAGTAGTCAATACACATCGTTTTATTTGGAATGCCGATGGAACTCCACAAAATTATGATGTTTTTAAACGTCCCCGCAGACAAGATTTTGAGGGTCTGTTAATCGAAAACGGAGCTGTTTATGTCACAACCAAAGAAGCATTTAAAACATCACACAATAGAGTTAGCGGTTCGATAGGTTTGGTAAAAATGCCAGAAGAATCGCTTGTAGAAATCGATAGTTTAACCGATTGGGAAATTGTAGAAAACCTGCTTGCTGAACGCCAGAAAAAAACAAAACAACACCAGCGAATTGATTATTTAGTTTTAGACGTCGACGGCGTTTTTACAGACGGTTGTGTATATTACAATGCGGAAGGCGAGATGGCTAAAAAGTTTAATATGCGAGACGGAATGGGACTGGAAATTCTAAGACAAAATAAAGTTGAGGTTATTGTATTGACCTCAGAAAATTCTGAATTAGTCGCCCAGCGAATGAAGAAATTGCAAATAAAACACACTTTTTTAGGGGTAAAAGATAAGTTTTCATTTTTAACGCAATTTCTTTTAGATAGAAATAGTAGTTTTGGCGCCGTTGCGTACGTAGGTGACGATGTAAATGATTTGGCAAATATTTGCAGCGTAGGATGGTCATTTACACCTGCTGATGCTGTAGAAGCTGTAAAAGCAAATGCAGATTACATCTTAACCAATGCTTCTGGAGAAGGAGCAATTAGAGAAACTTGTGAAATTTTATTAAAGTATAATAAACGTTATGAAAGATTATAATAAACCTTATGTGATTGCAGAAATTGGATGTAATCATAAAGGCGAAATGACAATAGCCAAAGAATTGATTAAAATTGCAAAGATCTTTGGAAATGCTGATGCAGTCAAATTTCAAAAACGTAACAATAAAGAACTTCTTACCGAAGAACAGTACCATGCTCCGCATCCAAATTCGGCAAATTCTTATGGAGACACGTATGGTGAGCACAGAGAATTTTTAGAATTCAATGTTGATCAGCACAAAGAGCTAAAAGAATATTGCGAAGAAATCGGAATTGTATATTCAACGTCAGTTTGGGATACAACATCAGCAAAAGAAATTGCTTCCTTAAATCCTGAATTCATAAAAATTCCTTCGGCTTGCAATAACAATTTTGATATGTTAGGATGGCTTTGTGAAAATTATTCTGGAGAAATTCATATTTCAACAGGAATGACAACCAAAGATGAAACCGATATTTTAGTAAACTATTTTACAGAAAAAGGAAGAAATAAAGATCTAGTATTGTACAACTGTACATCTGGATATCCAGTTCCTTTTGAAGATGTTTGTCTTTTAGATATTAATCTGTTAAAACAGAAATACCAAGATAAAGTAAAACATATTGGTTTTTCTGGGCATCATTTAGGAATTGCTGTAGACATTGCAGCTTATACACTGGGAGCACATATTATCGAAAGACATTATACTCTAGACAGAACCTGGAAAGGGACAGACCATGCAGCTTCGCTTGAGCCAATGGGATTGCGAAAGCTAACTCGTGACCTTAATGCAGTATATCAGGCATTGACATTTAAAGCTTCTGAAATCCTGCCAATCGAACAAATCCAAAGAGATAAATTAAAAAATAAAAAAGTATAAAACCTCAAAGTACTGTTGCTGCGGTAATGCATAACATTGTTTGTAATTAAAAGATGAAAAAAAATATATTTATTTTCCTGCCAGATGGTGTCGGACTTCGAAATTTTGCTTTAACAGAATTCAAAAACATTGGAGAAAGCGCAGGATTTGATATTACTTATTGGAATAATACTCCTTTTTCGATAACAGAAAAAATTGGATTTAAAGAAGTTAAAATCCAAAATACATCTTTGCACCCGTTAACGACAGTTTATACACGAGCACGTAAACGCATGGAATTGAATTTTTTCGATAAAAAGTTCAATGAAACGGTTTACAATACCTATAATTTTCCACATTCTTATAAGGGATTAAAAAATGCCTTTAAAAGTCTAATGGTTGATACGCTCACTGCTTTTGGATCTAACGAAAAAGGAATAAAATTCGTTCGTGAAAAAATTAAAAAAGGAGAACGTTCAACCACAAAATATCTAGATTGTAAAAAACAACTTGAACTGCACAGACCCGATTTTGTATTTTGTACAAATCAACGTCCTACACAAGCAATTGCTCCAATTTTAGCAGCTCAAGATTTAGGAATTCCAACAGCAACATTTATTTTTTCATGGGATAATCTGCCCAAAGCAACCACATTAGTCGAAACAGATTATTACTTTGTATGGAGCGAACACATGAAAAAAGAAGTACTGATGTACTGCCCATACGTAAATGAAAATCAAGTTTTTGTAACAGGAACTCCACAATTCGAAAGTCACTTTGATACTACACTTTTAGAAAGTAAAGAAGATTTCTATAAAAAACACAAACTGGATAGCAATGTGCGATACATCTGTTATTCTGGAGACGATATAGTAACTTCGCCCTTAGATCAATATTATTTAGAAGATCTTGCTGTATCTGTACGAGAATTAAATAAACAAGGATATTCATTAGGAATAATTTACAGAAAATGTCCAGTTGATTTCACTGACCGATACGACGCTGTTCTTGAAAAATACAAAGATGTCATTGTAAATATCGATCCGCTTTGGAGTCCTGTTGGACAAAGCTGGAATGAAATAATGCCAACCAAAGAAGATTTTGCACTTCAAGCCAATATCTGCGAACACACCGAATTTGTTGGAAACATTGCATCATCAATGGTTTTTGATTTTGTGGCTCATGACAAATCTTGTCTGTTTTTTGATTACGAACAACCGCAGCTTAAAAAAGGAATCAGAGACATTGGACAGAATTATCACTATATCCATTTTAGATCAATGCCGTCTAAAGAAGCCGCATTATGGGTTAGAAATAAAGCTGACTTAACTCAGATCGTAAAAGATATTATAGACGGAAAAATATCAAATGTTTCCGAAGGTAAAAAATGGTTTGAAACTATCGTTGGACCTAATCCTACGCTTGCCTCTGCAAAAATATGGGAAGGAATAACAGCTATTTTAAAACAATAAAAATCTATGTTTTTTAATTCAATAGCATTTGCTATTTTTTTACCAATCGTTTTTTTCTTGTATTGGTTTGTTTTCAATAAAACCAAAAGCTCTCAAAACGCATTATTAATAATTGCGAGTTATTATTTTTATTCCTGCTGGGACTGGAGATTTTTATTTTTGCTTGTATTTTCTACATTCCTAGATTATTACACCGGAATTCAAATCGAAAAAGGCAAATCCGAAAAAAGCCAGAAATTTTGGTTTTGGCTTAGTATTGGTGCCAATTTAGGATTTCTGGGAGTCTTTAAATATTATAATTTCTTCGCGGCATCATTTGCAGAATTATTCAGTGGATTAGGTTTCAAAGTAAGTCCAATTTTATTAGATGTTATTCTTCCAGTTGGAATCTCCTTTTACACATTTCACGGATTGTCGTATGTGATCGATATCTATTACAAACGCATCAAAGCCGAATATAATTTTATTGATTATTCCTTGTTTGTGAGTTATTTTCCGTTATTGGTTGCCGGTCCAATAGAAAGAGCAACACATTTGCTGCCACAAGTTAAAGTAAAACGAGACTTCGATTTTGAAAAAGCAAAAGAAGGTGTTTGCCTGATTGTTTGGGGATTAGTAAAAAAAGTGGTTATTGCAGATACCTGTGCGGCGTACGCCAATGCTGTTTTTGATCATTATCCGTCAATGAATTCTTTTTCGCTCATATTAGGAGCCATTTATTTTGCTTTTCAAATTTATGGAGACTTCTCAGGATATTCGGATATTGCTTTAGGAACATCCAAATTATTCGGATTGGATTTGTTGAGAAACTTCAACTATCCGTATTTTTCTAGAGATATTGCAGAATTCTGGCGTCGCTGGCATATTTCGCTTTCATCATGGTTTCGTGATTATTTGTACATTCCGTTAGGAGGAAGCAAAGGCGGACTTTGGATGAAAATCAGAAACACCTTTATCATTTTTGTGGTAAGTGGTTTTTGGCACGGAGCGAATTGGACTTACATTGCATGGGGATTTATCAATGCCGTTTATTTTCTTCCGTTACTTTTATCCAACAAAAACAGAAATAACATGGATACCATTGTGCTGAAATGGAATTTCGATTCAATAAAAGTAATTTTCAGCATTCTTACCACTTTTAGTATTACCTGTATTGCCTGGGTATTTTTTAGAGCAAAAACAATAACAGATGCTGTTTTATATTTAAAACGAATTGTTTTAGACCGAGATTTCAGTTTTCAATATCTCGATAACGAAAGATACAATTACGAACTTATTCTTCTAGTCCTTTTATTCACAGTCGTTGAATGGAACAATCGTGCTAAAGTTGAACCTTTATCAGGGAAAAAAAGCATGTTGAAAATAGCATTGGCGATCGCCGCCATAATCGCTTTCGGAACTTTTTCTGATTATAAAGAATTTATATACTTTCAATTTTAATGAAAAGGTTTTTAATTTATATACTCAAAATCCTTGTAATTACGGTTTTGATTGCCGTGGTGCTTGACGGACTTTATACAGCTGTTTTTTTTAAATCTCAAAATAGGGGAAAAATTGAAACAGTCGTAAACTCAAAACCTCAAAATTACGATGTTGTCATTTTAGGATCATCACGTGCAAACAATCATTTTGTCTCTGAAATGTTTGAAGAAAAAGGACTAAAAACCTTTAATTACGGAATGAGCGGTGGACATTTATTTGAAGCCTCGTTGATGCTGAAATTGATGATCGAAAGAAAATACCAAATTAAAAACATCATTTTAGAAGCAGATTTAAATCTTTCAAATGATAAAGAAGCGGATGGAATTTCGGCTAAATTTCTGCCCTATATTCACAATTCAGAAGTTATAAAAGAACATTTTGAACCACAGGCAAATTTCACCGAATTGTATTATGTCCCTTTTTATCGTTATGTGAAATTTGACGGTAAAATTGGTTTCAGGGAAATTTGTAAAATTCTGATGAACGAAAAAACAAATGCTCTCGATAATCAAGGATATTATCCGTTAGTCAAACATAAAAATGGCAATATGAAAAATAATATTGTCAATTTAAATCCGCTGCCACACAACAAATACTACGAAGAAATTAAAGCTATTTGTAAAGCCAATAAAATTAATTTCATAGCCGTAATGACGCCAATGTGCGAAAATGTGAAAGGAATGAATTACTTTGAAAAAGTAAAGAAAAAATATCCCGAAATTTACAATTACGAAAATGTAGTAGTCGAGAATAAATACTTTTCATCCTGCGGACACATGAATGATACGGGAGCTAAAATTTTTACAGCCAGAATTCTAAAAGATTTTTTTAATAAATAAAATGCATATAGCTTTTTTAACACCAGAATTTCCACATGCCAAAGTTGCGTATGCAGCCGGAATTGGTACAAGTGTAAAAAACCTTACGATCGCTTTAGCCAAAGAAGGAATTACGGTTACTGTTTTTGTATACGGTCAAAAAACACAAGAAGTTATGGTTGAAAATGGTATTACGATTCATCTTATAAAAGAAAAAAAATACAAATTTCTGGGTTGGTTCTTTCATAGAAAACATATTGAAAAATATTGCAATTCCATCATTCAAAAAGAAAAGATAGCACTTTTAGAAGCTGCTGATTGGACTGGAATTACCGCTTTTATGAAATTCAAGATTCCGCTTGTCATTCGATTTCATGGAAGTGATACTTATTTCTGTCATTTAGAAAACAGAAAACAAAAGAAAAAAAACTTTTGGTTCGAAAAGAAAGCCATAAATGGAGCAAAAGCATTTATTGCACCCACAACCTTTGCTGGTCAGGTTTCCAAAGAACTTTTGGGAATAAAAAACAAAGAAATAAAAACCATTCACTACGGATTAGAACTGGAAAACTTTACCAATCCATCTCCCGAAATCTATGAAAAAGGCCTGATTTTGTACATTGGAACTTTGATTAGAAAAAAAGGAGTTTTGGAACTGCCTGAAATTTTCGCCAAAGTTCACAAACAGTTTCCTCAAGCAAAACTGTTTTTGATAGGAGGCGATTCTAATGATGTAAAAACAGGAACTTCATCAACATGGCAGTTGTTACAGGAAAGATTTTCAAATGAAGATCTTCAAAACGTTCAATATTTAGGCAAAATCCCATACGAAGAAGTTAGAAATTACATTCAAAAAGCAAATGTATGCGTGTTTCCAACCTTTGCAGAAACCTTAGGAATGGTAACCATAGAATCTATGGCAATGCAAAAAGCTGTTGTAAACAGCAATATTGGCTGGGCACAAGAATTAATGATAAATAAAGAAAGCGGATTTTTGGTGCATCCTGCGAATCATGATTTGTATGCCGAAAGAATAATTCAGTTATTCAACAATCCGGAACTTACTTTAGAAATAGGAAAAAAAGCCCGATTAAGAATAGAAGAGAAATTTGATATCAAAAAGCTGGTAAAAGAGAATATCGATTTTTATACTAAAATCATAAACTCAAGCAACAAATGATTATAATCTATCATCATAATAATAAAGTTGTTGAGGTTTCATTTAACGGAGAAAGCATTCCTTTTTCTAAAAAAAATATTGCCGAAAATGTATTCGATACTGCCGAAAAATATCCTGACCAATTAATCATGTGGTGCCAATTGGATTTAAAATTAAATCTGAATCATGCTGCACTTCCAGATATTTTTCATCATGATAAAATAATGGCTTCCTTTAATGTATCTGCAGATTATTTTTTGCCCAAAACAATTGGTTATGTTGACGAAAGTCCATTTTTAAATGTAAAAAAAGACGTCAGCTATCCTACTTGGCAAATGAGCGCAGATATTGGCGGAGTGCATGCGAAAGTTGTAAATGCATTGCAAAATAAAGTCAGTTTAGATACTGATTTTGACTATTTCCTACATTCATTGGCAAAAGGAGCAATGCCAAACGGACTTTTATGTTATTCAGAGCCATCATTAATTAAAGACCATTCTCAAATTATACAAAAGAAAAAGAGAACGAATTTTTTGGTATTTCGTTTTGTAAAACAACATTACAGAACACGCTGGATTTTTCTTCTTTTCCTTGATTTATTTTTATACGAAAGGAAGTTTGCTCTTTTTCCGCTTCTGGCAAGTCTGTTTTTTAAACGAAGAATTTTCGAAAAAAACCTGCTGGATAAGATTGAAGTTCATTCCGTTAAAAAAGTTATCGATAAAAAAACGATTGATGTCATTATTCCAACAATTGGCAGAAAAGAATGTTTGTATGATGTATTAAAAGATTTGTCAAAACAAACACATCTTCCTGTCAGCGTTATTATTATTGAACAAAATCCCGCTTTAGGCAGTACTTCAGAATTGGATTATCTACAGACTAAAAACTGGCCGTTTACAATCAAACATACTTTTACACATCAGGCAGGAGCGTGCAATGCCAGAAACCTGGCCTTAGTGCAAGTTGAAAGCGAGTGGGTTTTCTTAAATGATGATGACAACAGGTTTGAATCTGATTTAATCGAAAAGACATTCGCCAATATTGAATCTTTCGGATGTTTGGCCGCTTTAACATTTTACCCTATCGCAGGACAAAAATTAGTAGAAAAGAAGATTTGTCAAGCTGCGATATTTGGATCAGGAAACAGCTTTATTAAATCAACTGCTTTAGAAAAAGTCAGTTTCAATAAAAGTCTGGAGTTTGGTTATGGAGAAGATACAGAATTTGGACTTCAGTTGCGCAATGCTGGTTTCGATATTATTTATTTCCCCAATTTGGTTATTAACCACTTAAAAGCGCCAATGGGAGGTTTTCGTACTAAGCCTGTGTTAATTTGGCAGAATGCAGAAGTACAGCCAAAACCATCGCCAACCATAATGTTTTTAAAGCTTAATAATCTTAGCATTCAACAGCTTAATGGTTACAAAACGGTTCTTTGTATAAAGTTCTATAAGGCGCAGCATTTAAGAAATCCAGTTCAATATTTGTTAAATTTTAGTAAACAGTGGAAATCAAGTATATTTTGGGCTCAAAAGTTAAAGGAATAATTCTTACATTAGAGTTCAAATATATGCAAGTTGATCAAGTCTATTTCGGTAAATACCACTTCAGGAAAACAAAACTGTATTTTTGATCCGAATCAGAAATATAAAATAAATATAGATTTCAGTACTATCGATTTACTGAAATTAAATGCTTTTGACATTGAAATTACATTCTCATCGCCTGTTTCTCAGTTTCGTAACCACGATTACACATGGAACAATTGCAATGAAGACAGAATCGCAAATGAATATTGTCCTAAAATTATAAAACTTCAAAACGGACAATTGGTTCAAGCCAATATTAATCTGGGAATTTGGGAAGTAAATAAAAAAAATACAAACGTTTTACTGTGGCGTTTCAATCCCGAATTTTCAAAACCTATCGCTACTTATCTGGAGGACAATAATGAAAAACATATTTTACAAGCTGTAAAAAGATTTGTTTTTCCTGAAAATCCTGCGTTGTTATTTCCAGCTAGCGAAGCATTTGAATTTAGTAAATCTAAAATTCCTTTTACAGCCGTTGCTTGTTTTACAGATCATTGTGATTTTGATACACTCGAAAATTTAATACTGCAAAGAGAATTCTTTAAAGAAAATGACGTAAAAACCACAAAAGGTTTTTTCTTGAATCATTTTTCTAAAAGAAATGACAACGCTTCATTTGAAAATGATAAAGAAGAATTATTAAAATGGGATAACGACGGACACGAGTTGTTTTATCATTCGCTTTCGCAGTCTATAAAAGATTACCAGCAAAGTTTCGTAGATTTTAAAAACTTTGTGCCTCCTCTAGAAAACATAAAAGTTTGGATTGATCATGGATTTCAGCCGTATAATTTTTCACTTATAAAAAATAACATTTTAAGCGAAGATGATTACGCTAATATATTGAAAGAAAAACACATAAATACTTTGTGGAATTACATCGATTCAGGAACTTCAACACAAGGAGTGATCAATCAATTTAATAGTAGTCATTTTACTTTGTCAAGTTTCTTAAAAGGAAATAAGAATTTGAAATTTGTAAAAAGACTACAGTTAATGATAAAAAATATCATTTTCCACTATTATAATGATGAAAACTTAATTCTAAAATACAAAGACACGGCAGGAAATTTTAAAAAATTGGTTTACCAAAAGAAGATAAAATCACTGATTCCGCTTACTAAGAATTCTTTCCATCTCAGTTTGTCCATTCTATCCGTATTTTTATTTTGGAAGAAAGCAAAAAACAAACCTTATAAATTGGCCAAATATTCTCCTGTTTTATTTAAACACAGAATCGCCGAAAAAGAATTTTATGTTTTTCAAACATTAGAAATGCTTGATTTCCAGAAATCTTTGTCTAAGGATAATCTCAATACTTTGATAAATGAAAAAGGAGTTTTTATTGCGCATACTTATTTTTCAGTTCCTTTGGAATACCATAAAGGTAAATTGTTCAGTACTCCTGATACAATTGATCAAAAAGTATCGGAAAATTTTAGATATTTGGGAACGAAAATTAAAAACAAAGAAATCTGGAATCCAACTCTTACCGAGCTGATTGAATATTGGTCTGGTTTTGAAAAAATAGTGTTAGACATACAATCAAACGGAAATTTATTTTTAAAAACAGATACAAACCTAAAAATGCGACAGGTAACCTAAAAATAAATGAATCATAAAATAAAAACAATATTATTCAAAACATTAGCTTCACTGCCTAATAAAATAGATGATTATTGTTATCATAAAATTCAAAGCTTTTTCGATAAATCAACTCTTGAAAACCGATTAAAAAGTGTTGAATCAACCTATTTTAGATTATCTAAGGTTTTACAGGATTTGCGTATTGACCTGAATAATAAAACTATTTTTGAACTTGGTTCAGGATGGTTTCCTGCAATGCCGTATTTTTTTAAGTACAAATTACAGGCAGGAAAAGTAATTACGATTGATATAAATGAACATTTTAAAAAAGCAACCGTTTTAGAGCTGAATGATTGTTTTTCCAAAATCTACCATTCTGAAATAGTTTCTGATCCTCAAAATAAATACAGTCTTCCTAAAGGAATTGAATATCTGCCAAAATACAATGTTGTAGAAAAAGATTTTCCAGACGTTGATTTTGTTTTTTCGCGTTATGTATTGTCACACATGAATGAAAATGATGTTGACGATTTACATAGAAGAATGAAATCTCAATTAAAAAAAGGAACACATATCATTCACTTTATTTCTCCTAGTGATCTCAGACAACATAGCGACAGTAATTTATCTCTTCAGGATTTCTTACAGTACAGTAAAGAAGAATGGAATAAAATCCATACCAAATACGATTATCATAATCGTTTGAGATTGTCGCAGTTTTTAGAAATCTTTAAAAAATACGATTACGAAGTTTTGTATTTAGATTACGAAAGCCTTCAGCCGGGAACTAAAAAATACGATATGTTCAAAGAAGTTAAATTGCATGAGGATTATAGCAAATACTCAGATGAAGAATTAACTGCTGGGAATATTTTAGTTGTTTTAAAATTATAATGCGATGAGTACTTTACGTTTTTCATTAATCATTTGTACTTATATGCGTCCTGAACCTTTGATAAAATTATTAAAATCGGTTCAGGACCAAACTTTATATCCCCACGAAATTTTAATTATCGACGGTTCTACAAATAACGATACAGAACTTGTATTGCAAGAAAATAGTTTTGAAAACCTTCATTATTTTCGTGTAGACGACAAAGACAGAGGATTAACGAGACAACGTAATTTTGGAATTTCCAAAGTAAACTCTCAATCAGATATTGTTTGTTTTTTAGATGATGATGTAATTCTAGAACCCGATTATTTCAAAAATCTATTACATACTTATGAGGTTTTTCCGGAAGCATTAGGAGTAGGAGGCTACATTAATAACGAAGTAAAATGGGAAAAAATCGGAAATAATTATATCCCGTTAAACAAAGATTTTTGTCATGACGGTTGGAAACGTACTGACGGAAGCCGATTCGTATTACGAAAAAAACTAAATCTAGACAGCAATTGTCCGCCGGGATTTTCACCTACTTTTTCACATGGAAGAAGCATTGGCTTTTTACCTCCAAGTAATAAAACATATCAGGTCGAACAATTAATGGGAGGCGTTTCTTCTTTTAAAAAATCTGTTTTTGACACACTTTCATTTTCAACTTATTTTGAAGGTTACGGCCTCTATGAAGATGCCGATTTTACTTTAAGAGTAGCAAAAAAAGGAAAACTATATGTAAATACAGCGGCAAGACTGGCACATTTTCATGCACCTTCTGGAAGACCAAACCAATATTCATATGGAAAAATGGTAGTAAGAAACGGTTGGTATGTATGGAGAGTGAAGAAACCAAAACCAAGTTTTCAGGATCATCTAAAATGGAACTGCATTACTATTTTGCTGACTTTTATCCGCTTTACAAATGCCATAAAAGGAAGTAATAAAAAAGCAGCCTTTACAGAAGCGTTAGGAAGAACCGTTGGCTGGTGGAGTTTGATCTTTAATAAACCTGTTATATCATCTAAAGATAAGACAAATGTTTAGGAACGATTTAAAAGTAAATTTAAGAAAGTAATTATGACAATAGAATTATCAACCTGGACACATCATTTAACCCAGCTTATATATTCGTATTTCTATTTTTGTAAAGAACAAAAAATAGAAGTTAAAATAATTCAGAATGAAACCGTTCAGCATAATGGAGTAATCTTACATGTAAACGGCAAAACGGCTTTTTTTGATTATTCTGATGATCCCGGATTTATAGATTCGGCTGAATTGTATGATTATTATTTTAAAAGATCACTTCGAGAAGAAGACTACACAAAAAATATACATCCTTTAAATTTTAATATTCCAATGGCCTATAAAAGTCATTTGTTAGTACTGAATTTAAAATCCGATCTTCTGTTTCATAAAAAAAGCAGAACAGAAGTAATAAGAGCATTCGACAGACTTTCTTTATTTACCAACTCCTCGCATGCCGTTTTAGATGTAAAACGATATCCTAAAAAAGTACAAGATTTTGGTGGCAATATAATATTTCATACCAGATTATGGAATCCTGATAATCATAATGATGCAGATGAAAAAGAACGCAGAAGAAATCAAAATGATTTTAGAATTAATGCCTGCCGGATCTTAAAAAAAACATATAAAAATGCTTCTGTAGGTTTATTTGCGGATAAACTAGCTGATGAATTGGCACCAGATTTAATATTAGATTCAAAGCATTCTAATAAAAATAATTACTTCAATATGCTGAGTAATTATAATATCTGCATAGCAGATGACGGACTTAAAGATACTCCAGGCTGGAAAATTGGGGAATATTTATTATTTGGAAAAGCAGTAGTCTCAACTCCGCTTAACATCGCTGTAGATCATTTTAAAGAGCATATACATTACGAAAGACTAAGCAGCAGAAATGCTTATCTAGAATTGCCTGAAAAAATTGATTATCTTTTAGAAGATAAAAAATACCTTGAAATGGGCGAAAATAATTTAATCTGGAGCGGAGAATATCTGCACCCTAAAAATTATTTCAAAAGAATTTTATCTATTGTTGAAAATAATAGTTAGCCTTGAAATCGATCAAATTCGCCATAATAACCCATGTTGCTCATGTTCATGATAAAAATGAATATTTAGCGTATGCGCCTTATGTTCAGGAAATGAATATTTGGTTTAAATATGTCGATGAAGTAATTATCGTGGCGCCATTAAAAATCGAATTAACCGAAATAGATATTCCTTATAAACACAGTAAAATTGATTTTAGAAACGTACCGGATTTTAATCTGACGACTTTCGGTAATATTCTGAGTTCCGTTTTTAAATTGCCGTCGATCATCTGGAAAATATTTCGTGCCATGCAAAATGCCGATCATATTCATTTGCGTTGTCCTGGAAATATGGGGTTAATTGGGTGTTTTGTTCAAATTTTCTTTCCCCGAAAAACCAAAACAGCAAAATATGCCGGCAATTGGGATCCGAAAAGTGCACAGCCTTGGACGTACAAACTGCAGAAATATATTTTGAACAATACTTTTTTGACCAGAAATATGCAGGTTTTAGTATATGGTGAATGGAATGGAAATTCAGCTAATATTAAACCTTTTTTTACCGCTACTTATTCAAGTTCAGAGAAAGAAAATATTCAAAAAGATTCTCTTGACTCTGGTGTGAAATTTATTTTTGTGGGAAGTTTAGTTTCAGGTAAAAACCCGATGTACGCTGTAAAATTAATTCAAAAACTTTTAGAAGAAGGAAACAATGTTAGTTTGAATTTGTACGGAGAAGGTTCTGAAAGAAATTCTCTTGAAAATTACATTCAAACTAATAAACTTGAAAATCATATTGTTTTAAAAGGAAACAACAATAAAGAAATCCTGAAAGAAGCCTATAAAAAAAGCCAGTTTGTAATTTTGCCATCTAAAAGCGAAGGCTGGCCAAAAGCAATAGCAGAAGGTATGTTTTGGGGATCTGTCCCATTAGCCACAAAAGTATCCTGCGTTCCTTTTATGCTTGATTATGGAAAAAGAGGAATTTTATTAGAAATGGATCTTGAAAAAGATTTTCAAACCATTCAAGGTTTGTTATCCAATGAAGACGATTTTTCTGCAAAAAGCAATGCAGCATTAAACTGGTCGCAAAAATACACAACAGATATTTTTGAAGCCGAAATAAAAAACTTGCTGTCAAAATGAGAATAGTTCAGATAATAGATTCACTTGAAGCGGGCGGAGCCGAAAAAATGGCGGTTAATTACGCCAATGCACTTGCTAATACAATTGAGTTTTCGGGTCTTGTGACAACAAGAAAAGAGGGACTTCTTTTATCTCAGCTTAATAAAAATGTTTCCTATTTGTTTTTAAATAAAAAAGGGAAAATAGATCTTTCGGCTGTTTTTAGATTGCGTAAATATTTAAAAGAGAATAAAGTAAATGTTATTCATGCCCACAGTTCTTCTTTTTTTACAGCGGTTTTAGTAAAACTGACACTGCTGAAAATTAAAATAATCTGGCATGACCATTACGGAATCAGTCAAGATTTAAAACAAAGAAAAAGTACAAGTTTAAAAATCAGTTCTTTGTTTTTCAGCGGTATAATATCTGTAAACGATGCATTAAAAAACTGGGCAGTTTCTTATTTGTGGAGTTCTAATGTTGTTTACTTTCCCAATTTTATAAGTGATTTTAATGATTCGGAAGAAGAAATAAAGTTAAATGGCATTGACGGAAAAAGAATTGTGTGTGTCGCCAATTTACGTCCACAGAAAAACCACAAATTGCTGATTGAAACAGCATCTATAATTAGAGATAAATTTCCCGATTGGAGTTTTCATTTATTTGGAAAAGATTTTAAAGATTCTTATTCAGCACAATTATTTCAAAAAATAGAAAAACTGAAACTTCAGGATTCTATTTTCTTTTATGGAAGTATCAATAATGTTGGACAAGTTTTAAAACAATGTGATATTGCTGTGCTTCCGTCATTATCAGAAGGACTTCCGTTAGCTGTTTTAGAATATGGGTTATATAAACTTCCGGTTGTGGCAACCCATGTAGGCGAAATAAAGAAAGTCATCACTTCTCATCATCACGGAATAATTACAGAGTCAGATAATCTTTCCGAATTCAGCAGTGCTGTTGAAAGATTAATTACTCATGTTGATGAAAGACAGGCAAAAGGAGTGAATCTCCATAAATTTGTTGAATTAAATTACAGCGAGCAATCTATTATACAAGAATATGTTTTATGGATAAAATCTTTGCCTAATTTTGCCGACAATAATTCTCATAAATGAAGAACGCCAAAATCTCGTATAATTTTCTAATAATTTTTCATGCATTAATTGCCTTGGCAGTTTTTGTATTGCCATTGCTATCTAAATTATATGCGCTGTTAATTGTTGTGGTGGGTTTTTATGTGGTTTACAAAACCAGAAATAAAAACAATGAAGTTTTAATAGTAGCAGCTTATTTAGTGGGAGTTGAGGTTTTTCTTCGAATGACAGGCGGAAATTTGAATAATGAATATGTCAAATTTATGGCTATCTTTTTTATGCTTGTCGGTATGGTGTACAGCAACTTTTCGAGTAATATTTTCATTTACATTGTTTTTTTGATTTTACTTATACCGGGAGTTTTAATGGCAATTGGCCAAGCAGATTTTGTTATAGATTTAAAAAAAGTATTAGTGTTTAATTTATCAGGTCCCGTCTGCCTTGCTTTTTGCTCTATTTATACTTTTAATCGGAGAATCTCATTTTCGCAGCTTCAGAATATCTTTTTAGCAATGGGACTTCCTGTTATTACGACTACTGTATATTTATTTTTATATACGCCAAGTGTAAAAGATGTAGTTACTGGAACACAATCTAATTTTGAAACATCTGGAGGATTTGGACCTAATCAGGTTTCGACCATTTTAGGATTAGGAATGTTTATATTTTTTACACAGCTTATTTTGTTTTCCAAAAACAAAATTGAAATGCTGATAAACGGCGGTTTATTTGTATTTATGAGTTATAGAGGTGTTGTAACATTTTCACGAGGCGGGATTTTAACGGCTATTGTTATGATTCTTTGCCTGCTGGTTATATTGTATCGCTTGTCTAATACAAAAGGGAAAGTCAAATTTAGTTATGTTTTTATTTTAACAGGTTTGATGGTTGTCGGGATATGGACTTATTCGTCTATGCAGACAAACGGACTTATTGAAAAACGTTATGCTAATAAAGACGCGTTAGGTAGAGACAAAAAAGACCGACTAGGGGGAAGGGAGGAAATTATGGATGCAGAAATAAAATTGTTTCTAGAAGAACCTGTTATGGGAGTAGGTGCAGGTTTAAGTAAATACCGAAGAATAAAACTTTTAGGAGAAGAAGTAGCTTCGCACAATGAAATAACCAGAATGCTAAGTGAACATGGAATTTTTGGTCTTTTTGGTCTACTTATACTATTTATAACTCCTTTAATTTTATACATTAATAACCGACAGCATTTGTATTTCTTGTCCTGTTTTGCTTTTTGGCTGTTAACGATAAACCATGCCGCCATGCGAACGGCTGCGCCAGCCTTTGTTTATGCATTATGTCTGTTGTCTGTTCAAATGAAAAATCCCGAAAAAGAGCCAAACCAATAGATTAATTTCTGTTTTTTATAATATTTTTGCTTCTAGTTAAGCCCATTAAATCTAAAAATATATGCGTTCAAAAAATAAAATGCATTTCGAAATCTCAGAACGAAAAGTATTGCTTGTTGCTTTTGATGTTTTCTTTGTGCTGTTGGCATTGTATTTTTTGAATATACTTTTCGAGTACCAATATTTCGCCTTTAACAACGATACAATTTACAGGCCTTTTATATTTGTGGGGTATTTTTGCATTTTTGCTACAATTTTCGAAATGTACAATTTACAGGTGGCTAGTAATCAGCTGCAAATTCTTAAAAGTGTTATCCTTGCTGTCTCAACTACGATACTTATATACCTTCTTACACCTGTTTTATCACCAGAACTTCCTAAACAGCGTTTGACCATTTTAATATTTTATCTGACGATATCGGGAATAATATTATTATGGCGTTTTTTTTATGCTTTCTTTCTGGCTTCGCATCGTTTTTTTCAAAATGTGATTTTAATCTGCGATAAAGATCAAGTAGAAGAATTAGTACTTGGACTTGAAAATGTCGATCCCAATTACAAAATAATAGGTTTTGTTAATTCCGATTCAAATTCTGAAGTAGACGCAGGATTTCATTACGTAAAAGAAATCAAAAAAGAAGATTTAGAGAATTACGTATTTGAAAATAATGTAGCCGAAATTGTAATTGCTTCCAAAAAAACAGATGGTATTACTGCCGATCTATATCAGCAATTATTACATCTATTAGAATCAGGAAATGTAATTCGTGAATATACTCAGGTTTACGAAAGCAAAACACAACGTATTCCAGTTCAATACATCGCAAGAGATTTTTATCGTTTTTTCCCCTTCAGCCGAAGCAACAATAATAAACTGTATTTGTTTTTAATACGTTTTATAGAATTGGTTTTTTCTTTCACGGGACTTTTAATCTGTATTTTGTTTATTCCGTTTATTTTTCTGGGAAATCTTTTAGGAAATAGAGGAAGTTTGTTTTATACACAGGATCGTGTTGGGCAGAATGGTGTAATTTTCAAGATTTATAAATTCAGAACCATGATTAAAGCTTCGGAAACGAACGGGGCTGTTTTTGCTACTTCAGATGACCGGCGCATTACACCATTTGGAAAATTTATGCGTAAATCAAGAATAGACGAACTACCTCAGTTTTTTAATGTTTTAAAAGGCGATATGGCCGTAATTGGACCAAGACCCGAAAGACCATTTTTTGTGGAAGAAATCGCTAGAATAATGCCTTTTTATGAAACGCGTCATGTAATAAAACCAGGACTTACCGGTTGGGCACAAGTTAATTATTCATACGGAGAATCGATTGAAGAAAGTTTGATAAAACTCCAATACGATCTTTACTACATCAAACACCGAAGTGTTTTTCTCGACTTAAGCATTACTTTTAAAACGATTACTACCGTTTTATTTTACAGAGGACAATAAATTATATAATTATTGGAATAGGTTTTTTGTTTCTAATGATAACTCTCACCAAAACAAAACCACTTGTAATAATCATTGGCAGCACAATAAAAAAGTGCGCTTTATTAATCATAAACAAGCTGTACACAATTAAGAACATTAAGTGTAATACGGCGAATCTGTAAGTCCATTTTTTGTTCTTTATAAGAGAAAGAATAATTAAAATCAACAATAACGGACTAAATAAAAGTACGTTGTAATTCATCGCCAGTTCTTGGTGGAAAGAATAAAATCCAACTCCAACAAAAAAGAATCCCATTAAAGATAAAATCAAAAGATAGATTTTATCTACGATTTTGTTATGTGCCAAAACTACAAATCCTAAGATAAAAAGATACGTATAAATATTATTCCAAAATGATGTTGGGGTTTCTTTTTCAAAACTTAATAATGTTTTGCTTTCTCCTGCTAAAAGATGGCCTTGAAAAGTGGTTTCTTCTAAACTTTTCTTCAATTCAAAAGGCAGAAAAATTCGAGTTCCCATTTGGTCAACTTTAGTTCCGAAAATAATACTCGTTCCTAACTGATCGTAAAAATGACCTTTAAAATACGGAAATAAAATAGAGCGATAGGTTTTGTCAGTATCCACAGTTTTTACAATTACATTTCCGTTTAAAGTCGAATTAATCACATCAACAACCATTGAAGTACAATTTTTGTCAATGAATTTATAAGTGTAATAACGTTCTTCAGATAAAAGAACAGCATTTAATTTATCAAAAAGCTTCTGTTTTAAATCTTGGGAAAGAAGCAATTCCTGTTCAAAAACACTTCTTTTTTCAGAAGTATAATCATTTATAAAATCGGCAAAAGAATGAACAACTACAAAATATTGTAAGTCGCCTTTTGCAAATTTGGCAACAAAATTTGGTGTGCTGAAATCAAATGCGCCATAATTATAAACAACGTCAAGATTATTAATAGGATCAGCTACGCGAATAGCAGTGTGTCCAAAATAAGAATACGTTTCATTACCTAATCCGCAGGTTATTACACTGATTTTAGCATATTTTGATAAAGGAATACTTTGACTGAAACCCAGCGTAAAACTTAGTAATAGTAAACAAAAAAGTGTTTTTTGTAAAATGACTTTTTTCATAATTTGAAATTTTGAAGTGTAACGCTTCTGTAATTATTATCTAAAAATACCCAAATCGACTTTTATCGAAAAAATATTCGAATACAAAGCCGCACTTTGGTTTCCTAAATCTGTTAAAGCATAATCAACCTGAATGCCTTTGTATTTAAAACCTAATCCAATATTAGGCTGAAAACTCAATTTCTCGGTATTGTCGAGCTGCATTACATTTTGAAAATTTCCGGCGCCTGCTCTTAAAAATACCAGATCAGTATAGCCAAATTCAAAGCCAATGGCAGGATCTATGCTTACGACTTTAGACGAAATAATATCATTAGTCTGTTCAAAACGCATATTTAAATTGGACGCTGCTAAAAGACTATAATCGTTGTGGAATTCAAATTTTCTAGAAACTCCCAGTTGTGCTTTTGGCAATGTAATTTCGGTGCTTTCAGGTAATTCGTTGTTTTCTACCGGAATAGCATTCGCAATCTTTGCATATTCTTCTTCATCAATATTCCAAACATTATACGTTGTAGTAATATCTCGAAGCATTAATCCGAATTTCCAGTCATTGTGATCGAATTGAAGTCCAACATCAAAACCAAATCCCCATGAATTGGCAAATTTACCAATAACCCTGCGGATAATTTTTGCGTTTACTCCGTATTGAAATCCTTCTATTGGCAGTTTTCTGGCGTATGAAAAAGTAAAACCGTAATCAGCTGTCGAAAACAATCGGATTCGGGTGTAATCAATATTTCCTTGATTGTCGATTAACTGTGTTGTATCCATGATGTCATCGACACCAAAACGAATCATCGAAATTCCCCAAGCGCTTCGATCGTCAATTGGACTTGCATAGCCTATAAAATCATATTGGGCAATATTGGCAAAATAACTGGCATGCATTAACGAAAGCTGATGGTCTTCAAGATTGGTCAAACCAGCGGGATTCCAATAAACAGAATTAACATCGTTTGTAGAAGCAGTAACAGCGCTCGACATTCCTAATGCAGCTGCATCGACACCAATATTCATAAACTCATTCGAGTATTTTCGAACAGTTTGTGCGTACTGTGCAGTAAAAATCAAAAATAACGAAAACGCTAAAAGTTTCTTCAAAAGTTAGTTTTTTGCAGACTAAAGTCTGTTTTTAAAATTCCATCAAAAATATAATATTTTACTCATCTAATTCTTCCTTTTAATAAATATTGCGAAAGTTTAATACTAAAATCAATTAACCAGTAACTTATAATCCAGATGTAAATAATTTATGTGCTAGTGCAAACTATTTATACGATTTGTGTAAATGTCATCATATTTTATGCGAAATTTGTCATTCATAATTTATCAAAATCAAACCATGAATATCAAAAAACACATTCCAAACCTAATTACATTAATCAATCTTTTTTGTGGCTGTGTAGCTATTGTTTTTATTTCAAAAGCCGATTATGAAATGGCTTTTTATATGGTTTGTCTTGGGATTTTCTTTGATTTTTTTGATGGTTTTTTCGCCCGATTATTTAAAGTTTCCAGTCCGCTTGGGCTTCAGTTAGATTCTTTGGCCGATATGGTAACAAGTGGTGTTGCTCCAGGGTATGTAATGTATACCATGTTTACTAACAGTGCACACGAATTAGGAACAAATGATTTTATTCCATTTTTAGGATTCATCGTTACATTGGGATCTTGTTATCGTCTGGCAAATTTTAATATCGATACACGTCAGACCGATTCTTTTATTGGGTTGCCAACACCTGCTAATTCTCTCTTTATATTGAGTCTTCCTTTGGTTTTAAAGTTTTCAGATTCGTTAATGCTTCTGGAAATCTTAACCAATCAATGGATTTTATTAGTAATTACATTATGCAGTGCTTTTGTTTTAAATGCTGAAATTCCGCTTTTTGCATTAAAAATTAAAAAGTTCAATGTGAAAGATAATGTGCTTCAGATTGTGTTTTTAGCCATTTCTTTTGTTTTGCTTTTACTATTTCATTTTGGGGCCGTTCCTCTAATAATTATTTTTTATGTATTGTTGTCTATCATAAACAATATGTTTCTGAAAAAGTAGTTTTTTAATCCAATGGCAAGAAAAACCACAAGACGAACTTCTTATTCCCGAAAACCACAGTCGAGATCTTTTTTCAGTAAAGTGATCCGCTTTATTGTATTTTCATTATTATTAGTGGCTTTCATTGGAACGATTTATCATTATCGCGCCGGACTGGCTTATTATCTCGGATTTAAAACGAATAAAGTTTTAGATGAAAATGAGGTTGATAAACATCTTTCGGATGTTCGAAATATTCGCGTACTTGAAAATCATAAAGGAAAAGTAGTTGGAATTGACGTGTCTGAATTTCAAGGAAAAGTAGATTGGGATGAAGTAGAAATTCTGGACGAAAAATATCCAGTTCAATTTGTCTTTATTCGTGCTACGGCCGGAAATGATCGTGTAGACCGACAATTTAAACGTAATTGGGAAGGAGCGAAGGAAAATAAAATCATACGCGGTGCTTATCATTATTACCGTCCAAACGAAAATTCAATAGAACAAGCCGATCTTTTTATTAAAACGGTAAAACTTAGAAAAGGAGATCTTCCGCCAGTTTTAGATATTGAAAAATTACCCAAAAATCAGTCTTTAGACAGTTTGAAAAAAGGATTAAAACGCTGGCTGACCAAAGTCGAAAAACATTACCAGGTTCGTCCGATTATTTATTCAGGAGAAAGATATTATTCAGATTTCTTAAAAGAAGAATTTGGGGAATATTTATTCTGGATTGCCAATTATAACTTCTACAGAGAAAAAATCGAAGATGATTGGCTTTTTTGGCAGTTTACAGAAAAAGCATCTCTGCCGGGAATTAAACATCGTGTAGATGTGAATATTTATAATGGAGATATAGAACAGCTGCAGTTTATTACTGTAGAGTAGTTTTAAGTCGCAGTCTCAGTGACAGTATTCAGTCTCAGTATTCAGTGCCTACTGCGACTGAAAACTGAGACTGAAATACTTTAAAATTCCAATTTTTTCTTACGAAGCTCAAAGTTTTGACCAAGATACACACGGCGTACCATTTCATCTTCAACCAATTCTTCTGGAACTCCTGCTTTAAGAATCCCGCCTTCGAACATTAAGTATGTTTTATCGGTAATTGCTAATGTTTCCTGAACGTTGTGATCTGTAATTAAGATTCCGATGTTTTTATTTTTTAACTGCGCCACAATTCGCTGAATATCCTCAACCGCAACAGGGTCAACTCCCGCAAAAGGCTCATCTAATAAAATGAATTTTGGGTCGGTTGCTAATGCACGTGCAATTTCAGTACGACGACGTTCACCTCCTGAAAGTAAATCGCCTCGGTTGGTACGAATGTGTTCTAAACTGAATTCTTCAATTAAACTTTCCATTTTTGCAATCTGCTCTTCTTTAGAAAGTTTAGTCAATTGTAAAACACTTAGGATATTATCTTCAATACTTAGTTTTCTAAAAACCGAAGCTTCTTGCGCCAAATAGCCAATTCCTTGCTGTGCACGTTTGTACATTGGATAATCAGTAATATTCAAATCGTCAAGAAAAATATTTCCCTGATTTGGTTTTACCAATCCTACAATCATGTAAAAAGAAGTTGTTTTTCCAGCACCATTTGGACCCAAAAGTCCCACAATTTCGCCTTGATTCACTTCCACGGAAATTCCCTTTACAACACTGCGTCCTTTATATGTTTTGATTAAATTATCGGCTCTTAGCTTCATTTAGTTCAATTAGATAATATCTTAAAATTAGATAATGTGTCAATTTGATAATGAGATAATTGTATCTCGTATGGGCAAAATAAGTGAAAATAAGTCAACAAGATAAATGATTTAACATATTGTCAAGAAATTATCTAATTGACTAATTATTTTATTTTCTAATTACTTCCCTGTTCTTCAAGAGCTTCCCAAAATTCATAAGCTCTTCTTAAATGTGGAATTACAATTGTTCCTCCAACCAGAGTTGCGATTCCCATTGCTTCCATCATTTCTTCTTTAGAAACACCTTCTTTGTAACTTGTTTCTAAATGATATTTTACACAGTCGTCACATCTTAAAACAGTTGATGCAACTAAACCTAAAAGTTCTTTTGTTTTTACGTCAAGAGCGCCTTCTGCGTAAGCATTAGTGTCAAGGTTAAAAATTCGCTTTACAATTTTGTTATTGTCAGCAAGTAGTTTTTCGTTCATTTTAGAACGATAGTCGTTAAATTCTTGAATTATATCAGACATTTTCTTTTAATTTATTTTTATAAACAATCTTCGAAATCAAAATACTGACTTCGTAGATAATTAACATTGGGATTGCTACAATAGTTTGGCTTACAACATCTGGTGGTGTTACAATTGCGGCAATGATTAAAATGATTACAACCGCATATTTCCAGTACTTTCTTAAAAACTCAGGAGTTACTAATCCTAATTTGGTTAAGAAATAAATGGCAATTGGTAGTTCAAAGAAGATAGCACTTCCTAAAATACTTGTTTTTACCATTCCCATGTAGGATTCGAGTGTGAATTGGTTTTTTACGACATCACTCACAGAGAAAGTGGCAACGAAGTTTACCGACATCGGAATTACTACAAAATACCCAAAAATTACTCCTAAAAAGAAAAGCAAAGAAGAAACGAAAATGAATAATTTAGCATTTTTTCTTTCTTTCTCATAAAGTGCCGGACTGATAAATTTCCAGATTTCCCATAAAATATAGGGGAAACTCAAGATGAAACCTGCCAAAAGACACATCCATACGAAAATATTTACCTGACCTTCCATTTCAGTATTCTGAATGATGAAATTCAGTTCGGTAATACAAATGCTGTCAGCAAATCCTAACTGATGTGATAAATCACAAAACCAAACATACGTAAAGAATGTTGGTCGAATAGGACCTAAAATAATTTGATCAAATAAATAATCACTAATAAAATACGTAACAAATGCCATAATGCATGTTGCAAGTGTACTTCTAACCAATAACCATCTTAATTCTTCAAGATGATCCAAAAATGACATCTCGCCAAGGTTTTTCTTTGCCATTATACGATTCCTTCTTTTAAAATGTCATGTAAATGTAAAACTCCTTTATATTCTCCTTCGTCAGCAACAATAAGTTGCGTAATAGAGAAATCTTCTAAAATATTTAAAGCATCAACCGCCATTGTTTCAGATGAAACCACTTTTGGGTTTTTGCTCATAATGTCTTTTGCTGTTAAATCAGCAATAGTATCGCGATCGTTCAGCATTCTTCTAATGTCTCCATCAGTAATAATACCTACGATTTTATTGTCTTCAATTACTGCAGTAACGCCTAATCGTTTTTCTGAAATTTCAAAAATTGCTTTTTTGATAGAAGTTTCAGGTGTTACCATTGGTTTTAATGAATGCTCAATCATGTCTTTTACACGAAGCAATAGTTTTTTTCCTAAAGCGCCTCCCGGATGATAAACGGCAAAATCTTCGGGTTTAAAATCACGCATTTCCATTAGGCAGACTGCAAGTGCATCTCCCATAACAAGTTGAGCGGTAGTACTGTTCGTTGGTGCCAGATTAATGGGACAGGCTTCCATGTCGACAGTAGTATTTAAAACATAATCAGAACCTTTTGCCAGAAACGAAGTAATGTTTCCAGTCATTCCAATTAGAGTATTTCCAAAGCGTTTTAATAACGGAACCAAAACTTTAATTTCGGGACTGTTACCGCTTTTTGAGATGCAGATGATGATGTCTTCGTTTTGAATCATTCCCAAGTCACCATGAATCGCTTCTGAAGCATGAAGAAACATGGATGGAGTTCCGGTTGAATTAAAAGTGGCAACCATTTTTTGAGCAATGATGGCACTTTTTCCTATTCCTGTAACGATTAAACGACCTTTGGTTTCATAAATACGCTGTACGGCTTCGAAGAAATTTTCGTCCAGAAAATCAATTAACTTTGTAATTGCTTCACTTTCAGAGAGTATTGTTTTTTTGGCGATTGCCAGTATATTTTCTTTTGTAATCAAAACAGAATATTTAAAATTTGTATGTATAAAAGAAAGTTGTATCTTTATGTGTTGCAAATTTATACAAAATACCATTAATATAAAGAATGAATTCAAACGAAATTGAAATACACAAAGAATTAAAGAAGTATTTCGGCTTTAGCCAATTTAAAGGCTTGCAGGAGCAGGTCATTACGAGTATTCTAGATAAAAAGAATACTTTCGTAATTATGCCTACGGGTGGTGGTAAGTCTCTTTGTTATCAATTACCCGCTTTAATTCAAGAAGGAACTGCAATAGTTGTTTCTCCTTTGATTGCTTTGATGAAAAATCAGGTAGATGCAATTCGAAGCCTTTCTTCAGAAAACGGAATTGCTCATGTGTTGAACTCCTCTCTTACCAAAACAGAAATTGCACAAGTAAAAAAAGACATTAGTTCTGGTTTAACTAAGCTTTTATATGTAGCTCCAGAATCTTTAACAAAAGAAGAATACGTAGCATTTTTGCAAAGTGTGCCTATTTCTTTTGTTGCAATTGATGAAGCACACTGTATTTCAGAATGGGGACATGATTTTAGACCAGAATATAGGAATCTTAGAAGTATTATTAAGCAGTTAGGAAAAGTGCCTATTATAGGTCTTACTGCAACTGCAACACCAAAAGTACAGGAAGATATTTTGAAGAATCTGGATATGTCTGATGCCAATACTTTTAAAGCATCATTCAACAGACCTAATTTATATTACGAAGTACGTACCAAAACAAAAAGTATCGAATCCGATATTATTCGGTTTATCAAACAACATAAAGGTAAATCAGGAATTATTTATTGCCTGAGCCGTAAAAAAGTAGAATCGATTGCCGAAGTATTACAGGTAAACGGAATCAGCGCTGTTCCATATCACGCAGGTCTAGATGCTAAAACCCGTGCCAAACATCAAGATATGTTTTTGATGGAAGATGTTGATGTGGTAGTAGCTACAATCGCATTCGGAATGGGAATTGATAAACCAGACGTTCGTTTTGTAATTCACCATGATATTCCAAAATCACTTGAAAGCTATTATCAGGAAACGGGTCGTGCCGGACGTGATGGAGGAGAAGGACATTGCTTAGCTTATTACTCCTATAAAGATGTAGAAAAGCTGGAGAAATTCATGTCTGGAAAACCAGTTGCCGAACAAGAAATTGGTTTTGCACTTTTACAGGAAGTAGTGGCTTACGCCGAAACATCAATGTCACGTAGAAAGTTTCTTCTTCACTATTTCGGAGAAGAATTTGATAGCGAAACCGGAGAAGGTGCCGATATGGACGACAATGTTCGCAATCCAAAAAATAAAATCGAAGCCAAAGATCAAGTGGTAAAGCTGCTTGAAATTGTCCGCGATACCAAACACATTTACAAATCAAAAGAAATTGTGTTCACTTTAATTGGTCGTATAAATGCAGTAATTAAAGCGCACAAAACCGATACTCAGCCTTATTTTGGATCGGGTTCAGACCATGACGAAAAATACTGGATGGCTTTGCTTAGACAAGTTCTGGTTACTGGATATTTATCGAAAGACATTGAAACCTACGGAGTAATTAAAATCACTCAAGAAGGATTGGATTTTATCAAAAGTCCAGTTTCGTTTATGATGTCCGAAGATCATGAATACACAGAAGCAGATGATGAAACAGTAGTAACAGGATCTAAAGCATCTGGAACTTCAGATGAAGTTTTAACCGGAATGCTTCGTGAACTTCGTAAAAAAGTAGCCAAAAAGCTGGGAGTACCTCCGTTTGTAGTTTTCCAAGATCCTTCTCTTGAAGACATGGCGCTAAAATATCCTATTACTTTACAGGAATTATACAACATTCATGGTGTTGGTGAAGGAAAAGCTAAAAAATATGGAAGCGAATTTGTTGCCTTAATCAGCCGTTATGTTGAAGACAACGATATTATTCGTCCAGACGATTTAGTTGTAAAATCTACCGGAGTAAATTCTGCCAATAAATTATACATCATTCAAAACATTGATAGAAAGCTGCCTTTAAGTGATATTGCTTCTGCAAAAGGACTAACAATGGATGCATTAATTAAGGAGATGGAACAAATCGTATATTCTGGAACCAAGTTGAACATCAAATATTGGTTGGATGATATTTTAGATGATGACCAGCAGGAAGAAATTCACGATTACTTCATGGAATCAGAATCAGATAAAATCGAAGATGCCTTAAAAGAATTCGATGGTGATTATGATATTGACGAATTGCGTTTAATGCGTATTAAGTTTATCAGTGAAGTTGCTAATTAAAGTTAAATCCCAAAATCAAAAAAAGTTTAAAATATAAATTCCAAATTCCAATTGCTTCATCATTTGGAATTTGGAATTTTTTTATTGAGTTTTCCAAAGGTTGGATTTGGAGTTTAAAATATTGGAATTTTATTCAGTATATAATTCCCCGCGATGCGGTTTCAAAGCATCTCTTACCTGAATCATATTTTCATCAGTTACAACCATAAAAGCTGTGGCGTGCATATCGTTTACAACTTTAAATCCAGTAATGTTTAAAGGGAGTTTTTCGATTGCGATATATTCTTTTAAATGAATTTCGTGATGTTCGGCTGTTTTTGCAGAAGCCGGTCCGCGGAAATCCCAAATTAGTTTTATTTTTCTAGACATTATTTTATAAGGTGCAAAGGTTTTTAGATGCAAAGGTACAAAGTCTTTTTTTAAGGCTCTAAGGTTCTGAGATGCTAAGGTTCTAAGTTTTTCTGTAGAGACGCACTGCAGTGCGTCTAATGTTTTGAAAATGGATTTTTGTCTTTGTTCGATTGTCAGTTCGGGCGGAGTCGAGAACCTTTGTTGCATTTCGACTCCGCTCAATGTGACAAAAAAATGTAGTTGTATATTCTCATTTCAAAATAGTACTTTTGCAACTTCTTTTCATAGAAAGAAAAGCTAATAGAATAAATACGATACAATGCCAAGAGAACTTTTACTTCAGGTAACTCCAGAAATTGCAGCAAACGATGTGTTGCTAAAAGACTATTTGTCGAAACAAATAAAAGTTTCTCCAAACGAAATTCAGCATGTTTCTATTTTAAAACGATCAATTGACGCGCGACAGAAAGCGATTAAAATCAATTTGAAAGTTGTTATTTATTTGAAAGGCGAACCTTTTCAGGAAACCAAATTGGAACTTCCTAATTATAAAGATGTTTCTTCTGCACGGGAAGTTATTGTAGTTGGTGCAGGTCCGGCTGGACTTTTTGCTGCTTTGCAGTTAATCGAATTGGGTTTAAAACCAATTGTACTTGAACGCGGAAAAGATGTTCGAGGACGCCGACGCGATCTTAAAGCCATCAACCGTGAACATATTGTAAACGAAGATTCAAATTATTGTTTTGGCGAAGGCGGAGCAGGAACTTATTCTGATGGGAAATTATATACACGTTCTAAAAAACGTGGAGACGTAACGCGAATTTTAGAACTTCTAGTAGCTTTTGGAGCTTCAGAAGATATTTTGGTGGAAGCGCATCCGCACATTGGAACGAATAAACTGCCAAAGATAATTGAAGATATCCGAAATAAAATTAGAGAATTCGGCGGTCAGGTTTTATTCGAAACTCGAGTAGAGGATATTCTAGTGAAGAATAATGAAGTTGAAGGAATCGTAACGCAGAACGGAGATAAAATTCATGCCAATAAACTCATCTTGGCAACAGGACATTCGGCGCGTGATATCTTTGAATTATTAGATAAAAAGAAAATTTTAATCGAAGCAAAACCCTTTGCTTTGGGAGTTCGTGCAGAACATTCTCAGGAATTAATAGACAGCATTCAATACAGTTGTGATTTTCGTGGCGAACATTTACCGCCAGCGCCATACTCAATTGTAAAACAAGTAAACGGCCGCGGAATGTATTCGTTCTGTATGTGTCCGGGTGGTGTAATTGCGCCATGTGCTACAAGTCCGGGAGAAGTAGTTACAAACGGCTGGTCGCCTTCTAAACGTGATCAGTCAACCGCAAATTCAGGAATTGTGGTCGAATTGAAACTGGAAGATTTCAAACCTTTTGCAAAATTCGGAGCTTTGGCGGGAATGGAATTTCAAAAAAGCATTGAACAAAAAGCTTGGCATCTGGCTGGTGAAACTCAAAAAGTTCCAGCTCAAAGAATGATCGATTTTACCAAAAGTAAGGTTTCGTCAGATATTCCAAAAACATCATATGTGCCGGGAACAACTTCAGTAGAATTAGGACAGGTTTTTCCAGGATTTCTAACACAGATTATGCGTCAGGGATTTCAGGAATTCGGAAAATCAATGCGAGGTTATTTGACCAATGAAGCCATTTTGCACGCACCAGAAAGCCGAACTTCATCGCCTGTTAGAATTCCAAGAGATCCAATGACTTTAGAGCATTTACAAATCAAAGGATTGTATCCTTGCGGAGAAGGTGCGGGTTATGCCGGAGGAATCATTTCTGCAGCAATTGATGGAGAAAAATGCGCATTAATGATTGCAGAATCTTTGAAATAATTTCTAAAAATGAGTTTTTCAGGAATTGAATATTTGTAATATATTTATTGCTTTATTTAATCAATTATATGCCTTATGAAAAACTTCTTCTCAAATTTATTTAACAGAAAAAACGACCCAAAATCGATAATTTCATTTGATGTTATCGATCCTATATATTCGTATTTATATAATCAGCAGGGAAGTCTTGAGTTTAAAGTAAAAGGAATTCAAGATCATGTCTGGGTTAATTTATTTTATTTTCCCGGTTCATTCGATCATGATGAAGCAAAACAAGAAATCAAAAAAGCTGGTTTTTCTAATTCTTATGAAGTTTTAAACGAGCTTTACAAAAAAGCTAATATAGCAACTCTTACTCCTGAGCTGATCGCGGAAGGTTTAGAATACGATTACATTCATATACAGTTTTATTCAGAGCCAACGAAAGAAGCGAAACAATACTTTAAACGTACTATGAATAATTTCGTGATTTTATTCTGTTGTTCTAACAGTCTCGAAATAAACGATTTTAAAATATTGTATTCAAGCGCGCATTTCACAGATTATACGAAAGGAATATTAGATACAGAATTATTGGATTTTAATAATCCGAAAAATGAAACTCAAGAAATAGCTGTTAAAGATTTTAAAATTGTACTGCAGGGAATCTGCCAGTATTTAAATATTGAAATTCCAGAAACAGTTGAACTTCCATCGTCTGAAAATTTAGTCCAAATTGAAGAAGTTACAAAGGAGACTTTTAAAGAATTGATAACTCTAATTTCAAGAGGAAACATTGAAGAAGATAAACTCAAAGAACAATCTGAAAACCTGTTTCAAAATTTCCTAAAACCAGATGAAGATTATTATGAAGTAATTGAAGCGCATTACGAATTTTTTGAACTAATTGATGCATGGAACAGCGACTGGAAATTCGATCCTGAAGATGCAGAATATTTTATTTCCAACTTAATTGGAGCAGATTGGAGTTTTGATTATCCTGAAGAAACCTATAGCCACGATTTGTTTCCTTATATACAAACTGCTTTGCAAGATTTGAATCTAGAATTAATGAGTTATGATACAAAAGGAGATAATTATTTGTTTTTCTTAGCTCATAAAAAAGATGTGGGCAGGATTTTAGAATTATCTGAATTGACTAAAATTGAAGTCCAAAAGATGTAATATTTGCCACGAATTCACGAATTTATTTAAAAACTTTGCGTGTAGATTTTAAATAAATTCGTGAATTGCTTCGCCTGTTCGCTATCGCTCGAGTTGTGGCGAAAAAATTACGGAATCAATATAATTTTTCCGGTGCTTTTTCGGCTTTCTAAGAAATCATGTGCCAATTTTCCTTCTGATAATTTAAAAGAAGTAGGTTCAGAAAGTTTGATTTTTCCATCAATAATCCAATTGAATAATTGAGCTGCCCTTTTGATTCTTTCTTCTTTAGAATTTAAATAACTCCAAAGATCACCTCCGGTTAAAGTTTTAGAACCGTCCATAAGCATTCTTGGGTCTACAGGTTCAGGATCGCCGCCCGCCATTCCGAAGAAAACAACTTGTCCGCATTCTTTGGTAACTTCAAAGCTTTCTTGTAAAGTACTTCCAATACTATCATAAACGACATCAACACCTTTTGGAATGATATTAAAAACCTGAGATTTCCAATCCTCGTTGTAAAGAAAAACGTGATCTGCTCCTTGTTCAAATCCAATTTGTGCTTTTTCAGAAGATGAGGTTAAACCAATAACAGTTGCGCCTAAAAGTTTGCTGATCTGAGTTAATATTTGTCCGACACCGCCTGCAACTGCATGTATTAAAACAGTTTCTCCTTTTGTCGTTTTATGACTGTCTGTTGCAAGATAATGAGCAGTTAAACCTTGAAGTAAAACAGAAGCTGCAATCTCAAAAGAGATATTTTCAGAGAGCGGAATAACATGATTTATATTAACCGCAACCAATTCAGCATTTGCAAAAGGTGCATCGGCGAAAGCCACGCGATCTCCAACTTTATACTCGGGATGATTGTTGGCATCAACCACAATTCCAGCGCCTTCATAACCGGCAATGAATGGCGGATTTCCTTTTAAGTGATAATTTCCTTTACGTCGGTAAACATCGGCAAAATTTAATCCGATGGCTTTCATCTCGATTAAAATTTCATCGTTTTTTAATTCTGGATTAGGGATTTGTATATATTCTAAAACATCTGAATTACCAAATGTAGAAAATGTAAGTGCTTTCATTTTTTAAGTAATTTAACGATGTAAAGTTCGGCAAAAATAGCAGTTGTAATGTTCTAACTTTATAGTTTTAACACATAGAAATATAGATTAAATGTGTGAATAAAGGTGTTTCATTTGCATGAATTCACATTGCTATAGGTGGGAGCTAGCTTCTTCTTGTCTTTTTACAGAAAGAAGAAAATCTACATTTCTATGTTAAAGTAATTTTTTGAAACTATATTTTAGGAAATTTCATCTCATTAAAAGTGCTTTTTTGTTTCGCCAAAGCTTCGATTTCCTGCCATTTTCTTGGAGATTCTGCCGAAAGGTTTTCGTACGAATCTTTTAGCATTAAAATGTCGTCTTCGATACGGACTCCAATATTCCACCATTTTTTATCACAGTTGCTGTTCGCAGGAATGTAGATTCCAGGTTCAACGGTAAGAATCATGTTTTCTTTTAAACTGCCCATGTAATTTCCCTTGTCATGAACGTCTAAACCAAGAAAATGAGAACAACCATGAGGGTAATATTTTCTAGCATCTTCAGGATTCGTAATAATACCTAATTTTATTAATCCTTTTGCGATTACTTCTTTTGCTTTTGCATTTAAATCCTGAATAGGTGTTCCTTCTTTGCAGATTTTAAATACTTCTTCCTGCGCGTCATAAACGATTTGATAAATGGCTTTTTGTTCTTCTGTGAATTTTCCGTTTGCCGGAATAGTACGAGTAACATCGGCAGAATAACCGTGGTATTCAGAACCTACATCCATCAATAATAATTGATTGTCGATTTTGGTGGCATTGTTGTCTCCATAATGCAGAATACAGCCATTTGCTCCCGCACCAACAATTGGCGGATAACCTTCGCCTTCGGCACCATAATGTCTGTGTACATAAGCATGAATCCCGTCGGCTTCGTTTTCACTCATGTCAGGACCAACAGCTTTCATTACTTCATTGTGTGCAATACAGGAAAGTTTAACCGTTTTACGCATTAAAACTAATTCTTCTGGAGTTTTGATTTCACGAAGTGTATTCGTGATTTTTCTAAATAACTCTACAGATTCTTCCTTTTCGGTTGTAATTTCTGCTTTGGATTTAAATGATTTTAGCAAGGCGTATAAATTGTCGGGATTATTGCTTGCTGTAACATTCGTTGATATTTCATCATAAATGACTTTGTCGAATTTTTTAAAATCGATTGCAAAGGCGTTAAAATCTTGCCCGTTATACACGGTTGTAAAACCTAATTTTGATTTTGCTCCTTCAATTCCTAAACGTCTTCCTGTCCACATTTCGCGATTAGCATTTCTTTCACGAACAAAAAGTACTTCGGTATATTTTTCAGTTCCTTGCGGCTCTTTAAAAAGCAGCAAAATGGCATCTGGCTCTTTATATCCAGTTAAATAATACATATCTGGATTCTGGTGGTAATTGTAATTGATATCTTTTGAAAAAACTCTTTCTGGATACGAAAATACCACTGCAACAGAATTAGCAGGCATTAAATTTCTGAAAGCTTCACGGCGTCCTTTATGGAATTCTTTCGAAAGATAATCTGTTGGAAGATTTTCCTGCGAATGTATTTGGAAAGAAAGAAATAGAGAAGCAAACAGCAAAAGAAATGGTTTCATTTTTGATTTTTTATTTGATGATTATTGGCATTTTTTAGATTAGAGCCAAAGTACAAAAAATAACAATCCAAAAATCTGATAATGGTTTTCGATAATTTCAATAAAAATATTAATCTAATGAGATTGCAGTATTAATTTTATCTGTAGTGATTTTATGATAATATAAAATATTGAATTACAGTTTTTTGTTGTTAAATTTTGTATTTTAGATAGCGTAATTGTGTCTATTGATGTTGTGAATTGTAAAATTTAAATGCCATCAATTCTTCGAAAAGGCACGAATATTGAGAACGGAATTCATTATACAATGAATAATCTTTAAAAAACAAATACTATTAATCTTTAAAAATCCACATTTATGAAAAAATATACCATTGCCGCTTTTTCAGCTTTAGTTTTATTAATTACTTCATGCTCGGCATCAAAAGACAAAAGCACTGCAAATATTTATGGTACAACTTGGGAACTGGAATATATTTCTGGGCCAAGAATTGCCTTTGAAGGATTGTATCCAAATAAAAAACCGCAGATTACTTTTGACGAAAAACAGAAAAATGTTTTTGGGAATAATGGATGTAATGGTTACAGTGCTCCTTATACATTAAACGGCAATTCGCTGACTTTTGGCGAGCCGGGACCAACCACAATGATGTTTTGTGAAGGTGGGGGAGAACAGCAGTTTTTACAGCAGATGAAAAAAATTACAAGTTATTCTGTTGATAACGATGGAAAGCTGATTTTGAATGAAGGCGATGTAGCAATGATGCGATTTAAGAAAGTGGCTAAATAATTCTAGTTTCAACGAGTAAAAAAGAGGGAAATGGTTTTGAATCATTTCCCTCTTTTTGTTATTTCTTTTTCAGTTTGTCTTTAAAAACTTTTTCAAATTTCTCTAATTTAGGCTGAATCACCATTTTGCAATACGGCTGGCTTTTGTTGTTGGCATAATAATTTTGATGGTAATCTTCGGCTTTATAAAATACTTTAAAAGGCTCGACTTTTGTCACAATTGGACTGCTGTACACTTTTGCTTTGTTTAATTCCGCAATGATATCTTCTGCTGCTTTTTTCTGTTCAGCATTTTTGTAGAAAATTACAGAACGGTATTGAGTTCCCACATCGGCGCCTTGACGATTTAAAGTAGTAGGATCGTGAACGGTAAAAAAGACTTTGAAGATTTCGTTGATATTGGTTACGTTTTTATCATATGTAATTTGAACCACTTCGGCATGACCAGTTGTTCCTGTGCATACTTCTTCATAACTTGGGTCTACAGTTTTTCCTCCCGAAAATCCTGAAACAACAGATTTTACTCCATCCAGATTTTCATAAACCGCTTCCACGCACCAATAGCAGCCTCCGCCAAGTGTAATAGTTTCGAGATTTGGTTTTTTATTTTGCGAAAATCCGCTTAAAGACAAAGTAAGAAGACAGATTAAAAGTATATTTTTCATAATAGATTATTTATTGTCAGGGATAAAATCAAGAGCAATCGAATTCATGCAGTAACGTTTTCCAGTTGGTTCAGGGCCGTCGTCAAAAATATGGCCTAAATGTCCGCCGCAGCGTCCGCACAAAGTTTCGATTCGTTCCATTCCAAGTGAATTATCTTGTTTAAAAACAATACTTTTTTTATTGTCCTGTTCGAAGAAACTCGGCCATCCGCAGCTGCTTGAAAATTTTGCAGTTGATCTAAAAAGTTTGTTTCCGCATGAAGCACAGTAGTAGGTTCCTTTTTCATCAGAATTCCAATATTTTCCTGTAAAAGGTCTTTCGGTATCGGCTTCACGCATCACGGCATACACATCTGCTGGCAGGACTTTTTTCCATTCGGCATTGCTTACGTTTAATTTTGTGGTATCAGTATTGGAGTAATAAGGATTTCCGGGTTTGCTTATTTTGTTTTCTGTAACAGTTGTGTTTTTAGAAGATTGTTTTTTGGTGTTTTGTCCGCAGGCCTGAAACATGAAAAGCGGTATTAAAAAACACAGGCTGAAAAATAGATTTTTTGTTTTCATAAATTTTGGTGCATTGTTCTGAATTATCAAATATACGGTGAGATTTTGCCTCAAAATGTCGTCTAAATTACAATTCAGATATTTTTAAGTATGTTTTAACTTTTTATTATTTACGCAAAAGAGAGACTTGTAGTTTTTATATCTTATTTTTAAAGGATTTTTGTTTTGTTTAGAAGTGCAGCTTGTTGAAAATCAAAATTTTATAAAAATTGAAAACTAGTTAAACTTTTCACAATGTTTTTGAGGATTTTATAGCCATTTCTTTTTTCGTATTTTTGTTAATTCAATACGCCCTATGACAGAAGAAAACGTAATATTAGTTAATGAAAACGACGAACAGATTGGCTTAATGCCAAAATTAGAAGCACACGAAAAAGCACTTCTGCATCGTGCCTTTTCGGTTTTTATTCTAAATAATAAAAATGAGATAATGCTGCAGCAGCGTGCACATCATAAATATCATTCACCTTTGCTTTGGACAAATACATGCTGCAGTCATCAGCGTGAAGGCGAAAGCAATATCGAAGCAGGAAGCCGAAGATTGTTTGAAGAAATGGGTTTTAAAGCTGAACTGAAAGAGCTTTTTCATTTTATTTATAAAGCTCCTTTCGATAATGGCTTAACAGAGCATGAACTTGACCATGTAATGATTGGCTATTATAATGATGAGCCGGCGATAAATCCAGATGAGGTAGAAGCGTGGAAATGGATGAGTATTGAAGATGTTAAAGCTGATATTAAAAAACAGCCTGAAATTTATACCGTATGGTTTAAGATAATTTTTGATGAATTTGATCATTATCTGGAAGACCACAAATTATAACCAAATTGAACCAAAACCTAAATGAGAGTAACCATATCAAGAAAAGCACATTTTAATGCTGCACATCGATTATACAGGAAGGATTGGACATCTGAAAAAAACAATGCTGTTTTTGGAAAATGCAACAATCCCAATTTTCATGGTCACAATTATGGTTTAACCGTTAGTGTTACAGGACAAATTGACCCCGAAACTGGTTTTGTTTTAGATGTGAAAGTATTAGCGGATATTATACTGCAAGAAGTAGAAATCCCGTTTGATCACAAAAACCTGAATCTGGATGTCCCAGAATTTCGGGATTTGAATCCAACAGCAGAAAACATTGCTGTAGTGATATGGAATAAAATTAGAAGAAGAATTCAGCCCGATTTCGATCTTGAAGTTGTACTGAATGAAACAGACCGCAATTTTGTAACTTATAAAGGAGAGTAATAAAAATGTCATTAAAAATAGGAGACATAGTTCCGAATTTTACTGCAAAAGATAATCACGGAGAGGTTTTTGAAAGCCGAAATTTTTTGGGCATAAAACCATTGGTGATTTATTTTTACCCAAAAGATAATACACCAGGCTGCACTACAGAAGCCTGCAGTTTTAGAGATCAATACGAAGATTTTAAAGATTTAGGGGCAGAAGTTATTGGTATTAGCGCAGACAGCGTTAAATCGCATCATAAATTTGCCAATAAACACAAACTGCCTTTCATTTTACTTTCTGACGAGGACAAGAGATTAAGACATCTTTTTGGTGTTCGTAATAACCTTTTTGGGCTTCTGCCGGGAAGAGTAACGTATATTGTCGACAGAAATGGAGTTGTCATTTATGTTTTTGACAGCATGAATGCCTCAAAACATATTGAGAAATCTCTTGAGATAATAAAAGAATTAGTATTGTAGATTTTAAAAATAGTATTACATCATTGTTTAATTAATATAGATATTAGCCGAAATTTAAAATTATGAAACCAGAAAACGTATATCCGCTTCAGTTTGAACCAATTCTTAAAGAAAGAATCTGGGGTGGTGAGAAATTAAAAACAGTATTAAACAAACCCATTACTTCTAAAATTACTGGTGAAAGCTGGGAATTGTCTACAGTAGAAGGCGATGTAAGTGTGGTTGCCAACGGAGATTTAAAAGGAAAGTCATTAATGGAATTAATTAATGAAACTCCAAATGAAATTCTGGGAACAAGAGTTTACGAACGTTTTGGAAAACAATTTCCATTACTTTTTAAATATTTAGATGCACGTGAAGATCTTTCGATTCAAGTTCATCCAAACGATAAATTAGCAAAAGAACGTCATAATTCTTTTGGTAAAACCGAAATGTGGTATGTAATGCAAGCCGATGCTGATTCAAGAATCATCGTAGGTTTTAAAGAAGATTCAAGCAAAGACGAATACGTAAAGCATTTGAACGATAATACTTTGGTTTCTATTCTTGACGATGTAAAAGCAAAAGCGGGAGATGTTTTCTTTTTAGAGACAGGAACCGTTCATGCAATTGGCGCAGGATTGGTTGTTGCCGAGATTCAGCAAACCTCTGATATTACGTATCGTTTATATGATTTTGACCGTGTAGATGCTCAGGGAAATAAAAGAGAATTACACGTTGATTTAGCACTTGATGCTATTAACTACAATAAAGTAGATACTCAGAAAAAATACGACTCAAAAGCCAATACTTCAAATGTTGTAGTTGATTGTCCTTATTTCACCACTAATTTTATTCCGTTAGAAGATAAAGTTGAGGTTTCGAAATCAGGAGAAACATTTACCGTTTATATGTGTATTGAAGGAAGTTTTGAAATCGAATATAACGGTTTTAAAAATACATATCGTAAAGGAGATACGGTTTTGGTTCCTGCTGCGATAAATGCATTTGTATTGAGCGGAAAGGCTTCAATTTTAGAAATTTACATTTCTTAACGCATATTCTAAAGATAATATGTACTTTTGCGTCGCAAATTAAAATTATAATAAAAATGGCAAACGTTAAAAATTTAAAGAAAGACATCAATTTCGTATTAGGAGATATTATTGAGGCAGTTTACTTGTTTGAGATGTCTACAACAGGAAATCCTACTCCAGAAACGAATGCTTTAATCGATGAAGCTATTGCTGCATTTGATACTTTGATTTCAAAAGTGAACGCTAAAAACGTTGAAAATAAAAAAGCACACTTCAAACAAATCAATCTTGAATTAGAACAAACTGCTAATCAATTGGTTGAAAAAATCAACGCATTATAAGCAAAAAAAAGTGTAAAAAAGTGCAAATTTATTTTGGGAAAACGAAAAACCGCTTTATATTTGCACCCGTAATGAGGCCGATGTAGCTCAGCTGGCTAGAGCAGCTGATTTGTAATCAGCAGGTCGTGGGTTCGAGTCCCTCTATCGGCTCAAACTGAAACCATTCGCCCCGGCGAATGGTTTTTTTGTTTTTATAGAGAGTAGTGTGAAAATATTTTTTTGGAAATATAAAAAACATTTTTATCTTTGCACTCGCAAAATAGGCCGATGTAGCTCAGCTGGCTAGAGCAGCTGATTTGTAATCAGCAGGTCGTGGGTTCGAGTCCCTCTATCGGCTCAACAAAAAACCATCACAATACGTGATGGTTTTTTTATGGCCAAAAAATAAAATTCCAAGTTTTAAATTCTAAAGCTTTGATAATGTGGTAAAGATTTTTCAATAGATGCTTTTGATTTTACTTGTCCGAAAAGTTGTATTTTTGTTTAGCGCTTCAGCGGAATTAAAAACAGAATTAGTGTAATTGTATCATACATTTTAAATCTGTTTTTTACAACTGAGATTTTTTACACCAAATTGTTATCTTTGAATTATGAGCACATTTACTAAACCAAATCATATAGGGCGAAAAATAAGCCGTATTCGTGAACTTCGTGACATGAAACAAGAAGCTTTGGCATATGCTTTAGGCATGAGCCAGCAATCTATTTCGATTATTGAAAACAGTGAGACTGTCGATGAAGAAAAACTGAAAGCAATTGCCGAAGTTTTAGGTGTTTCTGCTGAAGGAATTAAAAATTTCTCCGAAGAAGCAGTTTTAAATATTATTGGGAATACATTGAGCGAAGGCAGCATGATTAATGGCAACGCATACAACTGCAATTTCAATCCTCTTGATAAAGTTGTCGAATTGTATGAACGTTTGGTTTTGGCAGAAAAAGAGAAAGTAGAATATCTTGAAAAGATTATTCAAAAAATAAAATCATAAAAAAACGCCCTGAATTTTCAGGGCGTTTTTTTATGATTTATTCTGCAGCTGCTGGAGCTTTTTGTTCTTCTTTTTTGATTTCAGCAACATACTTTGTCAATTTCTTTCCGTAAAGTGATTTTGCTACTTTTGGAGTCATTGATTTCTGAATAGTGTCTAGAAATTTGATGTTGATATCGTAAATCTCTGCCAAAGCAATATAAGGCGATACTTCGTGATCTTTATTGTTTATAGCAAAGTTGGTAGCGTATAAATATTTTCTTTTAATGTTAGACTGTTGTTTTGCGTCAATGCTGTCAACTGCTTTTTGATCTTGTCTTTTTATAGCTTTAAATCTCGCTTCAACCATTGATAGGTTTTCATCGATAAAACGAGAGTTTACTTTTTTGTATTCTTCGTATAATTCTTGGTTTTTTGAACCTGTGATTTTTGCACTAGAAATGAAATTGTCTAAGTTAGTATCGATATTGATATTGCCCGGTTCAGCAAAAAATAAAATGTTATTATCTAAAGAGTTCGTTACACCACGATCTAGAAATAAGTAAAGCATTTCAGGAGATTCTAATTTAATATCTCTTTCAAAAGTTGGATTTCCGTCGATTTTGATGCTGTCAATAGCAACAAGCGAAGTGTCAACAATTCTTTGGATATATAAAGTTCCGGTTTTTAAACCTTTAATGTTTCCTGTGATGTGTAAGTTATCAGCAGCTGATTCTTTTTTGCTGCAAGATGCTAATACCGCAAGAGTAACAAAAGCAATAATTGATTTTTTCATTAGTTTATTAGATTTTGGTGCAAAATAAAGAAAATAGTTTGAATGTAAATAAGGCATTGTTTAATTTTTGTAAATAAATAAAAATCCCAGTTTATTGCTAAACTGGGATTGCTGTATTTTTCTTAAAATAAACGAATTACATATATAAATTATAAGATACGCCGCTTTCGTGAGTATAGGTATATTTAGTGTCGCAGTCATTATTTCCATAATCGACAACACCATTTATAAATCCGCCTTGAATTTTTAATTTCCCTTTAGAAATGTATTCGCATGAATATTTTTTTACCAAAGTTTCCTGTATTGTCAAAGTTAGAGATCCTTTTTCAGAGATTACGGTGTGAGTTCCTTCTGGCATTTCGTACACATTATCTTCTAAAACATAAGGGGTGTCAACGCCTGCTGTTTGTTTGATAGTAAGTGTGCCAGAATTTGTATAAACACGGTTTTGTAAATCAGTTAATTTGCCATTGGTTACTTTTCGAGTCCATTGCGGAATTGTTGGAGTAGTTGTTGTGTTCGTATACTCGATAGTTCCTTCCAGTTTAAGTCCGTTTATTGAATAATCGATTCTTTCAATCGTCATTTTGCTTCCTGTTGTAATTACAGGTCCAGAAAGTGTGATTTTTAATTTTCCAGCTCTTTTGATTTGGTCTACAGTACATCCGGTTCCATAATCAACTGTAAAAACTTTTGGATAAGTAGATCCGCTTACGGTAATATTCGCGCAGATGGCAGGTCCTGTTTCAGATGGTTTTGCAGTTTGATTTGTGTTAGAAACAGTTAATCCTGTTTTAATGTCAATTTCGTTTACGGCATCAATTAATACAGATGCGCCTACTGTAGTAGTGTCGGTTTGATTTACAATTTCGTCACTGTTTGAACAGGAAACATACATTAATGTTGAAGCACAGATAGCTGTGATGAAAATAATAGTTTTTTTCATAATGGTTTTTGTTTAGATTAGATTAAAAGGCAAATCAAATGTAATAAAAAAAAATATTCATAAAAAAATCCTGAAAATGGTTTTTTCAGGATTTTTTAAATTAACTATTTTGTAATCAACGGGTAATGGTTAACTGTTTTTGTATTATTTGCTTTTTTATGTCTTCCGACTTAATTTATTAATTGGTTTATTCTAACAATATTTGTTTTTAAGAGCTGGTGAAATCACGTTATTTTGAAGTGACATCAGTTTTGTCAGGTCCTCCAAAACCGAAGTTTAATGAAAGTAATGAAACTAATGTTCCGCCAGTTTCAAATACGGGTTTAAAAGCGCTTCCTATTTGATACGATAAAGCGATTTGTTCGGTAAGACGATAACTGAATGTTCCGATGTATTGAAAATCCGAAGCAGTTTCTTTTGTATACAAAGTATTTCCTGCGTTGTCTTTTCCTGCTGCCGAAAGAGAACTGCTTTGTCTTCCGGTTGCTTCAAATTCGATTGTGAATTTTTTAAATTCTCCTGATAACGCAAGTCCATAATCAAAGTTGTTTTTATACACTTTTGCATCAGGGAAATAGTTTTCGAAGTATTTTTTGTTATACCATTCATATCGTAAAACGCCAATTGCTTTTAGAAAATTTATTTTGTCTGAGAATTTATACGATGGATTGATCCAAAATGATTGACGTGGTACTTCTGAATATTCAAAATCATTTGTAGGGAAATTTAAAGAAAGCGCGTACGCAAAATCAATATTTAAACCTTGTCTCTCTAGAATGTATGATTTGAATTCTGCATAACTCCCCGCCATTTTAGATTCGATTAGTTCTGTAAAAGCGGTAAAGAATGCGTCAATATCGTTTTCATCAAAAGCAAGATTTTCGGAACTGTCATATATTTTTTGTGTAATTTCTTCAGCATCTTTCAATGATTTTTTGCCTAAAACTTCATAAATACGTTTGGTTAAAGTATCGTGAACAGCACTTAAATATTCTTCTTTTGTTTTGTAATTGAATTTATTTTGAGCTTCTATTAATTTAGACAGTATTTTTGACCCCACACGCTGGTTGATGCTTAATTCGTTAATATGTTTGGTAATGATTTCTTTGTCTTTGGTATTTCCAAAAAATAACGATGTACGGTATCCGAAAGCTAGACTTTTGGTTTTCGTACTGTCTTGCAGCATGAAATTTTGTGTTGAGGCGACTGAAAAAGATGAGTTTCGGATAATCTGGTCAAAACTCAGCTTTGGATACAAATATTCTTCTATAGTTATGCCATGATCGGTTGCCCAATAAGGAGTAAATTCAAGCCCAAAATCATTTGGAATAATGCTGTTTCCGTTTTCGTCTCTAAAATTGGTAAAAAGAGCCGCTTCTAAGGCACGATAAGATTTTGGTTTTATAATGGCACTTGGCTGCATTCCTAAAAGTGATGAAGCAGGAGAGGAAGGTGTGGTTAGTGCATCAAGCTTTTTTTGAGCAGTTACCGTACCCAAAAAAAGAAGAGTTGTAATGATTAAGATATTCCTTTTCATTTTACTGAAAATTTGATTGTTAGAATAACATACGGACGATCTGTTTCGGTTTTCAAATTCGAATGCGATTTGATAAGTTTCTGATTGATATAATATTCAATAGTAATAGTATCTTCCTGCGGAATTGGATTGGCAATGTCTGAAACCACAAAGGTCTTTTCTGATATAAGAGATTGTATTTTTCCTAAGGAAGCTTTGCCTGAATTTGCAATTTCCGGATCATTGTCTCCGGGTACATTGATTACAGTGTGTCCGATGTTGCCATCAGAAATAAATTTTACTTCAAACTCAATGTCTTCGTCTGATTGACCAGTGTAAGTCAGTTTTTCGTAGCGGTAAATTTTTCTCATGATGTTCTTGATTTGATTGGGGAATTGGTTGTATAAAGATATTTACTTTTTTATAAAAAATATAATGTTAAAATTATAGAAGAGTTTCAATTAAAAAGTACGTATAAATACTCGTTTTTTTATGGCTAATTAAAATTAATGTTGATGTTATGGAATACAAAAAAAGCCCGCAGATATTAATCTGCGGGCTTTTAAGATGAATATATCAAAAACCTTATTTTATCATTTCGAAACTTCTTTTAACAAATGCAGTCAAGGCTTCACCTTTTAAAAGGTTTTGTGACAGCTTCGCTAAATCTAAAGCCTGTTTTACTAAATGCTCTTGATGAGTTTTGTCTTCTGTATTTAAAATACTTGAAGCCAAATCAGAATTTGTATTTACAACCAGGTTATACATTTCTGGCATATTACCCATTCCGAACATTCCGCCTCCACCAGTCTGGCTCATTTCTTTCATTCTTCGCATAAATTCTGGCTGCGTAATAATGAATGGCGCTGCCTGCGAATCCATAGCTTCCAATTGAACACTGTATGCTTTTGGAATATAAGCCTCTAAAGAAGTTTTTAAAGCTGCTTTTTCGTCATCAGATAATTTAGAAATTGTATTTTCTTCTTTTTTAATCAAATTATCGATGTGGTCTGAATCGACACGAACAAAAGTTAATCCGCTGTTATCGTTTTCGATTTTCTGAATCAAGTGTGAAATAATCGGAGAATCTAAAAGCAATACTTCATATCCTTTGTCTTTTGCTGCCTGAATATAAGAGTGCTGTGCATCTTTATTTCCAGCATATAGAATTACTAATTTGCCATCCTTATCTGTTTGGTTTTCTTTTAGTTTTTCTTTTAATTCGTCTAAAGTAAAGTAAGTATAGTCAACCGTTGGGTATAAAACAAACGCACCTGCTTTTTCGTAGAATTTCTCTTCAGAAAGCATTCCATACTCTAAAACGATTTTAATGTCGTTCCATTTTGCTTCAAAATCAGCACGGTTCTCGTTGAATAATGCTTTTAATTTATCAGCTACTTTACGAGTAATGTAGTTTGAAATTTTCTTAACAGCACCATCCGCTTGTAAACCAGAACGAGAAACATTTAACGGAATGTCTGGTGAATCAATAACACCTTTTAACATTGTCAAGAATTCAGGTACAATTCCTTCTACGTTATCTGTAACGTAAACTTGGTTTTGGTACAACTGAATTTTGTCTTTCTGAATCTGCATATCTGTACCCAGTTTAGGGAAGTACAAAATACCAGTTAAGTTGAATGGATAATCAACATTTAAGTGAATGTGGAATAAAGGCTCTTCGAACTGCATTGGATACAATTCTCTGTAGAAGCTTTTATAATCTTCATCAGATAATTCAGAAGGTTGTTTAGTCCAAGCAGGATTTGGGTTATTAATGATGTTGTCAGTTTCAACAGTTTCGTTAACGTAATCTTCTGGTGCATCTTCTGGTTTTGGAAGTGTTTCAGTTCTGGTTCCAAATTTAATTGGAATAGGCATAAATTTGTTGTACTTATTCAATAAACCACTGATTTTAGAATCATCTAAAAATTCAAGAGAATCTTCGGCAATGTGAAGGATGATTTCTGTACCACGTGAAGTTTTGTCAGCAGGCTCTAAAGTGAACTCAGGGCTTCCGTCGCATGTCCAATGCGCAGCCGGTTCATCTTTATATGATTTGGTAATGATTTCAACTTTTTCAGCTACCATAAAAGCAGAGTAGAAACCAAGACCAAAATGTCCGATAATTCCAGAATCTTTTGCAGAATCTTTGTATTTATCTAAAAATTCTTCAGCTCCAGAAAAAGCAACCTGATTGATGTATTTTTCAACTTCATCAGCAGTCATACCGATACCTTGGTCAATAATGTGGATTTTTTTGCCTTCTTTGTCCACTTTAACCTCAATAATTGGATTTCCGTATTCTACTTTAGCTTCGCCAATGCTAATAAGATGTTTTAATTTTAAAGTAGCATCGGTTCCATTAGAAACAAGCTCTCTCAAGAAAATTTCGTGATCGCTGTATAAGAACTTTTTGATTAAAGGAAAAATGTTTTCTACTGAAACATTAATTTTACCTGTTGCCATATTTTTTAATTTTTATTTAATGTGATGATTTTCATTTATTCAAATAAAATACCAATTGTAATTTGGGTGACAAAATGTCGGAAATGTTAATTTTGAAAGAAAATAAATAGATTCTAAAACGAAAAATATCTGAACGAATCGTATATTTGTGGTACAATAATTGTTAAAAAGGCAAGTATTAATCTAAAAAAATTGTACAAAATGAAGAAGAGTATTTTTATATGCATGATTGCCGCTATGTTTTTTGCGTGTAAATCAGCTTCGTCGACAGCTTCAACAGAACCAACGCTTTCTAAAAAACTTGACAGACCTACACAAGTAGCGATTAAAGGGAATTGGGTGCTAACTAATGTATCTTATGCAGGTTCTGATTATATTAAGGTAAACTCATTTGACCTTGCAGATTCTAAATGTTTAATAGGTAGTTCATGGAATTTTATTTCAAATAATAATAAAGGATCTATGACTTTAAACGCTCCTAGTTGTACAGCATTCTCTTCTCCAATTGTTTGGAGTATTAACAACCAAGGTTTGTTTGTACTTAAAATTCTTGATGCAGGTGAAAAAGCTAAAAAAGTAAGAGAAGGATACCTTCTTAAAGTTGCCGGTTTAACTGATAATTCTTTTCAGTTAATTGATAATATCAATGTAGGCGGACAGGTAAAAGATGTTACTTACCAATTTCAAAGAGCTAATTAAAAAGAGCTAATTAATATTTAAAAATGATAAAGATGAAAAAGATAACAGTTTTAGGTTTAAGCAGCTTACTAGTATTAGTTAGTTTATTTGCAAGTTGTGATTCAGTAAAAAATGCAAACAATACACAAAAAGGAGCCGGAATTGGTGCTGTAGCAGGTGGTGTTATTGGCGCTGTTTTAGGTAATAACTTAGGAAAAGGCGGAAACGCTGCCTTAGGAGCTGCAATTGGAGCTGCTGTAGGTGGTGGTACAGGAGCCCTTATTGGAAACAAAATGGATAAACAAGCCCGTGAAATCGATCAGGCTTTACCAGGTGCTTCTGTAGAAAGAGTTGGAGAAGGAATCCACTTAACTTTAAATGAAAATTCAGTACGTTTTGATACTAATAAATCAACACTTACTCCTCAAGCAAAAGCAAACTTAGACAAATTAGTTCCTGTATTTAACGAATATGGAGAAACTAATATTGAAATTTTCGGTTATACTGATAACACAGGAAAACCAGAGTACAACTTAACACTTTCAGGACAAAGAGCTGCATCTGTGCAAGCTTATTTAGTATCTAAAGGATTAAAATCTAGCCGTTTCAAAACTTCAGGTTTAGGAATCGCTGATCCAATCGCTACAAACGATACTCCAGAAGGAAGAGCTCAAAACCGTCGTGTTGAATTTGCAATTACTGCAAACGACAAAATGGTAAATGATGCTAAAGCAGAAGCTGGAAAATAGGTTTCTAATAAAATAAAATAATAAAAAAGCTGTTTCAATTATGAAGCAGCTTTTTTTTGACTTTAGAAATAACATTGTAAATTTGACATTTCAAATACAACTCATGCTTGACATTCAAAATATATCTTTTTCATATACAGATACACCTGTTATAAAAAACATTTCATTTACCATTAATAAAGGTGATAATATTGCCATTATTGGAGAAAGCGGATGCGGGAAAAGTACACTGCTTAAACTGATTTATGGTTTGTTTGATTTAGACGAAGGAAAGATTTTTTACGACAATAAACCTGTACTGGGACCAAAATTTAATTTGATTCCCGGAATGCCCTATATGAAATACTTGGCACAGGATTTTGACTTGTCTCCATACGAAACAGTGGCAGAAAATGTAGGTAAGTTTCTTTCGAATGGTTTTGCAAACATGAAAAAACTTCGTGTTCAGGAATTGTTGGAGATGGTTGAAATGGAGCAATTCTCAAATGTAAAAGCTAAATTTTTGAGTGGAGGACAACAGCAAAGAGTAGCTTTGGTAAGAGTTTTGGCATTGGAACCAGAAGTAATTTTACTTGATGAACCTTTCAGCCAGATCGATGCTTTTCGTAAAAATGCTTTACGTCGAAATCTATTCCGTTATTTAAAACAAAAAGGAATTACCTGTATCATTGCGACGCATGATAGCACAGACGCTTTGTCATTTGCAGATGAAGCTATAGTAATGCGACACGGAGAAATTATTGTAAAAGATAATCCAACCAAAATATACGAAGACCCTCAGATTAAATATGTAGCTTCTTTATTTGGTGAAATAAACGAAGTTCCTACACATTTGTTGGTTCCGTATGAAGATCAAACCCATAAAACATTAGTATATCCACATCAATTTAAAATGGTTGCCGAATCTAATCTTCCGGTAAAAATCAGAAGAACGTATTTTAGAGGAAGCCATTATTTAGTAGAAACCGTTTACAAAAGACAATTAATCTTTTTTGAAAGTGAAATAGATCTTCCTTTAGAACAGGAAATATTCTTAGGTCTTAATTACTTATAAAATTAGAGAATGACAATCCATATAAAACCCGGCAAATTTTAGAATCTGTCGGGTTTGTTTTTTAAGTTTCTTCAGAAAATCAAGCTGAAAACTGGTTTTTCTAAAATCAAATGATTTTAAATAGTCTTATAATTAAAGTATATTAAATTGATAATTACGAAAAAAAGAGTAATTTGTACTCTAATATTTTAAAGTATACTTAAATTTGCATTCTAAATTTTTAATAAATAAAAGTACATTATGTATCATTCAAAAATAGCAGGCTTAGGATATTATGTTCCTTCAAATGTTGTGACAAACGATGATTTGTCCAAGATTATGGATACCAATGATGAATGGATCCAAGAAAGAACAGGGATTCAAGAAAGAAGACATATTATTCGAGGCGAAGATACCACTACTTCAATGGGAGTGAAAGCAGCTAAAATTGCAATCGAACGTTCTGGCGTAGCCAAAGAAGATATTGATTTTGTAGTTTTTGCTACATTAAGCCCAGATTACTATTTTCCTGGACCGGGAGTTTTGGTACAGCGTGATTTAGGATTAAAAACAGTAGGTGCATTAGACGTAAGAAACCAGTGTTCGGGGTTTGTGTATGCCATTTCTGTTGCCGATCAATATATTAAAACCGGAATGTATAAAAATATTTTGGTTATTGGTTCTGAAGTTCATTCAACTGGATTGGATATGACAACACGCGGACGCGGCGTTTCTGTAATTTTCGGAGATGGGGCGGGAGCAGCAGTTCTTAGCCGAGAAGAAGATTTAACAAAAGGAATTTTGTCTACACACTTACATTCTGAAGGACTGCATGCAGAAGAATTAGCATTACAGGCGCCGGGAATGGGAGCGCGCTGGGTAACAGACATTATTGCAGATAATGATCCGAATGACGAAAGTTACTATCCTTACATGAACGGACAATTTGTATTTAAAAATGCAGTAGTACGTTTTGCAGAAGTTATTAATGAAGGTCTGGAAGCAAACGGACTTCAGGTTTCGGATATTGATATGCTGATTCCGCATCAGGCTAATTTGAGAATCTCTCAATTCATTCAGAATAAATTTAAACTGACAGACGATCAAGTGCACAATAATATTCAAAAATACGGAAACACAACAGCCGCTTCTATTCCAATTGCTTTAACTGAAGCTTGGGAAGAAGGTAAAATCAAATCTGGAGATACAGTTGTTCTGGCAGCTTTCGGAAGTGGATTTACATGGGCCAGTGCAATCATCAAATGGTAAATTAATTCATCTTACATTACATATTGACCTGCTTCATTTGAAGCAGGTTTTTTTATATCCCCTTTTGTCAGGCTGAGCGAAGTCGAAGCCCACGTTTCTATTGTTGTGCTCTTCGACTTCGCTAAGGAAACATAAATTTAGTTTGTCAGGCTGAGCGAAGTCGAAGCCCTTCAGTTGTTACGGTTCTCTCTTTTTTTTGAATTAATTTTCTTACTTTTAATTTGGGATTAAAAAGTTTCGAAAATTATGAAGAGATATTATGTATATATTTTGAAATGTTCAGATGGAAGTTATTACACAGGAATGACAAATGATATAAACAGAAGATTAAATGAACATAATTATGGTTTAAATAAAGAAAGCTATACTTATAATAAAAGACCTCTTGAATTGGTTTTTTGTACAGAGTTTAATGATGTGATTCAGGCCATTAAATTTGAAAAGCAAGTAAAAGGCTGGAGTAGAAAAAAGAAAGAAGCAATAATAAGTGATAAGTGGGATGATCTTAAAGAATTTTCAGAATGTTTAAATAAAACAAGTCATAAAAATTTTTATAAAAAGAACCTTTAGTAGTAAATTAGCCTTCGACTTCGCTCAGGATGACACTTGAGTAAAAAGATCTTTTTATATTAAAAAAAATGAAAAAAAATCAATTAGAAATAGCCTGTTTTAATTATGAGTCTGCTATAATCGCTCAACAGAGTGGTGCTCACAGAATCGAGCTGTGCGAGAATATGAATCTGGGCGGTACTACACCTAATTCTATTTTGGTAGTAAAAGTCCGCGAAAGCTTACATATAAAAATGCATGTCATTATTAGACCACGCGGTGGTGATTTTGTGTATTCAGATGAAGAACTGATAGAAATGAAACAAGATATCAAGCAGTACAAAAAACTAGGTGTTGATGGTTTTGTTTTTGGAATTTTGAAAGATAACGGGAAAGTTAATAAAAAACAAAATAAAGAATTGGTGCATTTGGCGCATCCGCTTCCTTGTACATTTCACCGTGCTTTTGATGTAGTTAAGAATCCAGAGAAATCTCTCGAAGATATTATCGAATGTGGTTTTAAAACCATTCTCACTTCAGGTCAGGGAATTAATGTCACCGAAGGAATCTGGGCGCTCGAAAGACTTCAGGAATTAGCAGGAGATCGAATTCAAATTATGCCCGGCGGCGGTTTGAGATCTTCGAATATAAAACTGCTTCAAGAAAAACTCGATTATACGTTTTACCATTCTTCGGCCATTACAGATAATACCGAAATGGCAAATCCAGAAGAAATAAAAGAGCTCCTAAATTTTTTATAGTCATACAAAATGTAAAAAGCCTGAAGTTGGCAAACTTCAGGCTTTTTTCTACAAGAACTTTCTTCAAAAATATTAAAATAGTTCTAATAAAAGCGGAGATTAGAACATTCCGCCGCCGCCTTTATTAGTGTTGTCTTCTCTTTGTTTACGTTGTAAGTTTTTGATTTTACCACTTCCAAAGTTGTATGTTAAACCTAAATAAACGGTTTGGCTTTCCCAAGTAAACTGTCCAGTTTGTGGGTAAGGATAAATACCGTCAAATGAGAATTTCATGGTATTGAAAACATCATTAAAACGCACGCTGATATTCATTTTGTTATCTAATAAAGTGTAGCGTGAACCAATGTCTATTTTGTACATTTCGTTTCTTTTTTGCTGAATTTCATCAACAGGACCTCTGTAAAAACCAAATAATAAGAAACTTAAACGTTTTGTGGGTTTAAAGTTTGAGTTCATACGAGCATTAAATGCAGATGTTGTTACACTGCGTTGAAGAGGCGAACTTGTGTTTGTAGCTGGATCAAACTGAAAAACAACACCTTCTTGTTTTATGCTGGAGAAGTCAATAGCTGGCTGAATATCCCACCATTTAGTAAGTTTATAGTTAAGAGAAAGATCAAAACCATAAGCACTATTATGATCATAGTTAGCAAAACTTAAAATTTGTTTATATCCTGACGGGTCGTTAGGATCTGGACTTAAAGTTCTGCTTATTTGGTCATTAATACTTCTTACAAATACACCCCCTGTAATGCTTCCTTTTTCAAGAGTTTTAGTGTAATTTACTTCAACAGAATTTGTAAACTGAGGTCTCAATTCAGGATTTCCATATGAAGTTACCAATGGAGTAGAAAACTCGCGAATAGGTTTTGTCTGTTCTAAACTTGGACGGTCAACACGACGGCTGTAGCTTAATTGTAAAACATTTTTCTCATTTAAATTATAAGTTAAATAAGCTGATGGATATAAAGTAATATAATCGTCATCAAATTTATTTTGTCCGCTGTTTAAATTAGCGGCTACTTTGTAACTCTCAAAACGAGTCCCTATTTGGTAGCTGAATTTTTTGTATTTCTGACCAAAAGTTACATAAGCAGAATAAATATCAGTATCATATTTATAATTGGAAATCTGGTCTGCAGCAGGAACAGCAGGATTACTTGTATGATAATCATTATCTGTTCTTGTAATTCTTGCTTCAGCACCAGCCTCAAGCGTAGTTTTGTCGTTTAATGGATTAACATAATCTACGTTTAAAGTTCCTAGTTTTCTGTTGTCACGAATATAATCGTTGTATACTACACTGCTTGATGCGTTGGCAGGACTTGTTGTTTTGGTATCGAAACCTGCATTTTGGGTTTCTTTAGTATCACTATAATTTCCTTCGAAATCAAGAGTATGTCCTTCTTTTTTAAATATGTGCTTGTACGCCAAGTTGTAAGTCCCTGTTAAATTCGGTCCTTGGTATCTTGATTTTTGGTACATATTTTTAATGTTTGGATCGCCATTGTTGTAATCAATATCAGTATTTACAATTCCAGTGCCAGAAGATTTATTCTGATTGGTGTAAAAAGATAACGTATTATGGTCGTTAATTAGGTAATCCATACCTACTTTGTATAAGTAGTTATCATTATCGTTTGAGATATCTAATTTTTGAACTACATCCTGATCTAATCTTTGGATGTGACCATCATTAAAGTATGTTCCAAAATTATTACCAGCATTACCAAAAAAGTTAACTTTTCCCGTTTTGTAGTTTAAATCTAAAGACTGATTGTATTTTGCAGTTTTACCAAAAGTAATTCCGCCGCTGTAGCTTCCGTTGAAACCAGTATTGGCGTTTTTGTGTAAAATAATATTGATGATTCCTGACATTCCTTCAGGATTGTATTTTGCACTTGGATTTGTAATCAACTCAATTTTCTTAATAGATGTCGATGGAATTTGTTTTAATAATTGTGCTGGATCAATATTAGAAGGACGTCCGTCAATTAATACACGAACATTGTCATTTCCGCGAAGCGAAAGTTTTCCATCCTGATCTACGTTTACAGAAGGAATATTGTTCATAATATCCGATGCCGAAGCTCCAGCAGTAGTTAAATCTTTTCCAACATTAACGACTTTTCTATCAATTTTTTGCTCAATTGTAGAACGTTCAGCAATTACATTTACGCCTTTTAATTGCGTTGCTTCTTCTTCAAGAGAGACATTGACAACTGCAGATTTTTTGTTTTCGCTTAAAAGTACAGAACCAATATATTTTCTAAATCCAATGTATTGAACCTCGATAGTATAGCTTTTTACAGCAATATTTTTAAATGAGAAATCACCATTATCATCAGTATTTACTCCAGCTACCACTTTTCCATTTTCTTTAAGTGAAACTGTAGCATACGAAATAGGCATGCTGTTAGATTTTTCAATGATTTTTCCAGTGACCGATCCTGAATTTTGACCCTGGACTGTTGCCATTATCCCCAATAATGCAAACAGGAAGAATTTTAATTTCATAGCTTGTTTTTTGATCTTTTTGATTGATTGATGATGAGATTGTTTTTTATTTTTTTCTATTTTGTTTTTCTGCCTCAAATAAAATCTGAAGTCCTTATTAAGACTCTTATGTTAGAATTATGTTACAAGAAAAAGAGAAAAAACTTTTTATTTTTTTGTGATCCCTTGTTTCATAAGGAATTATCATTTTGATTTTTTGATAATTTTAACAATTGAAACCGTTCCTTTTTTAAGAAATTATAATCGTTTTATGTGATTTTATATGTTTTTCATTTTCTCTAATTGACGAATAAGCAGTATCTTTGCTCACTTTAAAATAAGTTTACATGTCATTATCACAAATTCTTACACCTTCTATACAAAAAGCAATACAGGCATTATTTGATGTTTCAGTAGATAAAATCGAGTTTCAGACTACCAGAAAGGAGTTTGAAGGCGATATTACAATGGTGATTTTCCCTTTACTGAAAGTAATTAAAAGTAATCCTGCCGAATTAGGAAATAAAATAGGAACCTATCTGGTTGAAAATGTTTCTGACGTTGCGCGCTTTAATGTGGTATCAGGTTTCCTGAATATTGTAATTTCTGATAGTTATTACCTGAACTTTTTTAATGATATAAAAGACAATCATAAATTTGGTTATGTTTCTCCAGATCCCGCCGATAAAGCTGTTATGGTAGAATACTCATCGCCAAATACAAATAAACCGCTTCACTTAGGACATGTTCGTAACAATTTGTTAGGATATTCTGTTGCGGAAATATTAAAAGCTTCTGGTAAAAAAGTATACAAAACTCAAATCATTAACGACCGCGGAATCCATATATGTAAGTCAATGCTCGCTTGGGAAAAATTTGGAAATGGTGAAACGCCGCAGACATCAAATTTAAAAGGAGATAAATTAGTCGGTAAATATTATGTGGAGTTTGATAAAGCTTACAAAACAGAAATAAACCAATTAATTGAAACGGGTAAAACCGAAGAAGAAGCTAAAAAACAAGCGCCCATTATTATTGAAGCACAAGAAATGCTGAAAAAATGGGAAGCTGGTGATGAAGCTGTGATTGCACTTTGGAAAAAAATGAACCAATGGGTGTATGATGGTTTTGCTACAACTTACACGAACCTTGGAGTTGATTTTGATAAATATTACTACGAAAGTAATACTTACTTATTAGGAAAAGATGTTGTTCAGGTTGGTCTAGATAAAGGTGTTTTCGAAAAAGATCCTGACGGTTCAGTTTGGATTGATTTAACCGATGAAGGTCTTGATCGTAAAATCGTTCTTCGTTCTGATGGTACAGCGGTTTATATGACACAAGATATTGGAACAGCAATTCAGCGTGTGAAAGATATGCCGGATGTTGGAGGAATGGTATACACAGTAGGTAACGAACAAGATTATCACTTTAAAGTATTATTCCTAATCTTGCAAAAACTAGGTTTTGACTGGGCTTCAAGCCTATATCATTTATCATACGGAATGGTTGATTTACCTTCGGGTAAAATGAAAAGCCGTGAAGGAACAGTTGTCGATGCCGATGATTTGATGCAGGACATGACTGATACAGCCAAACAAATCTCAGAAGATTTAGGAAAACTAGACAGTTATTCTGATGATGAAAAGGCAAAATTGTACAAAACGATTGGTCTTGGAGCATTGAAATATTATATCTTAAAAGTAGATCCTAAAAAACGTATTCTTTTCAATCCAGAAGAATCTGTTGATTTTGCTGGAAATACGGGACCATTTATTCAGTATACATATGCGAGAATTCAGTCGATTATTCGTAAAGCCGATTTTGATTTTTCAGCGAAAACAAATATTGAAGAACTTCATGAAAAGGAAAAAGAATTGGTAAAACAAATCGAACTTTTCCCTGAAGTAATTCAAAATGCAGCGCAAAATCACAGTCCAGCATTAATTGCTAATTATACATACGATTTGGTAAAAGAATATAATTCTTTTTATCAATCGGTTCATATTTTAGGTGAAGTCGATTTGACAAAAAAGATTTTCAGAGTACAGCTTTCACAAAAAGTTGCCGAAGTGATTAAGTCAGCTTTCAGTCTATTAGGAATTGAAGTTCCAGAGAGAATGTAAGAATTAAATAAATTCATAATTAAAAGCCAGTAGTTTATAATTACTGGCTTTTTTTATTGTTTTTTTGACTTATTGGGGATGTTTTGTGATTGAGTTCTGTAATATTTTTGTAGGAGAAATTTAAAGGGCACTGTCTCGTTTAAAATACAATACTTGTGTAGTTCATTTTTAACTATTTTGAATTAGTAAGCTAATGGTAATCATGACTATCAATAAGAAGCCATCTTTATAGATGGCTTTTTTATTCTTCTTCTTATTTTTATTCTTTTGTATTTTTGTAGTATAATATTTATATTAATTAGTGTTAAAAATAAATATATCCTTGTTAAAATTATTTTAATTTTTTAAGTTCGCCCACTCTAATTAAAAAAACAAAATAATGAAACAAAAATTAAAAGGACTTATCATGCTCTTTTTTATCTTGGTTTTGCAATCCAGTATTGCTCAAGAGAAAAAAATTACAGGAATGGTTTCGGATGCTAATGGACCAATTCCCGGAGTAAACGTAAATGTAAAAGGAACGAAAACTGGGGTACAATCAGATTTTGATGGAAAGTATGTAATAAATGCTAAGACAGGGGATGTTTTGATTTTTTCTTACATGGGATTCAAAGATATTAACTTAACGGTTGGAACTGGTTCTGTACTTAATGTTAAAATGCAAGAAGATGGAAAGGAATTAGATGAAGTTGTGGTTGTAGCTTATGGAACAGCAAAAAAAGCTTCATATACTGGTTCTGCATCTCAAGTTAAATCTGAACAATTAGAAAATAGACCTTTAACCAATGCTTTGTCATCTTTAGAAGGGGCAACATCAGGAGTTCAGATTCAAAGTTCAGCAGGTCAGCCAGGAGCTGCTCCAGAAATTAGAATACGAGGTTTTAGTTCAATCAATGGATCTAATACACCCTTATACATTGTAGATGGAGTGCCATATGCAGGAGACATCAGCAATTTAAACTCAAGCGATATTGAAAGTTTGACCGTCTTAAAAGATGCATCTTCCACTTCTTTATATGGATCAAAAGCGGCAAATGGAGTGGTTATTATTACAACAAAATCAGGAAAATCATCGAAAGATAAATTTTCTTTAAATGTTAGTACTGGTATGACTTCACGTTCTATTAAAGACTATAAGAGAGTAAATGCTTTCGACTACTACCCTTTAGAATGGGAAGCGATTAGAAATAGCCGTCCAATGGGAACACAGGCACAAGTTGATGCAGCTAATGCATATGCATCTTCAAGAGTACCAGTTGTTTTGGTTACTAATCCATTTAATGTGCCAAACAACAGTATTGTTGGGACTGATGGAAAATTGAATCCAGATGCAAAATTATTATATCCACAAGATCTTGATTGGGCTAAATATTTGGAAAGAGCCGGAGTTCGTAAAAATGTAGATTTTTCATATCAGGGAAAATCAGATAAATCCAATTATTTTGCTTCTCTTGGTTATTTAAATGAAGAAGGATACATTCAAAAATCTGGTTTTGAAAGAACAACAGGTAGATTGAATTTAAATACAAGTTTAAAAGATTGGTTTAGAACTGGTGTAAACATGTCAGGAGCTTTAACTAATTCAAAGCTAGGAACAGATGGAGTAGAAAATACAAGTTCGTTTAAAAATCCATTTAGAACGATTAGAACAATGGGGCCAATTTATCCTGTTTTTGATCATAATGATGATGGATCTTATGTGTTAGATGATAATGGTAATAAAGTATATTCGACGATTCGCGGATCTGGTGCTTCTAACGGAAGAAACGTAGTGTATGAAACTTTAAATGATACCGATGTTGTAAAAGGGCTAGCACTTTCAGCAAGAGCGTTTTTTGAAATTACTTTTTTAAAAGATTTCAAGTTTACTACAAATGCTTCTATTGATAAAACATATTCTAATAGAACATATTCGTATAATACATTAATTGGAGATGGTGCACCAACAGGTCTTATGGCAAAAGAAGATAAAATTCTAACAGGTGTTACATATAATCAGTTACTGAATTATTCAAAAAAAATTGGAAATCATTCATTTAACGCACTGCTTGGACATGAAAGCTTCGATTATGAAAGAAATTGGACAAGCAGCAGTAAAACTGGACAGGTTGCTCCTAGTATAATTGAATTTGTTAATTATGCGACTACTACTGGATTAACTTCTTTTACACGAAATTATGCCACTGAATCCTATTTCTCAAGAGCAGGATATGACTATATGGAAAAATATATTTTTTCAGCATCATTACGCAGAGATGGATCTTCAAAGTTTGCAGAAAAATGGGGTAACTTTTGGTCTTTAGGAGGAGCTTGGGTAATTTCTAAAGAAAAGTTTCTTCATAATACTTCATGGATTGACGACCTAAAATTAAGAGCGTCGATAGGACAAGTTGGTAATGATTCACACATAATTAGTGATACAAATGATGCTGGTTCGAAAATTAATGGGTTGAATTATTATGTTAGTCAGCCAACTTATAGTTTAGGTTACGATAACGGAAGTGAAGGAGGTATTTTAATTTATGCTGCTGCTGCTCCTAATTTGAAATGGGAAGTTAATACTCAGAAAGATATTGCTTTAGAATTTGGATTGTTTAAGAATAGATTGAAAGGAAGTGTTGAGTATTATAATAGAAATACTGATGGTTTAATTTTTTCAGTCCCTAACCCATTATCATCTGGTTTAGACAATAGAATGGAGAATATTGGTTCTATGGTAAATAAAGGAATTGAAATTGCATTAGATGGTACAATTCTTAAAGCAAAAGATTTTTCTTGGAATCTAAATATTAATGCTTCTACAATTAATAATAAAATTACAAAACTCCCACAGGGCGAAATTATAAATGGAACCAAAAAACTTTCAGTGGGTCATTCTATTTATGATTATTGGTTAAGAGATTGGTATGGAGTAGATCCTGCAGATGGATATGCTCTATATGTAGCTGATCCGAAATTTGTGAATACAGGAGATACTACTTTACGAGTTGTAAATGGCGTTAATGTAACTACCGATCAAAATAAAGCTTTGTACCATTATGCAGGATCAGCAATACCTGATTTGTTTGGAAGCTTTGGAAATACATTTAAATATAAAGGACTTCGATTAGATATTATTTGTACTTATCAAATTGGTGGACAAATGTATGATACGAACTATGCTTCATTAATGCATACAGGAAATAATTATGGATCGGCATTAAGTACAGACATTTTTAGAAGATGGCAAAAACCTGGAGATATTACTGATGTGCCACGATTAGATATTAATAGAAATACTCAAGCATCTTCTGCTTCAGATAGATGGTTAACTGGTTCAGACTATTTATCTCTTAGACAAATTAATTTATCTTATAAAATGCCTTCTGAATTCTTGTCAAAAATGGAAATAGATAATGCATCAGTTTATGTAAATGGTGAGAACTTACTATTATTTACAAAACGTCAAGGAATGGATCCTACACAAACTTTTAATGGAACTACTCAAAATAGATATATTCCATCAAGAGTAATAACGCTGGGAGTTAATTTAAACTTTTAAGAAAAATGAAATCAACTTATATTAAAATAGTATTTTTTATACTGACAGTAACTGTTTTTAATTCTTGTTCAGATGATTTTTTAGACAAGAAGCCTACAGAATTTGTCGATAATGAAGGCGCTACCAAAACAACTGAAAATTTAATGATGTTGCTGAATGGAATTCACAGATCACTGTATATTTCTTATGAAGATCAAAGTCAGGCTGGATTAGGAGGCTTAATGCAGCAAACAGATATTGTTGGTGATGATGTTGTTTTTCCAATTACAAATGGATGGTTTTTGCAAATGTATAATTGGAGTTCAGTAAATAATGAAAATTCAGTAGACCTGCGTTTTCCGTATCGAACTTATTATAGAATAATAAGAAATGCAAACACTATTATTAATGCTGCTGATGCTGCCATTGGCTCAACTTCAGACAAAAATATTGTTAAAGGTCAGGCATTATTGTATCGTGCATTTTGTCATTTTCAATTAGTACAACTATTTGGAAAAAGATACGTAAATGGAGTAACTAATAGTCAATTAGGAGTTCCGATAATTTTGACTGTCGGAAATGATAATTTTCCAAGATCAACAGTAGAAGAGGTATATACTCAAATTAATAAGGATCTAGATGAAGCGAATGTTTTGTTGCAAGGATATTTAAAACCAAATAATTCTTATCTAGATTTAAAGGTGGCGCAAGGCTTAAAGGCCAGAGTTGCTTTGACGCAAGGTAATTGGAGTGCTGCAGCTGAATACGCTAATAAAGCACGAAGTGGAAAGACGTTAATGTCAACTGCAGAATATGTAACTGGTTTCAATGATTATAATAACAAAGAGTGGATGTGGGGAAGCCACATAAATGAGGTTCAAACTCAATATTTTGGAAATTTTGGAGCTTATATGTCTAGAAATTTCAGCTCAACGGTAATACGTTCTTGCCCAAAAGCTATTAATAGTAAGCTCTATGACATGATTCCTTCTACTGACATTAGATCTGCAATATTTGATAAGACTGGAAAACATACAGCACTTGCTCTTCCGTCAAATTTTGCAAAATTTCCTTATACCAGCCAAAAATTCTTATCAATAAGTACTGGAGATAGCAGATGTGATGTGCCTTATATGCGTGCTGCTGAAATGTTTCTTATAGAAGCTGAGGCAAAAGCCAGAATGGGAAGTGCAGATGCCGCAAATGTATTGTATGAATTTGAGATAACAAGAAACCCGTCTTATACTTTGTCTACTAATACTGGACAAGCTTTAGTTGACGAAATTTTAATGCAGAGAAGAATAGAGTTGTGGGGTGAAGGATTTAGATTTTTTGATTTGAAACGTACAAATTCTCCATTAGATAGAACTGGTGCAAATCATGATTCAGGGATAGTAAATGGTGTGTTGAATGTTGACCCTACAGATAAAAGATGGCAGTGGCTAATTCCTAAAGATGAAATTAATGCCAATCCTTTAATTAAACAAAATGAATTTTAATAAATAATAAATCAGTTTAGAATAATTAGACATTTTTTCTAAATCAAAAGGCCGGTAATCTTAGATTACCGGCCTTTTTCAATTAAAACAATATTTTGTTATTTTACAAACTTGTCAATAATAGCATCTGATTCAGCTTTTGTAGCAGTTGGTTTTAAATCAAACAAAAGAGAATAAAGAGCTTTTCTGTCAACTTTAGCTTCTAAATTAAGATCTTTATGTCTGTCGAAAAGAGTCTGCCATTTGTCACGAACGTTTTTCCAAAGCACATTATTTTCTTTCCACCATTTTTGAGCTGCGATACATTTAATATCCGGCACCTTAGTATAAACATCAAAACCTTTTTCTTGTGCTAAAAGAACATCTTTCCCAGCATCATCGCGAACTAATTTGTCATTATCCTGCTCATGATTCCATCCTGTAGCAGTAATTTCGTGGATGTTTCTTCTTTTTAAAACATTATAATCGTTACGTTTTGTCTGCTCTCTTCTAGGAAGCGGCGCATCTGCAACATTTGCCCAATAATCCTGCCCATCAACATGTACCCAAGTAGAAGAACCTTCATATCTTGGACTATCATCAACTTGATATACCTTTTGAGTCCACTGACCTTTAACAGCTTTTTTATCTAACTTTTTATATTTCCAAGAATTTCCTTTATCAAATGCATATAAGTCTGTGTTTTCATATAACCAGTCTTGTCTCCAGTGTTTGATAATCATATCATCGCTTACGATTAATAAGTGCTGCATAACGATTTTATTTGGAGTATCTTCTAACAATTCAACCCATTCCAAAGCAGATTCATGTTTGGTTTCGGATGGTTTGTAAGTAAGAGAATCTTTAGGATATGAAAATGTTTCTGTGAAATTGAACTTTACTTCATAACAACCACACATTGATTTAATAGATTTTATGTCTTGTTGTTTTTTGTCCTGACTGAATCCAAGACTACAAGTAAAAGCCATAGCGGCTGAAAAAAAGAGGCTTTTTGAAATCATAACTTACTGTTTTGTTTTTAAATTTTGGCAAATATATTAATTTATTTAGAATAATTAAAAATAGTTATATATTTGCAAAGGTTATTAAGATTGAATAAAAATAATGAAATTTAAAATTACTCTTTTTGCAGTTGTGCTTTTTTATCAGATTTCTTTTTCGCAGCAAAAAGATACTATTAAATCACACGAAAAACTCTCAGAAGTCGTGGTTACAGGACAGTTTGAGCCACAATCTATAAAAAAATCTGTTTTTAATGTTCGTGTTATATCTAATAAGGATATACAAAATTTAGCAGCGAATAATTTATCTGATGTTTTGAATCAATATTTAAATATTACAGTTAGACCCAGTAGTACAAGCGGTCGGTCAACAGTTTCCTTATTTGGGTTAGATGCACAGTATTTTAAAATTTTGGTTGACAATGTTCCTTTAGTTAATGAAGGAGGCGTTGGAAATAATACCGATTTATCTCAAATTAACCTTAATGATGTTGATCATATAGAGATTGTTGAAGGTTCTATGGGAGTAGCTTACGGGGCGAATGCTGTGAGTGGAGTTTTGAACATTATCACCAAAAAATCTTCAAAGTACAAGTGGAATATTACTGCATCTGTTCAGGAAGAAACTGTAGGTGATGAATATTCTTTGTTTGAAAAAGGACGCCACATTCAATCTTTGAGAGTAGCACATACCTTCAATAAAAACTGGTTTGTAAGTGGTGGGATCAATCGAAATGATTTTCAAGGATATTTAGGTGATAGAAATGGAAAAAGTTATGCTGAGAATGATCAAACGCGGGGTTACACCTGGCTTCCAAAAGAGCAATTAAACGGAAATGCTTTAATATCTTATCATAAAGATAGATTTCGTTTTTTTTACAAATTCGAGTTTTTAGATGAAAATGTTGATTATTACAACAGCACAGTTCAGTCTAATTTTAATTCTACATTAGGAACTTATCGTTATAGTGATGATATGAGGTATTTTACCAACAGATATTTTCATAATCTAAATGTTACCGGTGGATTGTTTTCGCAATTGAATTATAATGTTTCTGTCTCACATCAGAAACAGCAGCGCGAAATAGAAAATTTCAGATATTATTTATTTACAAAAAATGAAGATCTAAATAGTACTGAAAAAGATCAGTCAATGGAGGTTCTTTCTTCAACAGGAACTTTAAATAACTTTTTTTCTGATAAAACAGTTGATTTGCAAATTGGATATGATTTTGTAAACAATCAAGGTTTTGCTCTTGTTCAGGAAGCTAATAATAAATTTGTACCTATTCGCAAAAGACTAGAAAATTATGATTTTTTCGTCTCTTCAGAGATTATGGCAACTGATCGATTTTCTATAAAACCTGGATTACGTTTTTCAGTACAATCTAAATTTAAAAACCAATATGCTTCTTCTATAGGTTTAAGATATTTATTTGATAAGGGACTGGAACTTCGTGGCTCTTATGGAAATGGTTTTAGAACTCCAAATTTTGATGAGCTTTATACAAAACAAATTTTTGACGGACATTTCTTTACCGGAAACGAAAATCTTATTCCTGAAACCAGTACTTCTTATGAAGCAAGCATTAAAAAATTCATGACATTTTCTTCAGGCTGGCAATGGTCAGGCACTCTGGCAGGAAGTTTCTTAAATGTGGATGATAGAATTGATATGGCATTTATACGTAAAAATCCAGATACAGGAACTCCCGAATATCAATATATTAATGTTAGTAAATACCAAATGTGGAATTTTTCTACAATGAACCAAATTGTCAAAGATAATTTTACTGTTAATCTTGGTGCAGCGTTAATAGGAATTTCACAGTTGATCAATAATAATCAATTTACTTCAAACGATCAATTTCTCTACTCATTTAATCTGAATGCAAGTCTTTCCTATAATATTACAAAATGGAAAACCATTATTTCGGGGTATTACAAATACAATGGGAAAAGCAGACAATTTATTGAATCTGGTTCTGAATATGTTTTGTCTGAAATTGATCCTAGTAACTGGCTTGATGCATCAATTAGAAAAAATTTCTTCAAAGATCATTTTGAAGCAACGATTGGAGCACGAAATATTCTTAATGTAACTAATGTGAACCAAACTAGAACAACTGAAGGAGCGCATGCATCTGGATCAAATTTAATGCTCGCATACGGACGTTCATATTTCCTAAAATTAGCTTATAACCTTAATCTTTAATATAAAACTAAAATACAATGAAAAAATTATTATTACTATCATTCGCATTCTTATCTCTTACAGCTTGTTCAAGCGATGATGATACGCCAGAAGTTGAAGTTCCTACGGTTGGAGCTATTTTGCAGCCAGCTGTAGGTGGACCAAATGAGCCTAATCAGGTTTATCTTGATTTAAGCACAGAAGAATCTAAATCAGTTAACAGAGCTGCTTGGGATTTTGGATTTTCAAGTGGTACAGATTTTAGAGTTGTAATAAACGGATCCTTAAAAATGGCCGTAAAAAAATTAGAAACTTCAGATATTACCTTAACGCAGACAATTAATACAGATGTCACTGTTGGAGCTGGTACAACTGCTGCATCAAATGGTTATGTTGACAATCCAACAGGAGTTTTAGCTGGCGCTGGTGCAGGAATTGGAACTGCAATCGCTGAAATTTCTGCAAATGATGCCGATAACAAAGTTTACTTAGTGAATTTAGGATATGCTGTTGGAACAGCAGTGCCAAGTGTAGGTTCTGTAACGGTTGATGGTGATCCAAGAGGATGGAAAAAAGTTAGAATTTTAAGAAACGGTGCTGGATATAAAATTCAATACGCTGATTTAGCTTCTGCAACTTTTACTGAGAAAACAATTGCTAAAGATGCTGCTTACAACTTTACATTCTTTAGCTTAACAACTGGAAATACAGTTTCTGTTGAGCCTTTAAAAGACAAATGGGATTTAAATTTCACTGTTTTTACTAATTACTTAAATGCGGGTACTGAGGTAACTTACGGATACTCAGATTTTATCGTAACAAACATGAAAGGTGGTACTAAAGCATATCAAGTTTTAGTGGCTGGAGATGTTACTTACGCAGCGTTTACGAAAGCAAATGTGGTAGAGGCTAACTTTACGGCTTCTGCAACTGATCAAAGAATCATTGGTGCAAACTGGAGAAGCGGTGGTGGGCCATCTACATTACCAAGTATTAGAACAGACCGTTTTTATGTTGTTAAAGATGTAGCTGGAAACTATTATAAAGTTAAATTCCTAGCAATGTCCAATGAGGCAGGAGTTAGAGGATATGTTAGTCTAGAATATGCCCTGTTAAAATAACATTTTGACAACTTTGGATAATTTGTATTATTCAGAGTTGTTTTAAAAAACAACATCAAAAAATTAGTTAATCATTAGCTTTGTTTTTTTTATTTTTTTTTGATTTAGAGGTTAGATTTTTCTAGCCTCTTTTTTTGTTTTTCTTTATTGTTAAAATGAATTAAAAATGAACGATTTAATTTTATCTTTGCGCATCATTTTAAAAAACAGAATTAACAGGAATTTTAAATGGTTTAATTTTTGTTACTCTATCCGTTAAAAATTATAATTAATTAGTGAATACAAAATCATATTTTTTTCAGTCTTTTGCCATAGTCGCATTAGCTTTAGTTGCTTTTATTGGATTCAAACAAATCCTTCCTGATAAGATATTTTCAGATAGCAAAATCGATTCAAAAAATGTTTTGATCGACAGTCTGCTTTTAGAATCGGTTGCTAAAGATTCGTTGTCTTCAGATAGTGACAGTATAGAAGAAGCTGAGCGTAGAATGGGGAAAGAAAAAATCGTTTACGATGCTTCTGAAGGGATTGAATTTCCATCGGAAACATTCGATGATTATAAAGGTTTTCAATACCTTATTTCATTTTACGAAAAACTATATCAGTTAGAAAAGAATCCGCAGAACAAAGTTAGAATTGCATATTATGGAGATTCTATGACCGATGGCGATTTGATCGTTCAAGATGTTCGTGCTAATTATCAGGAACGTTTTGGAGGACACGGAGTTGGTTTTGTACCCATTACTTCAGAATCTGCAGCATCAAGAGGTTCTGTGAAATCAGTATATTCTAAAAACTGGAAAACGCAATCGTATTTAAATGTAAAAAGACCAGCAAGTCCATTTGGAGTAAATGGGCATGTGTTTTTTGCCAATGATAAAGTAAATCCAACCTGGGTTCAATACGAAGCAGGTCTTAATAAAAACTCGACTACTTTAGATAATCCGACTTTGTTTTATGGACGATCTTCTAAAAAAGGGAACGTGAATTTTATTATTGGAAAAGATACGATTCGCAAAAGCTTAAATCCGTCTAATTTGGTAAACAGCCTGAAAGTAACATCAGGAAGTATAAAAGCATTTAAAGCTGATTTCATTCACGCAGATTCTATTCCGATTTACGGATTTAATTTTGATAATGGAAACGGTGTTCATGTAGATAACTTTTCTCAAAGAGGAAATTCAGGTCTGCCAATTTCTATGTTTAATGCCAATGTAATGCAGGCTTTTAATACGCATCTAAATTATGATTTAATCATTCTGCATTATGGAACAAATGTTTTAAATTACGGAACCAAAAATTATTCATGGTATGAAAAAGGAATGACTAAAACCGTCAATAAAATAAAAGAATCATTTCCGGGAGTTTCTATTCTAATCGTTTCAACGGCAGACAAGTCGACTAAATACGATTTAGAAATGAAAACCGATTCAGCTGTTGTGCCTTTGATGAAAGCTCAAAAGCATTATGCATTAGAGACTGAATCAGGATTTGTTAATTTATATACGCTTATGGGTGGTGACGGTTCGATGGTAAAATGGGTAGACGAATCTCCGGCCAGAGCCAATAGAGACTATACACACTTTAACCAGAGAGGAGCAAAAGCAATAGGTAATTTATTATACAGCCAATTAAATAAAGGATACGAACAATATAAAGTTTTACGTGAAAAACGTGATACTGGTGTAAAACCGCAAACAGTTAGAAAACCCAAAGCAGATTCCGTTTCTGTGAAAAACGACAGCGTAAATGGATAAACTAATTATTTTCTTTTGTTGTCTTTTTTTCTCAACAAATGATAATCAGCAAAAAACAGAATCACTTTCAATACCTAAAAAAATGATTAGTAAAATTGATATAACCGAGGGTGAAACCTATACAGGAAATCACATTTATAATTCAAAAGTATTAGAAAGTGTTTTTAAAAAATTGATTCAGAATGAAAGTGAAAAGAATCAGAAAATAAATATCGTACATATTGGTGATTCACATATTCAAGGTGATTTAATGACCAATAAAATCCGAAAGATTTTACAGCAGCAATTTGGAAATGGCGGCCGTGGATTTGTTTTTCCCTATCAGCTAGCCAAAACAAATGGTTCGTACAATGAACGTTTTCGCTGTAATAGAATCTGGGACAGTTACCGAAATATTTATCCAGTAAGAAATTATCCTGTAGGATTAAGTGGTATTGGACTTTGGAGAGATACAGGAGGATTTGTAGTAGAAATGAGTATAAAAGATCCCTCGTATAAATTTAATACGATTCAGATTATTACTCCAAAAAACGAAAGTATGTTTGATTTATCTTCGTCATCTCAAACCAAATTTATTGAGACAACAGAGCGTAAGATCGTCACACACAAAATCAAGAAAGGAGAAGCCATTTCGATTATTGCAGATAAATACAATGTTTCGGTTGCTGATATAAAAAAAGCCAATCAGCTGAAATCAAATAACATTCGTGCGGGAAGAATTTTAAGAATCCCAACCAATGAAATGCAGCCCAAGAATATTAAAACATCAGAATTTGTTCCTTTAAACCTTGAATCAGATGCATTTTGCCATTTTTACAAATCAGAAAAAGCACTCGATAAAATCTATTTAGTTCCTCATAAAGAAGCTAAAGATTATGAATTAAACGGATTAGTTCTCGAAAAAGACGCTCCCGGTTTAATTTACAGCGGAATAGGAGTAAATGGTGCCAAATATTCGGACTATAATAAATATCCGTTATTTTTTGAACAACTTAAAGCATTGCATCCAGATCTTTTAATTTTTTCATTGGGAACAAATGAAAGTTTCGATAAGCTGGAAACCTCAGATTATATCCAGAGATTGCGTCAGTTTATCAAAAATATTAAAGATCAAAATATAAATGTCCCAATAATTGTGATGACACCACCGCCGTCGTTATTTAGAGGAGGAAAACCAAATAATTTTGTGGGCGAATATGCACAGCGAATAAATGATATTGCCGAAAAAGATGGTTTTGCTGTTTGGGATTTATATGATGAATTTGGCGGATTGAAAGGAATAAGACAATTAAAATCGCAGGGATTAATAGGAAAAGATTGGGTTCATTATTCAAAAAAAGGATATGAAAAACAAGGAAGCTTGTTTACAGAAGCATTTTTAAAAGCATACGATAATTTTAAATCAAATAAGTAAATTGACAACAATAGATAGCATTAATAATTGGTTCATTCAAAATTTTGGTGCAGTAACAATACCACAAGTAAAAAATTGGTTTATATACAATCCCGATGAAAAGCTGTTATTTAATACAGGCTTGTTTTTGGGATTGTTCCTAGTTTTTTATTTTATTTACGGATTTTTAAAAAACACATTTTATCTACGATTAACCTATGTTATTATCTTCTCGCTTTTCTTTTATTATAAGTCAAGCGGTATTTACTTTTTACTCTTACTATTATCTTCTGTTGTAGATTACGGCTTAAGCCAGATTATTTACAAAGAATCAAAAGACAGCACCAAGAAAATATATTTGGTGATAAGTGTCATTCTGAATTTAGGATTACTTGGATATTTCAAGTACATGAATTTTATGATTGGTACTTACAATGATATGTTCAATGGAAATTTAAAATTCCATGATATTTTTCTTCCGGTTGGAATCTCATTTTATACATTCCAGTCGATGAGTTATATTATCGAAATTTATCGTGAAGAAATCAAGCCGACAAAAAACTACATTGAATATTTATTTTTCGTGTCGTTCTTCCCGCAATTAGTGGCCGGGCCAATTGTACGAGCAAAAGATTTCTTACCACAGATTTATCAAAAATTAAACCTGACCAAACAAGATGTAAACAATGCCTTGTTTTTAATTATTGGCGGTTTGATTAAGAAAACAGTAATTTCAAATTACATATCAGTAAACTTTGTTGACCGTGTTTTCGATACGCCTTTGAGTTATACTTCGTTTGAAAACTTAATGGCTTCTTACGGATATGCTATTCAGATCTATTGTGATTTTTCTGGATATTCAGATATGGCAATTGGTATTGCATTATTGTTAGGATTTAAACTGCCAGTTAACTTTAGAACTCCATACAAATCGACTTCAATTACAGATTTCTGGAGAAGATGGCATATTTCGCTTTCGACTTGGTTAAAAGACTTTTTATACATTTCGATTGGAGGAAACAGAGAAGGTTCTTTCGCAGGATATTTATTCCCGAGTTTATTCTTCTTCGGATTATTGCTTTGGGGAATGTCTTGTTATAATGAAAGTGTAATTCCGCTTGTTATCGCAGGAATCAGTATTTTGATTTTCGCTTTATCATTTTTGCTTTCAAGTAAAATAAAACAAACATTAGTAACCAATTTCAACCTGTTTACCACAATGCTTTTAGGAGGTTTGTGGCATGGAGCTGGTGCGCAATTTATTATTTGGGGAGCACTTCACGGATTAGCATTGGCAGTTCACAAAATATTCATGGAATTCTTTCCTTCTAAAAAAGATAAAAAACCAAATTTCTTGTGGAGATTTTTCTCAATCGTGATCACATTCCACTTTGTAGTTTTCTGTTGGATTTTCTTCCGCGCACGAGACTTTGAAACAGCATTGCAGGTAATTAATACTATTGGCCAGTTAACATTTGAACCAGAACTTTGGAAAACAATTATTTTAGGTTATAAAAATGTTTTCGGATTAATGTTATTCGGTTACGTTTGGCATTTCTTGCCAGAATCGTTCACAAACGGAATGAAATCTGTTTTCGACAAAACACCTTTACTAATAAAAGCCATAATCTTAGGATTTGTATATTGGATCGTGTACGCAACTGCAGTTGCGGGTTCGCAGCCGTTCATTTACTTTCAATTCTAAAAAAGTTTCAAAGGAACATAGTTACAAAGGCGCAAAGATTTTTTCTTTGCGCTTTTTTGTTTTTAGCCACAGATTAAAAGGATTAAATGATTTTGTTCCACGCAGATTCTGCAGATTTAAGCAGATTCACACAGATTATTATTTAAATTTTAAAATTCTAATCTGCCAAAATCTGCAGAATCTGCGTGAAAAATAAACTTCGCGACTTTGTGAGCAAAAAAAATCTGTGAAATCTGCGTGATCTGCGAGAAAACACACATTTAAGCAATTCGCGAAATTATGGTAATTAGCGACAAAAAACTTTGTGTCTTAGTGACTTTACGGCAAAAAAAGCACTCAAATAAAAATTGCCTGAAATATCTAATTAGATTATCTTTGCACTTCAAATAAAGAAAAAGATATGTTTGATAATTTAAGTGATAAGTTAGATAAAGCGTTCCATATATTAAAAGGACACGGTAAAATTACAGAAGTAAACGTTGCCGATACCTTAAAAGAAGTTCGTCGTGCCTTACTTGATGCCGATGTTAACTTTAAAATTGCCAAAGATTTTACAACCAAAGTAAAAGAAAAAGCGATTGGTCAGGATGTATTAACTACTTTACAGCCGGGACAATTATTGGTTAAATTAGTAAAAGACGAACTTACCGAATTAATGGGTGGAGACGTTGCTGGTGTTAACCTTTCTGGAAATCCAACGGTTATTTTAATGTCAGGACTTCAAGGTTCTGGTAAAACTACTTTCTCAGGAAAATTAGCGAACTACTTAAAAACAAAGAAAAATAAAAAACCACTTTTAGTAGCGTGTGATATCTACCGTCCAGCGGCGATTAACCAGCTACATGTTGTGGGAGATCAAATAGGCGTTGAGGTTTACTCGGAGCCAGAAAATAAAAATCCTGTAGAAATTGCTCAAAACGCAATTAAACATGCTAAATCAAACGGGTTCAATGTTGTAATTGTCGATACAGCAGGACGTTTAGCAGTAGATCAGGAAATGATGGACGAAATTGCACGTGTACACAAAGCAATCCAGCCACAAGAAACATTGTTCGTTGTTGACTCTATGACAGGACAAGATGCTGTAAATACAGCAAAAGCTTTCAACGATATCTTGAATTTTGATGGAGTTATCTTAACGAAATTAGATGGTGATACTCGTGGTGGAGCGGCGCTTTCGATCAAATCGATTGTAAACAAACCAATCAAATTTGTGGGTACTGGAGAGAAAATGGAAGCAATTGATGTTTTCTATCCAGAACGTATGGCTGAGCGTATTTTAGGGATGGGAGACGTTGTGTCTCTTGTCGAAAGAGCTCAAGAACAATTTGACGAAGAAGAAGCTAGAAAACTTCAAAAGAAAATCGCTAAAAACGAATTCGGTTTTGATGATTTCTTAACGCAGATTCAGCAAGTAAAGAAAATGGGTAACATGAAAGATCTTGTTGGGATGATCCCAGGTGCTTCAAAAGCCATGAAAGATGTTGAAATCGAAGACGACGCCTTCAAACATATCGAAGCAATTATTTATTCGATGACACCGGGTGAAAGAAGTAAACCAGCTATTATTGATGTGAAAAGAAAAGCCAGAATCGCAAAAGGTTCGGGAACAAAAATCGAGCAAGTAAATCAGCTGATGAAACAGTTTGACCAAATGAGCAAAATGATGAAGATGATGCAAGGCCCAGGCGGAAAAAATCTGATGAAAATGATGGGAGGCATGAAGGGAATGCCAGGAGGAATGCCGAGATAAAAAATAAAAGTTTAAGGTTTAAAGTTTCACGTTTCAAGTTGGAATTTTAGACCTTAAATTTTAGTATAAGGGAAGATAACTTCTCACTTCTAACTTATAACATTTAACTTAAAAAAAACAATGCAGCTACTAGACGGTAAAAAAACATCTAACGACATTAAAAACGAAATTGCTCTTGAAGTTCAATCTATAAAAGCAGCGGGAGGAAAAGTACCTCATTTAGCAGCCGTTTTGGTAGGGAATAATGGTGCAAGTTTAACTTACGTAGGAAGTAAAGTAAAATCATGCCAAGAGATTGGTTTCGATTCCACTTTAGTTGCTTTACCAGAAACCATTACAGAAGACGAGCTTTTAGCAAAAATCAAAGAATTGAACGAAGATGATAACCTTGACGGATACATCGTTCAGTTGCCTTTACCAAAACACATCGATGAGCAAAAAATCTTATTAGCTATCGATCCTGACAAAGATGTAGACGGATTCCACCCAACTAACTTTGGAAGAATGGCTCTTGAAATGGAAAGCTTTATTCCAGCAACGCCATTCGGAATTATGGAATTGTTGGAACGTTACAAAGTAGAAACTGCAGGAAAACATACAGTTGTTATCGGAAGAAGCCACATCGTAGGACGTCCAATGAGTATCTTAATGAGCCGTAAAGGGAATCCTGGAGACTCAACAGTTACATTAACACACAGTCGAACTAAAGATTTAGCAGAATTCACTAAAAATGCGGATATCATTATTACAGCTTTAGGAGTTCCAGAATTCTTAAAAGCCGATATGGTAAAAGATGGAGTAACCGTTATCGACGTTGGAATTACACGTGTAGATGATGCATCAAACGCAAAAGGATATGTGATCAAAGGTGACGTTGATTTTGATGGAGTAAGTAAAAAAGCATCTTTCATTACACCAGTTCCAGGTGGAGTAGGACCAATGACAATTGCAATGCTGCTTAAAAATACACTTTTAGCAAGAAAAATGAGAAGCGCAAGAAACAAGTAATAATTTGCGTCAAAATAAAATTACAAAGCCTGTTCGATTTGAGCAGGCTTTTTTGTGCATTTAACTTAAAAATTTCTAATACATAGAATGTAAGTTTAAAAAAAAGAATACTAAAGAGAAACAAATTTCTATCATATAGTATAAGACTCTAACTATGTTTATTCAAAAAAGTGAAACGCCTTTACACAGCTACAATCTATGTTTCTATGTGTTTAAAAATCTATGCAAAGTGCCATTTTAATATATAATTAATAGTTTAAAGTTTCTGTTTCTAAAAATAAAGGATACTTTTGCACCACTTAAAAAAAACACACTTCTCCAAATGGACGATTATTATTATTCGTTAGTATTTAATTAAAGCAGCTTTTGACTTTCAAAATGCTGCGATAAAACCCTGTATTTTGAAATGAAAGCCTTTTACACAAACAACAACGGATTGGTAGAAATCCAAAAATGGACTTCAAATTGCTGGATTCACATCGAATCTCCAACAGAAACAGACAAGAATTACTTACTAGAAGAGCTTCAAATTCCCGAAGCATTCTACAATGATATTGAGGATATCGACGAAAGACCTCGTATCGAGATCGAAGACGGCTGGACACTGATTATCATGCGTATTCCGATAAAAAGCGGCGATGTCAAAATTCCCTTTCACACCGTTCCTCTCGGAATTATTTTTAAAGATGATATCTGCGTAACTATTAGTTTTTATGAAACCGAAATCATTGCCGATTTTGTATCGTATTCACAACGCAAAAACATCGAAATCGAAGATAATTTCAACCTAGTGCTGCGATTGCTTTTATCATCAAGCGTTTGGTATTTAAAATATCTGAAACAAATTAATCAGAAAATAAAACTGGCAGAAGATAATTTAGAGAAATCGATCAAAAATGAAGAGTTGCAGGCATTGCTTCAAATTGAAAAATGTTTTGTATTCTTCATCACTTCGTTAAAAGCAAATGACGTTTTATTTCAAAGAATTAAAAACCTAAAAGCACACAAAGCCAATTACGATCCAGAATTATTGGAAGATGTCGAAATCGAATTAAATCAGGCACAAGATACAGCCAATATTTACAATAACATCTTAACGGGAATGATGGACGCCTACGCCTCTGTAATTTCCAATAATATGAACAATATTATGAAACAGATGACTTCGATTTCTATCATTTTAATGATCCCTACATTAATTGCCAGTTTGTACGGAATGAACGTGCCAAACGGCCTAGAAGAAAGCAAATACGGAATCTGGATTCTGCTTCTAATTTCTATAATACTTTCCTCTTTCGGCGTATTTTTATTCAAACGCAGAAGATGGTTCTAAAATAAAGCCCAATACTCAAAAGCCTGTTCGTTAAGAATGGGCTTTTTTGTTTCTATAAATCTTCAAAACCTCCCAAGTATATTTAACTCATAAAAAAACCTCTTTCGATAAATAAAAAACAATTCATATTGGATTTTATTTTAATTCTTGGATTTTTAACTATTAATTATTATTTGTTCTAATTTATAATGTAAGTTTGTCCCTAATAAAACAAATTTAAGCCTTTAGCAAGTATACCAGCTCCCATGATTAAAATGTCACAAATCCGCCTATTTTTTTCTCACTATTTAATTCTTTCAAATAATTTTTTCTCAAAACAAAGCCGAATAAAATCGCTGATTTTTTTGGTGTTTTTCTTGTGTTGTCTTTCTTCTTCTGCACAAAAAAATGCTGTTATCAGCGGTAAAATTGTCAACGACAAAGATTCTCCTATCGAAGTTGCAACAATTTATTTGATGAATTCTAAAGATTCCTCCGTAGAAGCCTATACGATTTCAGATAAAAATGGTCTTTTTAAATTAGAAACCAAATCAGGATTACAAAACGGTATTTTAAAAATTTCGGCAGAAGACTATCTCGAGTTTTCAGATACAATAGAAAAACTCACTCATAATATAGATTTAGGAGTTATTAGACTTATAAAATATGATGTTGAATTGGATGAAGTCATTATAAAAAACGAAGCTCCTATTCGAATAAGAGCTGATACAAAAAGTACAGGTTTCAGACGCTAAAACCAAGGAGCAGGAATTTACTAAACAGGCTTCGACATCAAATAATGTTTCGATCAATTTGACAATAGACAAAAAGAAAAATAAAGGCTTTTTTGGTAAACTATTAGACGGTTATGGAAGCTCCGAAAGATATGAAAGCAGTGCTTTCCTCAGTTATTTTAAAGATAAAAGACGTATCAGTTTTTTGGCTTCTTCAAATAATATTAATGCATCGGGTTTTTCTATGAACGAAGTTTTCGATAGCATGGGAGGCGGAAGAAACGATGGTTTGAGTGCTGCTTCTGGAGGGAGAGGCGGAATAACAAAATCGAATTTGATTGGATTAAGTTATTCTGATGAATGGTTTAAAGAAGAAAGTACTGATTTAAATTATTATTTTAAGAATTCTAATACAGACAATACCAATAGAACATCAGAGCTTACTTTATTGCCAACAGGTTCTTTGTTGTCAAAATCTGCTTCAAAAAGCAATCAGGATTCTGATAGACATAATGTAAATTTAAATTTTGAGTACAAACTTTCCCCTTCAATAAGAGTTTTTTTTGGACCAGCCATTGAAACAAGAAAAGCAATATCTGCAAATACTTTCGACAGAAAAACCTGGGATGAAAATAATCAGTTAATCAATTCTAGTAATTCTTTCAATACAAGTGAAAGTACTAATACGGATTTTAGAAATAATCTTAGATTTTTTTTAAATGCTAAGAAAGAAGGACGATACTTTACAGCCTCTTTTGAAAACGACAATTCGCGAAACGATTTAGATTCAAGAGTAAATTCATTGACAATTTTTGAGCAGGGAACAAGTCCCGACGATTTGCGTAATCAACATGTTACTCAGAAAAATAATAGAGATAAATATACAGGAAGGCTTGAATATTTTGAGCCAGTAACTAATTTGTCAAGACTGAATTTTTCAGTAATCACAAATTATGAAAAAACAAGCGATGATAAAAAAACATTCGACCGCAATGATCAGGATATGGAATATGATGTTTTTAATGAATCACTTAGTAATTTTAATTCTTTTAATAGTTTTGAAGTTAATCCGAAGATAGGCTTTAGTACGAGTATAAACAAACTTGATTTATCGGCATCCACAGGAACTTCTGTCATCAGGAATGAAAATCATGCATTTTACTTAAAAGAAACAACAGATTTAAATAAAAACTATTTTATTCCAAACGGAACAATTAGTGCCAATTACAGCATTTCACAATCTCAGAGTTTATTAATGATGTATGAACGTAAATTTACAGTTCCAACCGGTAATCAGGTTTTAGCAATTGCTAATTTAGATAATCCTTTAGTCGTTGTAACAGGAAATCCTAATTTAAAACCTTCTACTTTTCATTTTTTGCAGACGGGTTTTTCAAGTTATAATTTTCAATCAGGTGCAAATTACTTTATTCATTTTAGTACTACATATTTTGATAGTCAGATTGTGGGATCCTCAGCCTATAACAGTTCAGGAAAACAAATTTCAAGCTTTGATAATGTAGAAGGCACCTACGATATGTTGTTAGCAGGAGAGTGGAGCAAAACCATAAAGAAAGATGTAAATACTTTTGCGCTGCGGTTTTCTATGTATGCTAATTATAATTTAAATAAAGGTTTTACCAATAACCAATTGTATGAGGCAAAAGCATTCAGACTGAATCCCGGTTTTGGATTAACGTATGAATATGGTGAATTATTAAACATCCAGCCGTATTATAATTTTACATACAATGACATTCGATATAATAATACTTCTTTAAGTTCAACTTCAAATACAACTCATAATTTTAATATTCAAATGACAAGCTTCTGGCCTAAGAGTTGGGTTTTTGGCAACGACTTTGGCTACAACTATAATTCGAATATTTCAGGACCGTATAAAAAAGATTTTTATTTATGGAACACTAGTATATCCTATAAACTTGCGAAACAATTTACATGTAAAGTAAAAGTTTATGATTTGCTGAATCAAAATCAGAGCGCTTCCAGAGTGATTACTTCAACAGCTGTTATTGACTCAGAAACCAACGTTTTAAAGCGTTATGTAATGTTTACTTTATTGTATAAATTTAAAAATTTTGAAACCGACAAAGGATAGTTTTTCATTCCAAGATTACTTTTCTGAAAAAATTGCCCATTTTTAATTGTCGTTTCAAAATAAATAATAACTTTGTAACGCAAAGTACTTTAATTATGAATCAAAAGCACCAAGAAGATTTAGCACACATTCGTTCCATGATGGAGCGTTCTTCAAGATTTATATCATTAAGCGGACTTTCAGGAGTTTTCGCGGGTCTTTCGGCTTTAATTGGCGGAATCTATGTTTATCAGCTGTTTAAAGCAAACGGAATGGATTATCTAAATGATGAACATAGATTGTATTCTACCAATCTGGTTTCAGAATTATTCTGGATCGGGATTATAATTATGGTTTTTGCATTAGCATTTGGAACTTTTTTCACCGTTAGAAAAAGCCGAAAGTACAATTTGCCAATTTGGACTTCGGCAACAAAAAAAATGCTGTTTAATCTGGCTGTACCGCTTATAACTGGCGGAATATTTTGCTTGGCTCTTATGTATCATGGATACTTTGGATTAGTAGCGCCTTCAACATTAATTTTTTACGGACTTGCCGTTATAAACGCTGAAAAATATACATTTTCTGATGTAAAATATTTAGGTTTTTCGGAACTGATTTTAGGATGTATTGCACTTTTTAATATAGGATATGGTTTAATTTTCTGGATTTTAGGATTCGGGATTCTACATATCGCATACGGATTAGTGATGTTCAAAAAATACAAATAGCCCAATGGGAATTATTGATAAACTAAATAAAGATTTTGAAAGCCGTGTCAGACTGGGCATTATGTCCGTTCTGATGGTTAACGACTGGGTAGATTTTACCGAGATGAAAACGCTTTTGAATATCACCGATGGTAATTTAGCGAGTCATTCCTCTGCGCTTGAAAAAGCAGGTTATATCGAAGTGAAGAAAGAATTTGTGGGTAAAAAGCCCAAAACCTCTTATCAAGTAACTGATTTAGGGCGTGCAGCCTTTAAAGAACACTTATCGTATCTTGAAAAATTAATGAAATCCTAAATAACTCTATTTTTTTATCTAAAAACTTTGAATTACAAAGTACTTTTAAAATTATCAATCATGAAAAAACATCAAATTATCTTAGCGTGCACAGCAGTTTTTATACTGTTATTTTACAACGAATCAGTTGGAATCAATATTTCTATTTTTGGCGTCTTTCTAACGCTTCTCATTAGTTATTTCTTTCAAGAAAAGTTTGTAGAACGATCTCATCTCACTTTAGTAATCACCTCAATTTTATCTTGTTTTGCTTTTGCTTGGTATGGAGATGCAGCCTCATTTTTTGCTTTAGCCTTATCGATTTTGTTTTTACAATTTAAGACTCAAGATCCCGAACTCAAAACAATTCAAATTTTTCCGCTTATATTTTTAAACGGAATCACTTCTTTAGGGCGAGTATTTATTTTCGATCAATGGCTTCCACAAAGAAAAATCCACAATGATTTTGCTAAAAAACTAGTTGCTTTTGTCATTATTCCACTTGTGTTTTTGGGACTTTTCTTTGTTGTATATTCTTTCGGAAGCGATCACTTTTCGTCATTGTTTACCGATTATGAATTGGATATTAATTTACCGCAATTAATTGGAATCAGTATTTTAGGATTTTATATTTCTTTCAGTTTTTGGAATTATTGGGTTCCAGATGCATGTTATCAATACAATCCAAAATTAAACAATGATTTTACGAATCCTTCTGAAGTTAAAAATGAGAATACATTTTCATTTCTGGATTTGGATTTCGAAAGGAAAAGCGGTGAAATTACTTTATTGTTATTAAATATTATGCTTCTAGTTTTCATTGGAACATATAACTACGAACAGTTTTTTGAAGTGGTCGAAAAAACGAATTTAAGTTCAGATACACACGAACGTGTAAATGCGGTGATTTTCTCAATTTTGATGGCTGTTGGAGTAATTATGTTCTACTTTAAAGGAGGATTTAATTTTGATGAAAAAGCTTCTTCTCTTAAAACGCTAGCTAAAGTTTGGCTTGGACTAAACGTCGTTTTAATAATAAGTGCGATTATTAAAAATTCAGAATACGTTTCTTATTTTGGTTTGACTTATAAAAGGTTAGGAGTATATGCTTTTCTTATTTTAGCTATTATTGGATTAGTAATTTCATTTCAAAAAATAAACAAACAGAAAACAAATGCTTTTCTTTTTAACCAAATGCTTTGGTATTTCTACGGAACGATTATTTTATGCAGTTACGTAAATTGGGGTGGTTTAATTACGAATTACAATATTTCGGTAAATAAAGGTGTAGAGCCAGTTTTCTTAAGTGGATTAAATTTTAATGATGAAGCGCGAAGAGAATATTTTAAGAAGAACAATTTAGACGGAAAATATGCAGAAGCTGTGAGAGAAGAAATGATTTCGAATTATCAAGACGCTAATTTTTTATCTAAAGCGTTGTATTATGAGTTTTTAAATAAAAAGCCGTAATTAAATGATTGCACGAATCATAAAAATTTATAAATTTGTAAAATAAATATTACAATTATGGTACGTGCACTTTACTATGTTTTACTTTTAATAGGAGCTTTAAAACTGCAAGCTCAAAATAACCAAAGCTATAAATCAGATAAAGATTTGATTTTATATTTACCTTTAAACGGAAGTGTAAAGGATGAAAGTTTTCTGCATAATAATTGTATACCTTATTCATTAGAGCCCGCAAAAGATAGATTTAATAATGATAACGGCGCTTTTTTCTTTGGTAATAATGGATGCATACGCATTGAAAATGTAGATAATTTTAATAATTTAACTTCTTTTACATTAAGTGGCTGGGTCTATTTGAACTACTATGGAGAACAGAATAATATCATTTCGAAAGTAAACCCGGGAAGAGATTTTAATCTACAGATTACTCAAGATGGAATCATTAATTTCCATACTTTTAATAATGATTATATCCATTTTTATTCCGAAACGAAGGTTCCACTAAATGAGTGGACACATATTGTTTTTACCTGTAAAAGAAAGTCATTTCAATTGTATGTTAACGGCAAACCAGAAAATTTTACTATTCATTATGAGAATCGTATTGTAACAAAAAAAGAGCTTAAACTTAAATTCTTTTGGACAGGAAAAGACCTTACAATTGGGAATCTTTATTTAGGTGCACATGAAAATTTTAATGGAATTCTTGATGAAATTAGGATTTATAAAAAAGCATTGAAGCCAAAAAATATTGAAAAACTCTTTATAAAAGAAAGTGAAGAAAAGGGTAAGATGTATCAATTTGGAATGTATTCTAATGAAAAGCCACCCTTAAAAGATAGTATCGATTTTCCTCAATCATCAGTTGATGAAAATAAAGAATCTCATTCAGATAAAGAAAATGGGAATTAAAAAATTTTAAAAAAAGAGGAGGACTTATTGTCCTCCTCTTTTTTTAAATCTTGGATCATTTTTCGAAATAAACGTTCTTCTGTTTGAACTCTTGTTTGGAGCTTCAACCTTAGGTAAACTCGCTTCTTCTGTTTTACTTGAAGGTTCGATTAATGTATTTAATTCTTTGATTTCAGCATCTGTTAAATCACGATAACGACCTACTGGAACATCCAAAGAAATATTAATAATCCGGATACGTTTAAGTGCCGTAACTTCGTAACCTAAATATTCAGACATTCTTCTAATCTGGCGGTTTAATCCCTGCGTTAAAATGATTTTGAAGGTATACTTACTGATCTGTTCTACTTTACATTTTTTGGTAACAGTATCTAAAATTGGAACACCATTTCCCATTCTCTGAATAAAACGTTCTGTAATAGGTTTGTTTACCGTAACAGTATATTCTTTTTCGTGATTGTTTCGGGCGCGAAGAATCTTGTTTACAATGTCACCGTCATTGGTCATGAAAATTAATCCTTCACTGGCTTTATCCAATCTCCCAATTGGGAAAATACGTTTAGGATAATTGATATAATCGACAATATTATTTTTAACTTCTAAATTCGTAGTGCATTCGATTCCTACAGGTTTATTAAAAGCTAGATAAACCATTTTTTCGTGTTTCTCCACGATTAACTTTCCGTCTATACGCACTTCATCATCCTGAGAAACTTTAGTTCCCATTTCAGCCACAGCACCATTTACTGTTACACGTTTTTCGTCAATTAGTTTATCTGCCTCACGACGCGAACAATAACCTGTTTCTCCAATAAATTTATTAAGACGCTTTAAATTTTCTTCCATACTGCAAAAATAGGGAAAATTTAAATTTTAGACTTGAGATTTCAGATTTTAGATTATTTCATTTCAGAAAAAGCCTTTGTCCCTCTGTAACTTTATTGGCTGTGAAATTCCCTGCTGTCTTCAGGTGTTTCATTTCTTTCAAACATTCCATAATCGCGAACAACAGTTGCAATTCGTAAATGATAATTTTTAAAAATGCTGTTTCTGCCTTTTTCCTGAGCATGACGATGCATTTCAAGATTTCTCCATTCTTGAATGCTTGCTTCATCTCTCCAAAAAGACAAAGACAAAATTTTTCCAGAATCGCTTAAACTCTGAAATCTTTCGATAGAAATAAATCCATCAATATGGCTTAATTCAGGTTTAAGATTGGCAGCAATATCTAGATATTCTTCTTTTTTTTCTTCGTTTGGAATGACTTCAAAAATTACGGCTATCATTTTCTGTGTTTTTTAATTATAAAGTGAAATCCAAATTGCTTTTGGCAATCTGGCATTAATAAGCGGTTCATATTCTATTTCTTGGTCCAAAATAGCTATATTTTCAAAATTTTGGAATAAGTAAAATAAGACTTCTGTTGCGAGATTGATTGAAAAATGTTTCGCAAGGCACATATGTCCGCCAGTTCCAAAAGTCAAATGGTCGTGATTATTTTTTCTTTCAATATTAAAAAGTTGTGGTTTTTCAAATTGTTTGGAATCCCTATTTGCGGAAGCTAAAACAAGTAAAATTGATTCTTCTTTTTTAATTTTCATTCCGTTCAATTGAATGTCGTTTGCCGCAATTCGTCGCGTGTTATGAATTGGTGGATCAAATCGCAATGTTTCTACAACAAGTTTCTGAATCTGAATTTTGTCGGTTTTGTTAAGGTTCTTTTTTTCAGAAAAATAATGTAGCAATGCATTACTCAACAATCCTCTTCCGGCATCGTAACTTTGAATAAAAAGACCAATTAAATTACTGATTAGTATTGATTTTATTTCTTCATTAGAAATGCTATATTTTGTTGAAATAGATTTCGCTAAATTTTCATAAAAGGAAAATGTACGAATGTGATTTTCGACAATGAAATAAACTTCTTTAGAAACAATATTAATGAATTCGATATCTTCTGATTTTTTAACGGGTTGCATTATTTTTATAAGATGAGAAATGTTTTCTGAAATAAAAAGGGAATCATTGGCATTAAAATCAAAACTTTTTAAAAAAATCAGAACGGGAAGTTTTTTGCAGATCGATTCGACCCAATTTATTTTATTAGCAGTGTTGTTTTGAAATAATTCGGAAAAAATTGAATTTATTCTAACAGATTTCATGTATGAAAAAAGAACAGTTGCGGTTTCTTTGGCAATTATGTGATGAATTTCATTTGAAAGACGAGCCAAATTTCTGCTGATTTTTAAAGCATATTCATTTAGATTGTTTTCAGAAACTGATGGAATATGTACGCTTTTATGGTTTAATATTTCTGTACAATATTCATAAGAATAAACAGCCCATATTTTATTCAATTCATCCCAATAAACAGGATTTTCTTCCATCATTTTTTGATAGAATAAGTAAGGATTTTTGATTTCGGATTGTAAAAATAAAGTTGACATGCGATATATTTTTAAGCAAAGTTATCTACCTTTAAGTTTTGATACTTCAGTTTGTCCTTAACTATGTTTGTTTTGAAATGGAAAATCAATTTGTAAAAATAGCATCACTGCTTGGCGATCCAACACGTGCGATTGTAATGTGGACATTACTCGACGGAAAAGCTTTTACCGCAACAGAATTAGCAATAACAGCAAATACTTCGCCTCAAAATATGAGTATGCATCTGGCAAAACTTCTTGATGCCGGATTGTTGTTTGTTGAAAAACAAGGGCGTCATAAATATTATAGATTTGCGAATAAAGAAACGGCTTATGCAATTGAAGCCATGGCAAGTTTGATTCCGCCTGCAATTCCTCAAAAAAACAAAACAGATCATAATTCACCCATAAAACATTGCCGAACTTGCTATGATCATTTAGCTGGAAAAATTGGTGTGGCTGTAGCCGAAAGCCTGCTTGAACAGGAAATTATTTTGAATACAGCTAGCGAATTTAAAATAAGTACAAAAGGAGAAAAATGGTTTTCTGATTTTGGAATCAATATCGAAGATCTCAAAAAGCAAAGGCGTATTTTTTTAAAACCTTGTTTAGATTGGAGCGAAAGAAAAAATCATATCGCAGGATCAATAGGTTCTTCTTTATTGGATAAAATGATCGCCGAAGATTGGTTACGGAAAACCAAAAATTCGAGAGCAATCCAGATTACAGGAAAAGGTGAAAAAGAATTATTGAGATTTTTTAAAATAGTAGTTTAAGTTTCCAGTTTTGAGAACCTTTGCAACTTTGTCCCTTTGTTACTTTTTCCCTTCAGAAGAAAAAAGAAATTCAATCACTTTGTTGTATAAATCGTCATCGTGCATTCCGTGACCTAAACCTGAAGTTTCAATAAACTGACTGTTTTTCCAATTGCTTGCTATTTTTTGTCCTTCGGCAAAAGCCACAATTTTATCAGAAGTATCATGAGCAATAAATCCTGGAATAGTAAATTCTGAAGCAAATTTCTGTCCTGAAAAATCTTCCAATTTAAAATTGAATCGGTTTAGGAATTTATTTTCTAAAAGTGAAAACATTTTTGTGTTCAAACTCAGCATTGAAACATAATTATCAATCAACGTTTTTAAATCTGAAGGAGCTCCTAAAATTACCATTTTATTAATGCTGGTATTGGGAAATAAGTACTGATGATAAACACAAGCTGCACCGCCAATCGAATGTCCGATAATAATTTCCGGCTGATATTTTTCTACTGCTTTATTGATAAATTCAGCATATAGGGGTACATTAAATTCTTTTCCGCTGCTTTGTCCGTGAGCAGGAGCATCAAGTGCAATAATAGTACTTCCGGATTTTTGAAGATGAGGAAGCGTTTTTTTCCAGCGAGAAGAATTGCTTTCCCAACCATGAACTAATAAAATTTTAGTTTCATTTCCTTTCCATATATAGGTTTGAAAATGATGTTCGTTATGATGAAATATTTCGGTTTCGGTATTTCTTAAGATTTTTGGAAGTTTCTCTTTTTGTAATCGGCCAATTCTGGGCTGGCTGAAAAGAGCATAAGAAAGTTCGACTGCTTTTTGCGGACGCACATAACTCAAAAAGTTAATATAAGATCCAACTGATTTTAATGTAATAAAACGGATTCCTTTTTTAATTCCCAAAACTTAATTTTTTTCTAAAGGTAAAAAAAGGTCAGCCACAAATTACAGAAATTAGCGTGAATTTTTATTTGCATGTATTATAGACAAAACAATAATTAGTCCAAGTCCGTGACAAAAAAGGACAAAAAAAAGTCCCGATTAAATCGGGACTTGATATTTAGAATTTTGAGAACAATTGTTCCATTTTTTCTTTTTCTTCATCTGCTAATTGCGTATCAACTAGGATTCTTCCAGAATGCTCATCAGTGATGATTTTCTTTCTTGAAGCAATTTCAACCTGAGTTTGAGGCGGAATCGTAAAGAATGATCCTGCAGAAGCTCCTCTTTCAATAGAAACCACCGCTAAACCATTACGGACACTGCTTCTGATTCTGTTGTAAGCAGCTAATAATCTGTCTTCAATTTGAGAAGCGAATTCAGCAGATTTTTCTGTTAAGAAAGCTTCTTCTTTCTGAGTTTCAGCCATGATAGCATCTAATTCAGATTTTTTATGTTTTAAATGAGAGCTTTTAGCATCAAGTTTTTCTTTTAAATTAGAAATAACTTCTTTTTTATGCTCGATAGAAGCTTTCATTTCTTTGATTTGCTTTTCAGCTAATTGAATTTCTAATTCTTGAAATTCAACTTCTTTTGTCAAAGAATTAAATTCTCTGTTGTTACGAACTGATTCTTGTTGTTTTGTGTATTTCTTGATAACCTCTTTATGCTCCTCAATAGCAATTTTCTTTGCTTTGATTTGCTCCTCAATCACTTCAAGTTCACCTTTCAGTTTTTCTGAACGAGTGCTCAAACCTGCAACTTCATCTTCTAAATCTTCAACTTCTAAAGGAAGTTCTCCTCTAACGTTTCTGATTTCGTCAATTCTAGAGTCAATAAGCTGTAAATCATATATTGCTCTTAACTTGTCCTCAACACTTAATTCTTTCGTATTCGTCATATTCTATAAGTACTTAACTGGATTTGTATTTTCTTCCGATAAAATGATCGCAAAATTAAGAATTTTTTTTCGAAGATAATCAACAATATAGTTTTTTGTATAGCGTTCACTCTCAAAATGACCAATATCCGCCAAAAGCAACTTGTTTTCTGCTTCATAAAACTGGTGATACTTTAAATCAGCAGTCAAATAAGCATCGGCTCCAGCCTGAATAGCATTTTTTATGGCAAAGCTTCCAGAGCCTCCCAAAACAGCTACTTTCTTTATTTTTTTTCCTGTAAAGGAGGAATGACGAATGCCTCGCGCAATCATAATATCTTTGACATATAAGAGAAATTCCTTTTCGTCCATCTCATTTTCAAGCTCACCAATCATTCCCAAACCAATATTTTGATGAGGATTTTGAAGATCGTATATTTCATAAGCTACTTCTTCGTAAATGTGATTGGCAAAAAGCGCTTTTAAAATTCTTGATTGCAAATGTTTTTCAAAAATAACTTCGATTTTTATTTCAGTTCCCGTGTGTAATTTTCCTTTTTCGCCAATAACTGGATTGCTTTTTTCATTTCCTTTAAAAGTGAAAAAGCCTTCAGAATTAAAACTGCAGTTGTCATAATTTCCAATTGTTCCCGCTCCCGCTTCGAACATTGCATTTCGTACTTTTTCTGAATTGTCAGGAATCGTATAGGTCACTAATTTTTGAAGAAACTGTTGTTTCGGAACTAAGATTTTGGTGTTTACTAAGCCAAGAGCGTTACTGAAAATTTTATTAACGCCTTGCGAATGATTGTCAAGAGCTGTATGGACAGCATAAATAGCAATATCGTTTTTAATGGCTTTTAAAATAGCACGTTCGACGTAATTTTTACCAGTGATTTTTTTAATTCCAGAAAATAAAATCGGATGAAAACATACGATCAAATTGCAGTTTTTAGTTTTCGCTTCTTCAATCACATTTTCCAGTGCATCGTGACATACTAAAACTCCGGTGCTTTCGGTTTCCGGATCTCCGACTAAAAGTCCCACATTGTCAAAATCTTCTGCATAGGCCAAAGGAGCCATTTCTTCAAGTACGGATATGATATCTTTGATTTTCATTTTAGGTTTGTTTCAAGTTTAATGTTTTAGGTTCTTTGGATTTTGGTGAAATTAAAAACCTAAAAAACAAATTAACGAATAAACAGACCAACTTAAAAATATTTAAGCGATATTGTTTGTGTCGAGTAATGGTATTACTGAGTAATACTGGTAATACGGTATTACTGATTTTTGTATCTTTGTAATTCTAAATAAAAAGTCATGACTACAATAAAAATTAATGAAAACACAAAGACAGGAAAAGCATTTATGGCTATGTTCGAGGCTTTCTTTAAGGGTGTAGAAGGTATAGAAGTTGTTGAACCTAATTATGGACAGGTTAATGAAGAACGAAGTATTTATACTTCTGAATTTGCTGATAAGGTGAAAAAAGCAGAAGAGAATATTAAAAAAGGCGAAACAACAACGCTAAATCCAGATGATGTATGGGGAAGTTTAGGGTTGAAGTAACTAAAGTGGCATACCAGGATATTGAAAAACATAAAAAATCAGGAAATAAAATTTCTATTAAAAATATCGCTAAAATTTTAATTGATCTTACAGAAAACCCATATGAAGGTTTTGGAAATCCAGAGCCTTTAAAATATGAATATTCAGGATTATGGTCAAGACGAATTAATCAAAAAGATAGATTAATTTATCGTGTAGATGATGAAGTTGTAACTGTATTTGTGATTTCAGCAATTGGTCATTATTCAGATAAATAATTCTATGAACTTACTTCGAAAAATACTTTTCCCTTTTGCCGTTTTATACGGATTAATTACTTCAATTCGTAATTTTTTGTTTGATAAAGGCATTCTTAAATCAACTTCGTTTGATGTTCCAGTAATCGCTGTTGGAAATTTGAGCGTAGGAGGAACCGGCAAAACGCCTCAAATCGAATATTTAATTCGGTTATTAACTGATAAATATAAAGTAGCGACATTAAGCCGTGGTTATAAACGAAAGTCTGAAGGATTTGTTTTGGCTGGTGAAAATTCGAATGCCGAAATTCTGGGCGATGAACCTTTTCAGTTTTATCAAAAATTCCCAAATGTTAAAGTAGCAGTTGATGCTAATCGTACTAATGGAATCATGCAATTACTTGCTCATCCTGATAAACCAGAGGTGATTCTGCTGGATGATGCTTTTCAGCACCGCAAAGTAAAAGCAGGATTTTATATTTTGCTAACAGCTTTTGATGATTTGTATGCAGATGATTATATGCTGCCAACTGGAAATTTGAGGGAAAGCAGGAGCGGAGCAGAAAGAGCCAATATTGTAATTGTTACCAAATGTCCAAATAATTTATCTGAAGAAAAGCAGACAGAAATTAGATTAAAACTGAAACTGAATTGTTCGCAGCAGATCTTCTTTACGTTTATCGATTATGATACTGTAATTTATAATAAAGACGCAAAAATCGCGGTAAGTGAAATTAAATCAGAGCCAAAACTACTTTTAGCTGGAATTGCAAAACCAAAACCATTTTTTGAATATTTAAAAACAGAAAATGATGAGTGTTTAACGTTTCCTGATCATCACCATTTTTCTGATGCCGATTTAGAATCAATTCAGAAAAAAGCAAATGGAAATAAAATCATTACAACCGAGAAAGATTATGTGAGATTAAAAGATTCTAAGCTGGTTTCGCAATTGTATTACCTTCCAATTAAAAGTACTTTTATAAATCACCAGCAAAATTTTGATGCTTCGATTTTAGATTATATTAAAAATAATTTGAGATCATAGTTTAGAATAAATCAATCGAAAAATTTGGCTATTGTAGAGTAGAAATCGTCTGGTACAAAAGGTTTGGTAATTACATCATTCATTCCAAAAGACAATAACATATCGCGGTTTTCGTCAAGAGAAATCGCAGTTAGCGCAATAATAGGTGTTGTTTTGTCAAAATCACGAATTTGCTGAGTTGCAGTAGTTCCATTAATTCCTGGCAGATGTACATCCATTAAAATTAAATCAAAGTGTTTTACTTTTAAAAGTTCTACAGCATCTTCACCATTGTCTATAATTTCGCAGACTATCGATTTGTTTTCAAGCATTTTTCGCGTAATCATTTGATTGATTTTATTGTCTTCAATCAATAATATAGATTTATGCTCCAATTGTTTGTCGCTGTATGGTTTTTCCTCGGCTGCTGATTCCAATGGTTCGTTATTAATTTTAAAATTTAGTTTGAAAGTAAAAGTAGAACCTTTTCCTACTTCACTTTTTAATTTGATTTCTCCACCTAAAAGTTCGGTGAGTTTTTTAACAATAGTAAGTCCTAATCCTGTCCCTCCATATTTTCTGTTGACTTCAATAGATCCTTGAGAAAAGCTTTCAAAAACAGTCTGCTGTTTGTCTTCGGGAATTCCAATTCCGGTATCCACAATCTCAAAAAAGATAGTTACATATTCATCTTCCTGTTCAAACAATTTTACAATAACATTTACTTGTCCGTTTTGTGTAAATTTTAAAGCGTTATTAATTAAGTTCAGTACAATTTGTGAGAGTTTAGTGGGGTCGCCAATTAAATTTTCAGGAATCGAATCGTCTATTTCTATATTAAAGTGATTATTGTTGCCAGTTGCCAATTCTTTTAAAGAATTTTGAATATTGAAAAGAAGTTCTTTTAAATTAAAACTTATATGTTCAATTTCAACTTTAGTAGAATCAATTTTGTTGATTTCAAGAATTTCGTTGATAAAAGTTGTGAGGTAATTTCCTGAAAATTTTAAGGATTCCAGATATTTTAATTGTGTTTTTTTAGGCTTGTCTTCCAGTAATAAATGCGTAATTCCGTTTATAGCGTTTAGCGGAGTTCTTAGTTCGTGGCTTACAGTTGACAGGAATTCTGATCTGGCTTTTGATGCTTTTTCTGCTTTATTTTTGGCCAGCATCAATTCTTTGTTTTTTTCTCTTAAAAGAATATTATTCTGATTTCTAATAATGTTGTTTTTATATAAGGCTAAACTCAAAAGTGATAAAATCGAAATTAAAGCAATTGCTAAAATGCTTACCAACTTAGAATAACGATAGGTTTTAAGCTGAATTTTTTCTTCACTTTCTCTTTTAATTGTATTATTTAAATTTTGATTTTTTTTTAATTTTTCGAATTCATTAAAATCAATTTTAGCATTTTTTAGTTTTAAAATATAATTCTCCAGCTGATAATGTTCATCTAAATAAGAATAAGCCAAATCAAAATTCCTGTTTTGTTTATAAAAACGGCTGATAGCTAAAGTAATTTTTGATTTCTGCGGAAGATCGTTAGTCTTTTCATTATAACTCAATGCTTTATTAAAATAAGCTAAAGCCGAATCATTTTGTCGAAATTTTGATTCAATTAATCCAAGCTGATAGTAGGAATCGCTTTTAGTTTTATAAAGAGAAGGATTATCAGGTTTGTTAATTATGTTGTGAAAAGTTTTAGCTGCCAGATGCAGGTTTTTGTTGTTTTTAAAGGCAACCGCTTTTTGATATTCTAAAATTTCAGAACTGTCTATAACACCTAATTCTTTTAATAAATTATGTGCTTTTACATAATAAAAGTTTGCAGTTTTATAATCGCCTTTTGCAGTATATGCAGCGCCAATGTAATTGAGAGCCAGAACTTTGGTAGAAGTTGGTTTTACATTGTTGAATGAGTTAATGCTCTTGTGAAAGTTTTCTAAAGCTTCATCGTATTTTTGCTGGTTGTAATAAATTTTTCCAAGCTTAAATGTTTGATTGGCTAAAGTTTCTGGAATATTGTTGTTTTCACAAAAATCAATAGACTTTTGAGTGTAAAAAACAGCTTTGCTATATTCTTTACTATTTAATTTTTTGTTGGCTAGTTTGTTATAATACGCAATGCTATCTGTATTCTGTTTGTACTGAGAATACAAAAAACAATTTAAAAAACAACTAACAACTAAAAGATAGTACTTCATGAATGACAAAGCATTAACAATGAATCTTATTTTTTTCTAACCAGTAAAATCAAATCGATTAATCGCGATGAATAGCCAATTTCGTTGTCATACCAGCCAACTACTTTTACCATTTTGTCAATGACAGAAGTAAGCTGAGCATCAAACAAACACGAATGCGTATTACCTATTATATCAACAGAAACGATTGGATCTTCTGTATAAGCTAATATTCCTTTTAAATTTGTCTTTGAGGCTTTTTGAAATGCTATGTTAATTTCTTCAATACTAACAGCACGTTTAACATTGAACGTGATGTCTGTCAATGAACCATCAGGAACAGGCACACGAATACCGCAGCCCCCGATTTTTTGATGCAATTTAGGGAAAATTTTCGTTAATGCCTTAGCTGCACCTGTTGTTGTTGGAACTATTGACTGACTTGCTCCTCTGGCTCTGCGCAAGTCCTTATGCGGTTGGTCGTGAAGACTTTGGTCAGTCGTAAAAGAATGTATTGTTGTAATGTAAGCCTGTTCAATCCCGCATAATTCTTCAATGATTTTAATCATAGGAGCGGCGTTGTTTGTGGTACAGCTTGCATTTGAAACAATATCTTCTGTTCCGTCTAAAATATTTTCGTTAACACCAAGAACGACTGTCTTAATAGTATCTACTTCTGATGGAGCTGAAAGAATTACTTTTTTTGCCCCAGCTTCAATATGTCCATTTAGTTCTTCATGTGTTTTGTATTTTCCTGTTGATTCAATAACAAAATCAATAGAATGACTTTTCCAGTCTAAATTTGAAATACTTTTTTCATGAAAAAAATAAAAATGTCGGCCGTCAACAATAATTCCGGTTTCATCAAAACCAACTTCAAAAGGAAGAACCCCGTGAATACTGTCATATTTTATTAAATGTGACATGGTTTTGTTATCTGCAATATCATTAATTGCAACGACTTCAATTTCAGGATGGTTTAAAAGAAGACGGAATAAATTTCTTCCAATTCTTCCAAAACCATTAATGGCAATTCTTGTTTTCAATTTTTTGTTTATTTGTTTAATTGTTAACTGGTAAATCGTTCAGTCATTTACGATTAAACAATTACCAATTAAACAGTTAAACCCTTTTATAAAATATGTTTTTGTGCTTTGTACGAAGAACGAACCAGTGGTCCGCTTTCAACATGTCTGAAACCTAATTCAATTCCGAATTGTTCGTAACGTGCAAATTGTTCAGGAGTAATGAATTCCTTTACAGGCAAATGTTTTTTTGTAGGCTGAAGGTATTGTCCAAGAGTAACAACATCAACATTTGCAGCGCGTAAATCTCTCATCGTTTGGAAAACTTCTTCTTCAGTTTCTCCAAGACCAAGCATAATACCAGATTTGGTTCTGTTAATTCCTTTTTCTTTCAAATAACGTAAAACTTCTAAACTACGATCGTATTTTGCCTGAATACGTACTTCGCGTGTTAAACGGCGAACTGTTTCCATATTATGTGAAACTACTTCAGGATTTGCTTCAATAATTCGATCCAAGTTTCTTTCAATTCCTTGAAAATCCGGAATTAAAGTTTCAAGAGTAGTATTAGGATTCATTCTTCGGATTGCTCTTACGGTCTCCATCCAGATAATCGAACCTCCATCTTTTAAATCGTCTCTATCAACACTGGTAATTACGGCATGTTTAATATTCATAATTTTAATAGAACGTGCGACTTTTTCTGGTTCGTCCCAATCAACTGTCTCAGGTCGGCCCGTTTTAACACCGCAGAAACCGCATGAACGAGTACATACGTTTCCTAAAATCATAAAAGTAGCTGTTCCTTCTCCCCAGCATTCTCCCATATTCGGGCAGCTGCCAGAGGTACAGATCGTGTTTAAGCTATATTTGTCTACCAAACCACGTAGTTCAGTATATTTTTGTCCAATTGGAAGTTTAACTTTTAACCATTTTGGTTTTACAGGTGGTATATTTTCAATGACTGTTTCCATATATCATAAATCAGACTACAAAGATACGGAATGTAGTTTATTTGCAGACGTTAATTTGCTTTTCGTTTGCTTTTCTATGTTTCAATTCTTTAACAATTATAAAGTGAAAATCGTAATATCTCATTTTTAAAGGCATTTTAAGATTATTTATAAATTCTTGATTGCTTTTTTTAATTTTTGATGTGCTTTTTTAAATCTCAATTTTACCCTAATCTGTTATAAAATTGACCTATTGAGCCTGTGTAGAATTATGTGTGTAATAATTTTGCTGTTAATTTAATTAGTTTAAAGAACATGAAAAAGAAATTTATTGTATTAGGGATTTTATTGGCATCTTTTGGATTTACTAAAATGAATGCGCAAATACTTTCAGATAAAACAATGGGAGCTTTAAGTAAAGGCGTATCAGGTTTTACTTTTAGTGATGCAGATGCCGCAGCTTTGGCAAAAGAATCAATTGCCGAAATGGATGCAAACAATCCTGTAGCAGGACCAAATGATGGGTATACGTTGAGGTTGAATCGTATTTTTGGAAAACATACTTCAAGTGAAGGAGTTACCTTAAATTATAAAGTTTATTTGGTAAAAGATATAAATGCTTTTGCATGTGCTGATGGTAGTGTTCGTGTATTCGCAGGTTTAATGGATATTATGGATGATAATCAGCTTCTTGCAGTTATTGGGCACGAAATAGGCCACGTTGTCAACCACGATACGAGAGATGCTATTAAAGCAGCCTATAAAAAAGAAGCTTTATTGGATGCGGCATCATCTCAATCAGGAAAAATGGAAACGCTTACAAAATCTCAGCTCGGACAAATTGGAAGCGCCATGATTGATAGTAAACACAGCCGTAAACAAGAATCAGAAGCCGATTTGTATTCGTATAATTTTTTGAAGAAATATGGTTATGATGTTAACGCAGAAGAATCTGCTTTTAGAATTCTTCAAAATTTAAGTCAAGGAGATGAGGCATCATTTATGACTAAAATGATGAGTTCGCATCCTGATTCTGGAAAAAGAGCTGATGATGCTAAGAAAAGAGCAACAAAAGATGGTTTGTATAAAGAATATGTACAACAGAAAATTGTAAACACAGCTTCTGCAACATCGAAAACGACAACAAAAACCACTACTAAAAAAACAAAAGCAAAAAAGAAGTAATCATTATATAATCAAGTAAAACCGGCATTATTCTTTAGAATTGCCGGTTTTTTTGTTTAAAGACGTTAAGTGAATATGTTAAAAGCCTTACTGTAAATTATTTAAAATTTATATCTTTAATTGTTGAAAAAACAAACTTTGTGTGAAATGAAATAGCATTTTGTTGTGCTACATTTGTTGTTAAATTGTAATTATAAAAAATATGAAAAAGAAAATTATAATAGCAGGACTCTTATTGGCAACATTGAGTTTTACTAAAATGAATGCGCAGATTAATTTAGGAGATAAAGCAATTGGAGCATTGCAAAAAGGTGTTGCTAGTTTTACTCTAAGCAATACTGACGCGGCTACTTTGTCTAAAGAAGCAGTGCGTAAATTAGATTCGACGAATCAAGTTGCTGGACCAAATGATGGTTACACTTTGAGGTTAAACCGTGTTTTTGGAAAACATACTTCGGGAGAAGGATTTACACTGAATTACAAAGTTTATAAATTGAAAGAAGTAAATGCTTTTGCAACTGCAGATGGTAGTGTTCGTGTGTATTCTGGTTTAATGGATATCATGGATGATAATGAACTATTGGCAGTAATTGGTCACGAAATTGGACACGTTGCTAACAATGATTCAAGAGATGCTATGCGCGCGGCTTACCAAAAAGAAGCTTTAATAGATGGAGTTTCTTCACAATCTGCTAAAATATCTGCAGTTACAGACAGTCAATTAGGAAAAATTGGAAGTGCACTTATCGATAGTAAACACAGCCGTAAACAAGAAACTGAAGCTGATTTGTATTCATACGACTTCTTAAAGAAAAACGGATACAATGTAAATGCTGAAGAATCTGCTTTTAGAATTTTAGCGAAAATGAGCGAAGGTGCAGAAGCTTCTTTCATTGATAGAATGATGAGTTCTCACCCAGATTCTAAAAAGAGAGCCGACGATGCCAAAGCTAGAGCAGAAAAAGATGGTTTATATAAACCATATGTACAGCAAAAAATCGTGAACACGGTTCCTGCAAAAACAACAACAAAAAAAACTACTACCAAGAAAACAACAACGAAAAAAAAATAGTAGCGTATTCGAAATAAATAAAAACGGCAATCTTTTAGATTGCCGTTTTTTATTTATTATCCTAAAACATGATGAGCTAAAACTTTCTGCACATCATAAACATTTACAGATTTATTGAATTGTTTAACAATACTTGGATTTAATTCGCTCGAAACCCAGATTTTTAATTCAGCATCAAGATCAAAAGTTCCTGCTGTTTCTACACTGAAACGAGTAATGCTTTTGTAAGCGATCGATTTATATTCTGTTTTACTTCCGGTTAAGCCTTGTACGTCAACCAGAATTAATCTTTTGTTGGTAAAAATAAAGGTGTCGCGGATTAATTTAAAACCCATTTCAATTTGTTCGCTATCGGTTAAAAGCTGTCCGTATTTATTAACTAAATCTTCTTGGCTTACGGTACCTGCGTTGCCCATTAAGGCTGAAAATATTCCCATTTTGTAATGTTTTAAAGTTTTGATTGATTTTTAATACCTTGTAAATGTAATTGATTTTCTCAGCTTTTTTGAGTTTTGTTAAAATTTAATAGAAGAGGAGTTACTATTGATGAAATGGGGATTAAACTAAAATCCATAAAAAAAGCAGAACCTAGATTCTGCTTTTTTATTTTTATTCTGTTTGTATCGTTATTGGAAGGTTATAGGCAGTTCGAACAGGTTGTCCGTCTAATATGCCTGGTACCCATTTTGTTTTTAATGATTTTAAAACTCTAATAGCTTCTTTTCCTAGTCCATAACCTGGATCATTTTTCACTACGATGTCTGTCATTGTACCGTCTTTTTCGATTACAAATGAAACGTATACACGTAATGTTCTTTCGGCATCCAATTCTGGTTTTGTAAAATTGTTACCTACATAAGTATAAAACTTTTTCATACCACCTGGAAACTCAGGTAATTTGTCTAGCGCTGCTGTTGGTATTGGCTTGTTTGGCTCCACAACTGTTTCTGGTCCTTCAGTTCCACTTCCTCCAGTTGTTGGAATTGCATTTACAACTAATCCGTTTCCAACAGGATTGTCTGAAGGAGTAACGTTATTAGTATTGGTAGCAATTTCAGGTACTGCTTCATCAGCATGAGAAACAACTGGATTGGTTAGTTGTGTTGCAATAGATGCAGCTGCTGGAGCACTTTGTTGCGCTGGAATAATTGGTTCTGGTTCTTTTTGTTTTGGTTTTACAAGATCTGGAAGCGTTACTGGTGTTATAGGACAAGAAATGATTGCAGGTTCAGATGGTGGATCCTGAATTCTAAGCTTACTAATTAGCATCGAAGCACTTCCAATACCGGCTATTAACAGTAATCCTGTGAATAATGCAGTAACAGATGTTTTTGAATTTTCTTGGCGTAATTGATACGCACCGTACTCTTTGTTTTTGTTTTCGAAAACAATGTTGGTCCAATTGTTTTCATAGATGCTAGATTTAGACATGATTTTTGGGTTTTAAGGTTAAGTAACTTTAAATCATACGCGAATAGGGTTTGGTGTTTTAGCAAACAACGTAGAAGTTGTTGTTTTAGTATGTTAATAGATAATTTTTTAAGATAAAATGTGATTATATTTTAATCTTTTTCTAAAGATAGTAAATTATCTATTGCGTTCGATGATTTCGGCTAATAATTTTTTAGCGCGTAGTAACTTTACTTTTACACTGCTCAGAGGCTCGTTTATCTTATTCGCGATCTCTTGATAAGACATTTCTTGAAAGTAACGAAGCTGGATTACTTCTTGATAGTGTGGTTTTAATTCTTTGATGCATTGAAGGAGACGAGAGAGGTTCTGTTCTTTAATTAATGCATCTTCTGCAGATGGAGTAGGGTCGGCTATATTGTATGCCTGTTGGTCTTCATTGTCGGTAATTTCTATAAAAAGATTAGTTCTCTTTTTACGTAATAAATCAATGTGTACATTTTTGGCAATGGCAATAAGCCAGGTATTGAACTGAAATTCAGGATTGTAAGAGCCTATTTTGTCAAAAGCTTTTGAGAAAGTTTCAATAGTAATGTCTTCAGCAACGGTTTCGTTCTCGGTGCGTTTGAGCATAAAACTGTATACTTCGTTCCAGAAATAATCTAATAAAAAAGTAAAGGCGATCTGATCGCCTTTTTTTGCTTTTTCTATTTTAGAATTTATTTCCAATATACAGGTTTTGAAAAGATATTAGTTATAAAGATATTAATTTGAGTTAATATAAGTGCAATCTCAAGTACAGGAAACCAAATTTTAATATCATTTTCTTTCAGTTTTCCGGCCGAAAATCCAATTACTATCCAGACAATTGTATAGCGTGTTGCTAAAATAGCCACTACAGCAATCCATTGAAATTGAAACGCCAGCAGAAGTATAACTGATAAAAAGAAAAATAATTGTGAAAAGAAGAAAAGTCCCAATTGAAATTTATCAAAAAACTTATAGTATTCTGCTGTCGAAATATGTCTTCTTTTTTGGGTAAACCAATCTTTAAAAGATTCCTTTGGTTTTGAATAAGTAAAACTTTCAGGAATATAAGAAACTGTTGTGTTCAATTTATTAGCCGCTTGATTGATGAAAAGATCATCATCTCCTGAACGAACCTGAATATGATCAATAAAACCGTTAACATTAAAAAATTCTTCTTTTTTATATGCTAAATTTCGTCCAACCCCCATATACGGAAGTCCGGCTTTTGCCCATGAAAAATATTGAACTGCTGTTAGCACCGTTTCAAAACGAATTAATTTATTAAGAAAAGAACGTTCTTTCTTTTCGTAACCTCCATATCCCAGAACAATTGTTTTCTCTTTTGTAAATTGTGAAGTCATAGAAGTAATCCAATCTTTTGATTTTGGATAACAATCAGCATCAGTAAATAACAAATAATCCTTTTTTGCGGCTTTAATTCCCAATGTTAAAGCATATTTTTTATTTCCCCAAAAGGCTTCGTTGTTTTCCACTTTAACCAGACGAATGTTTGAATACTGTTTTTCAAATTCTTCAAAAACTTCAAGAGTTTCATCACTTGATGCGTCATCAATTAAAACTACTTCAAAATCAGGATAATTTTGTTCTGCTAAAAGCGGCACAAATTTCTTTACATTTTCCTCTTCATTTTTTGCGCAGACAATCACTGAAACTGGAACGTTTTTAGGAGAAGATTCCTGCGGTTTAGCAAAAGCAAATTTTCCAAAAATCCCTAAGTAATAAAAAAGCTGTATGAAAACAATAGCAATAAAAAAGTAAAATATGTATATAAGCATCTGGATTTAGTTAACTATTAATTTCTAAATTTTGCGAGAACAAATGTAACTATGAAATACTAATTTTCAATGTTTAAATCCGATTTACTTTCGGCATTTTGACATTTCTTTCGCAACAGCAATAGACTGAGGGTTTTCTGTTTTTTCCAATTCCGAAATAATATTTTTATAATTATGATCGTCACGGTTTTGAGAAAGCTTTTTGGTAGCCTGAATTTCTTCGATTTTAATTTCAAAACCAAAGATTCCTCTTGCTTCACGCATGGTTTTGGCAGATAAATCTTCGACCCTTACTGGATTCGCAGAATTGGCTTCGTATTTGTCAACCAATTTTTTTAATTGTTCTACAGAAGTCTCATAATCAACAATTTTAATTCTGCCATAAACATGTACGGCTATATAATTCCAGGTTGGTACATTTTCGTGATCGTACCATGATGAAGAAATATAACTGTGAGGTCCAGTAAAGACAGCTAAAACCTGATCGTTTTCTTTGAAACCTTCCGCTTGCGGATTTAGTTTTGAAATGTGTCCCTGTAGCATTTCTTTTCCGTCAGCATTTACTTCAAGTTCTATTGGGATGTGGGTTGCACAAAGTTTTCCGTTCGTTTGGTTAATCAGGATGCCAAAGCTGTTTTGTTTTAAAAAAGCTTTGATTTCTTCCTGATTTTCATTTTTGTATAAGTCAGGTGTATACATTTTATTTTGTTTTATTTCCAAATGAAGAATTCTCATGGGAATTCTAAAACGAAGATAAAGATTTGAGAAATAACTTATAGATACGTTCTGTAACTTTTTGAGACTTTGGTGTTGTTAATTAGTAATGAAAGTTCAGTGAAGCTTTTTTGAATTTAAATAAATCTGAATTACACTTAAGTATATAATTGTCACGCCAATAAAAGAAAAAATAATTCCTTCAATCAAACATTGTGTTCCAAAATCATTGGATAAAAACGTTCTCACTGGGCGAAAAAAATGTGATACAACTTCTTTTCTGAAAAATTTAAGTCTCAATAAAACGTATAATACTATCGCAACTATAATAGTATTTAGAGATGATAATTTACTTTTCCAATTTATAAAAGCCAGCATGCAAATACCAATTAAGGAACCTAAAAATATCCATACATACACATTTGGCCAAAAGTTAAAAATGCCTTCTTTTGTTGGCAGAAGTTTGTTCCAATATTCAGAATTTCTATATTGAGAATGTGTTTTCGCCCAGATAATTTTTTCAGAAACCGTATAAAATTTAAGTTGCAAAACACCATTAATAAGGAAAATCATTCCAAGTATTTGGAGTAATATAACTTTGATATTTAATTCTTTCATTAAAGGTTTGGTTGATAAGCTAGTAAAATCAGTGCTTAAATTACATTCACTTCAGCTTCAATTTGAATGCCAAAAGTTTCAAAGACTGTTTTTTGAACCTCTTTTGAAACGGCTAAAATTTCCTGACCTGTTGCGTTTCCATAATTTACCAGAACCAGAGCTTGATTTTTGTGAACTCCGGCATCGCCAAAACGTTTTCCTTTAAAACCAGCTTGTTCAATAAGCCAGCCTGCAGGGACTTTTACTTCAGTTTCTGAAACTTCATAATATTTCATTTCAGGAAACTTCTGATGGATCTTTTCGAAATCAGATTTCAATACAATTGGGTTTTTGAAGAAACTACCGCTGTTTCCTAATTCTTTCGGATCTGGCAGTTTGCTTTGTCTAATTGCAATTACGGCATTACTCACATCTTTTAAGGTTGGTTCGGTAATGTTGTTTTTTGCCAGTTCGGCCAAAATGTCTCCGTATGAAGTATTGATTTTATGATTGCGTTTCGTTAATTTAAAAATAACCGAAGTGATAATATATTGGTCTTTCACTTCGTTTTTAAAAATACTTTCACGATAACCAAAATTACACTCATTGTTCGTGAACGTTTTTATTTCCTGAGTGGCAATGTTTATAGCTTCGCAGGAAACAAAAGTATCTTTGATTTCGGCTCCGTAAGCGCCAATATTCTGAACAGGAGTTGTACCGACGTTTCCAGGAATTAGAGACATGTTTTCTAAACCTCCAAAATTATGGTCGATTGTCCAAAGCACAAAATCATGCCATACTTCGCCGGCCTGACTTTCAACCCAGACAAAATCATCGTCTTCTTTACTTATTTTTTTACCTTTTAAATCAATATGAATAACCAAAGCATCTATGTCTTTCGTTAAAAGCATATTACTTCCGCCTCCTAAAATGAATTTTTTCTCGTTTTTATTTTCCTGTAAAACCGTTTTCAATTCATCAATAGAATGAACGGCAACGAATTGTTTAGCGCTGGCTTCAATGCCAAAAGTATTGTATTTTTTTAAAGAGAAATTGGATTGGATTTCCATAAATAAAAGGCTTTTTAATCTGTGTCAAAAGTATGAATTATAACTTTTGGTTTAACCGCAAAAAAACAAAGTTTGTAAAGCTATGCTTTCATAGCGTAAACCCTTGCGAACTTTGCGGTTAAATCATCCTAGAATTTAGCAACTCATGATACTTCTCTGAAATAACCTTCATATTAATATCATAATTCGCATTCTCTTCCACAAATTTTCTGTTTCGGATAATAGCTTGATTTCGCAATTCCGAATTTTCAAAAGACCAGATTAATTCTTTTGCCAGCATTTCAATATTGTCGATTTCAATTAATTGTCCGTTTTCGCGATGGGTAATCCAGCTTTGATTTCCGGGAATGTCGGAAACTATAGGATAGCAGTTGGAAGCCATCGCTTCAAATAAAGAAGCAGAAACACCTTCTGTAATCGGCATGCTGATGTAAATATTGGACTGCTGTAATAATTTTGGAAGCTCTGTATTTGGAATTCTTGCCGTAAAAATGACTTTATTTTCAATTTGAAGTGCTGCAGCTAAATCTTTTAAAAATTGAAGCCTGGTTCCATCGCCTACAATCGTCAGGGAAAAATCTATCCCTTTTTGATTCAAGATTCCGAAAGCTTTTAAAATAGAATCGTGTCTGTATTCGGGCTGAAGTGAACGTGTTACAATCGCTTCAATTTTATTTGAATTATTGGTTGAAGGTGTAAAAAGCGATAAATCAATTCCCTTTGGAAGAACCAAAACTTTATTCATATCAACACCGATTTCTCGCATTGAAATTGTCATAACGGGACCCCAAGCATGAATTAAATGTGCTTTTTTGAAGGCATATTTCTGAATGATTTTTTTAAAAGGATATAAAACGGAACCTTCTGGCCATAAATCCGTTCGGCCTTGTTGCGCGATGGCAATGGTTTTTGATCCAGATAAAGCTGCTAGGAAACCATAACTTGTGGTTCTTTCGGCAATTACCATGTCTGGTTTTTCTTTTTTAATTATTTTCCGGATGGAAATAGGAGAGAAGAAATACTCTAAAATGCGTTTGAATCTGCTGAATTTGGTTTTGTTAGAAGTTTGAAGTTCCCAAGTGATGATTTCAAAATCACCAAATTCTTTCAGGCCTTTCATCCAAGTTATGGCATCGGCGCGGTACGATTCTCCAAGAAAAAGTATTTTCCTTTTCATTATAAAAGTTTTTTCGCCGCGAATTCACGAAATAATTTTCAATAATTTGTGAATTCGCGGCGATTTTTTATCTCTAAAATTCGTCAGTATCCAAAGCTCGGTTGATGAATTCGTTTAAAGGTTTTAACGCAATCAGTTTCTCGCTTGTTTTTTTAACGAAATCTTTTTTAGTGACTTCAGAAATATCGTAGACTTGAGTTGCAGTGAAACTTTTCAACTTTAAAAATTCAATAGCTGGATGGTCTTTCTCATAACCACGAGGCATGCTTTTTAATGAATTGTTTTCGTTTATATCTAAACTTCCAAACTCTTTTTTGAAGTTTTTATCGTTTAAAATTTCTTGTAAATCATCATAAAAGAACGCAATTTCTTTTCGGACTTTTTTTAAGTCTTCTGCTTCTGGCGAGTAAAATCCGCCGGCAATAAAACTCGCACCTTTTTCAATGTGAACATAATATCCAGAACGATTGGCACCTTTTGCTCCTGCCGACATCCAAACGCCTAAATGTGATTTATAAGGCGATTTGTCTTTAGAAAACCGAATATCGCGATTGATTCTAAAAGTACAGTTTTTAACTTCTAAAAAATCTAGTGAAGGATCCAGCGGTTTCATTACATCCAGAAAATCACTTACCAATTGATGATAATCTTTTTTGAAAACCTCGTATCGTTTTTTATTTTCCTGAAACCATTCACGGTTATTGTTTTTCTTTAAATCGTCTAAAAATTGCAATGATTCTTTCGCTAACATATTCGTTTAAATATTTATTGCAGTTGTTTTTAAGTTTATTTAAGCTAATGTAAGAATTTCTATTTTGGGATTGGTTACGAAAACTGATACAAATTGTATCAAATTTTAAAACATGAAAAACTACAAATTAAAAATTTTATAACTCTGATGGGTTGATTTTACAATCGCTTCAGTGCGTTCTGGATGAGTGTCGGATATAAAAAGCTGGCCAAAAGTTTCGGTATTTACCATCTCGATAATTTTAGACACGCGTGTTTCGTCGAGTTTATCGAAAATATCATCAAAAAGCAGAATAGGTTTTACACCGCTTTGTTTTTTTAAAAACTCAAATTGAGCCAGTTTCAAAGCAATTAAAAAAGATTTCTGCTGTCCCTGAGAACCAAATTTCTTTATAGGATGCGAATCTATTTCAAAAGACAAATCATCTTTATGAATGCCTGAACTTGTGTATTGTAGCGCTCTGTCTTTATTGATGTTTTCTTGAAGAAGCGATAATAGATCTTTTTCAAATAAATGACTTTCGTAAACCAATTGCACACTTTCTTCAGATCCGGTTATGGCTTGATGATGTGTATTGAATATAGGTATGAATTGTTCCAGAAAATCTTTTCGTTTTTCGAAAATCGATTTTCCGTATTCATTCAACTGCTCATTATATATAGATAAGGTGTCGTTGTCGAAAGTATGATTGAGTGCAAAATATTTTAAAAGAGCATTTCGCTGTACAATTACTTTTTGATATTGAATAAGCTGATGCAGATAAACAGGATCTAATTGTGAAATAACGCTGTCCATAAACTTACGGCGTGTTTCGCTTCCTTCCACAATTAAATCACGATCGGCAGGAGAAATAATCACAAGCGGAATAAAACCAATATGATCTGAGAATTTATCGTAAGCTTTTCCGTTTCTTTTTAAAACCTTTTTCTGTCCTTTTTTTAAACTGCATACAATTTGCTCTGTTCTGTCATTTTTGTCCAGTTCTGCATCAATTACAAAAAACTCTTCCCCGTGTTTGATGTTTTGCACAGCAAGCGGATTAAAATAGCTTTTTCCGTATGCCAAATGATAAATGGCATCCAATACATTGGTTTTTCCAATACCATTTTTACCTACAAAACAGTTGATCTTGACGTCAAAATCAAAGCTGGCTTCGGAGAAATTCTTATAATTAAATAAAGAGATTTTGTTTAAATGCATTTTTTAAGAGACTCTAAAAAGAAATTTACTGCGTTGAACAGTAAAATTTGAGAATGTAAAATTATCTAATTTTATCGATATAAAGGGCTTTTCAAGCGTTTCAAGTTGATTTATTTTAGTGCTGATGCGAAAGCAGTTACGAATGCTGAAAATATTTTTTTTAAAATAGTGATAATTTTGATTTTTTTTACCTCAGTTTCAAGAAAAATTTTATTTTTGCCGTTCACTAAATTAATTTTAAATGGCTACTTACAATAAAAGAGGATATAAAGCACCAAAAGAGAAGGAAGTTAAAGAGGTAACTGAAGAACAACAGGTAGTAATTGATGAAAAAGACAGCACAACAGCTGGTGTTTTTTCTAAATTAGACGAAACTGCTTCAAGAACTGAGGATTGGGTTGCTAAAAATCAAAAAATCATTATTGGTTTAGTTGCTGGTATTGCAGTTGCTACTATTGGATATTTAGCTTACCAAAAATTCATCGAAAATCCTAAACAAGATGAGGCTGCAAACGAAATGTTTGTTGCTCAGCAAAACTTTCAAAAAGCGGTTGACGGTGTAGCAAGTGATTCATTATACAAATTAGCGTTAAATGGTTCTGAAGGTAAATTCGGATTTGTGAAAATTGCTGATGAGTATTCTGGAACAGATGCAGGGAATTTAGCAAACTACTATGCTGGTATAGCATATTTAAATACAGGTAAATTTGATGATGCTATTAAATATTTAAGCGAATTCAAATCTGAAGATATGATCTTAGGCGCTTTAGCAAAAGGAGCAATTGGAGATGCTTATTCTCAAAAGAATAATCCAAAAGAAGCTTTAAATTACTACGTAAAAGCAGCTGAATCTAACAAAAACGATTTTACAACGCCTCGTTTCTTATTAAAAGCAGCTAAAACAGCTCTTGCTTTAGGTCAGAAAGAAGATGCTTTAAAATATCTGAACGATATTAAAGATAACTTTGATGCAACGCCAGAGGCAGCTTCTATCGACGTATTGATTGGATTAGCGCAATAATTATTATTGCAGAGTTAAGATTTTAGATTTTAGATTCGTAATTTAGCAATCTTAAATTTATAATCTAATATCTAAAGTATACAGATGGCTACTGAAAATAAAAATTTATCAGAATACGATAAAACAACAATCCCAAATGCGAAAGACTTTCGATTTGGGATTGTTGTTTCTGAGTGGAATGACACTATAACTGAAGGACTTTACAATGGAGCTTTTGAAGCTTTAACGGACTGCGATGTTCCTGCACAACAAATTATCCGCTGGAATGTTCCAGGAAGTTTTGAGTTGATTTACGGAGCAAAAAAAATGCTTCAAACCCAAAATGTAGATGCTGTTATTGTAATTGGATGTGTAATTCAAGGGCAGACAAAACACTTTGATTTCGTATGCGAAGGTGTTACACAAGGAATTAAAGATTTAAATGTTCAGACGGATATTCCGGTTATTTTCTGTGTTTTAACAGATAATAATATCCAGCAGTCAATTGATAGAAGTGGTGGTGTTCATGGAAACAAAGGAACAGAAGCTGCAATCGCTGCAATCAAAATGGCTTATATTCGCCAGCAGGCTTCAATTGCACACACTTTTAATCAACCATTATTATCTTCTGGCGCACTACAAATCGAAGATTCTCCAAGAAAAATAGAAAACGAATAAAACACATTTGTTTTAAAAATATTAAAACCTATACTGTGTAAGAATGGTATAGGTTTTTTTGTTTTTTTTATGATGGCTGTTGTTCTAAAAGCAAACCAAAATTCATTAAATTTGTAATTCTTGGTTTGTAAAAACTTAACCTAAACTTTAAAATTATTTTTGCTTAATGTCGAGTATTATTCAATTACTTCCTGATCACGTTGCTAACCAAATTGCTGCTGGAGAGGTGGTTCAAAGACCCGCTTCAGTTGTAAAAGAATTGTTAGAAAATGCTGTTGATGCCAAAGCAACTGATATTAAATTGATTATAAAAGATGCCGGCAAATCATTGGTGCAAGTTATTGATAATGGATTAGGGATGACTGTAACCGATGCGCGTTTGTGTTTCGCTCGTCATGCAACTTCAAAAATCCGTCAGGCCGAAGATTTATTTTCGCTTGGAACAAAAGGTTTCCGTGGAGAAGCGCTGGCTTCTATCGCTGCTATTGCACACATGGAATTGAAAACGAAGCAAGAACAAGACGAACTGGGAACTCATATTGTTATTGAAGGAAGTAAATTTGTTTCGCAGGAAGTGGCTGTTTTGCCCAAAGGAACTTCGTTTGCCGTTAAAAATTTATTTTTCAATATTCCGGCTCGTCGTAATTTCTTAAAGTCAGATACAGTTGAATTCCGTCATGTAATGGATGAATTTCAACGAGTGGCTATGGCGCATCCTAACATTCATTTTAGTTTTTACCACAACGGAAGCGAATTGTATAATCTTCCAGCTGCCGGATACCGTCAGCGAATTGTGGGGATTATGTCGGGTAAAACCAATGAAAAATTAGTTCCGGTTAATGAAGAGACTGAAATTATCAGCATTCAGGGGTTTGTATGCAAACCTGAGTTTGCTAAAAAAACCAGAGGCGAACAGTTTTTCTTTGTAAACGATCGTTTTATCAAAAGCGGATATCTGCATCACGCTGTTATGGCGGCTTATGATGGTTTGCTGAAAGATGGTTTACAGCCAAGTTATTTCTTGTATCTGCAAGTGCCGCCCAATACAATTGATATTAACATTCATCCCACCAAAACTGAAATTAAGTTTGATGATGAACAAGCTCTATATGCTATTTTAAGAGCGTCTATAAAACATAGTTTAGGACAGTTTAATGTAGCGCCGGTTTTAGATTTTGATCGGGATTCCAATTTAGACACACCCTATCATTATAAAGATTTAGAAGCTGAAACTCCAACAATTCAGGTTGACGGGACTTTTAATCCGTTTACAGATGATAAAACTAACCAGCATTACACCAAAGCTAATTCTGGTTCTAGTTATAGTTCTGGATTGTCTTCGTCATCTTCCTCGTCTTCATCTTCAGGATCTTCGTACTCAGGTTCGTCTTATTCGGGATATTCTAAACGAGTTGAGCCAACAGCAAGCTGGGAAAGTTTGTATGTAGGTTTGGATACCGAAAATCCAGAAACGATTGAAAGTTCTCCTTTTACATTCGAAAATGAAGAAGTAACTTCTTCATTGTTTAATGATAATGAAGTGGAACAAGCGAGTCAGAAAACCTATCAAATTCATAAAAAATATATTGTATCTCCAATCAAATCAGGAATGGTGATTGTAGATCAGCAGCGTGCGCATCAGCGTATTTTATACGAGCAGTTTCTGCTGAATATGACCGTAAATCAAGCGGCAAGCCAGCAATTGCTTTTTCCGTTGGATTTGTTTTATTCTGCTGCCGAAATGGAACTTATCGAAGAACTGAAACCATCTCTTGAAACAACAGGATTTATTTTTGATAATACAAAATCTGATCACGTTGTAATTTCAGGAATCCCGGTAAATATTACCGAAAGTGAAGTTTCGATGGTAATTGATCAATTGCTGAGTGATTTACAGGATGGGATTCCAGCAAACAGTTATAGTCAGAATGATACTATTGCAAAATCAATGGCTAAAAGTTTAGCGGTTAAAACCGGATCGTATTTAACCGAAAAAGAACAGGATAATTTAGTAAACGGTTTGTTTGCTTGTAAAGATCCAAATATTTCACCTTTTCAAAAACCTACTTTCATTACCATGCGTGTGGAAGATATAGATAAAAAGTTTGCCTTATGATGAATATGACTCCAGTTGTAAAACAACTGCTTATAATTAATATTATCTTTTTTATCGGTGCTCAGCTGGTGCCGGTTTCGTATGAATATCTAGCACTTTTCTTTCCAGAAAATCCAGAGTTTCAGGTTTGGCAGCCTCTTACTCATATGTTTATGCATGGCGGATTTGCGCATATTGCTTTCAATATGTTTGCTTTATATTCGTTTGGATCGACATTAGAACATTTTTGGGGCGGCAGAAAATTTCTTTTCTTTTACATTTCATGCGGATTGGGAGCTGCTTTGGTGAATTTTGCTGTTAACTATTATTTCTATCAAGACAGTTTAGCTATTTTACAGGCACACGGATTTCCTAAAGCAAATGTGCTTAGTCTGCTTAATGATGGAAAGATCGATACCAGATGGCAGGAAATCTTAACCGTTTCAGAATTTAAGCATTTTATGAATGCTTATTTAGGAACTGTTGTAGGTGCATCAGGTGCTATTTATGGATTGCTTGTGGCATTTACATTTATGTTTCCTAATGCTGAACTCGGAATTTTGTTTATACCGATTCCAATAAAAGCAAAATATTTTGTACCGATTTATATGCTTTTATTTGATGGTTTTTTTGGAATCTTCGGAAGTTCATTAATGGGAATTGAATCTGGAATTGCGCATTATGCCCACATTGGAGGTGCTTTTTTCGGATTTATGATCATGTGGTACTGGAAAAAAAATCAGTTTAATAACAATCGTTGGAATTAATTTTTAACTTTAATATTAATTTTAAGAACCAAACGAATACTTTATGAACATTCTTGACGATTTAAAAATGCAGTATAGACTAGGTGGTATCGCAATGCGCGTTATTTATTGGAATATTGCCTGTTTTATGATTTCATTAATTTTTTTCTATGGGTTTTCAAACGGTCTGTTTTCTTTCCCAAACTGGTTGGCGCTATCGTCAGATCCGCAGGTTTTTTTATTTAAACCATGGACATTTTTAACCTATGCTTTTTTCCATTTCGGATTCATGCATTTGTTGTTCAATATGCTGGTTTTAAACTTTGCCAGTAATTTATTCCTGACCTTTTTTACTCAGAAACAATACTTAGGATTATATATTTTAGGAGCTATATTTTCAGGTATCGTATTTGCGTTAAGCTTTTATGTTTTAGGAACTGCTGCTTCAATAGTAGGTGCTTCGGCAGCCATTATGGCAATTTTGGTTGCGGCAACAACGTATCAGCCTCTAATGAATGTTCGTTTGTTTTTGTTTGGAAATGTAAAACTCTGGCATATTACGGCAGTAATCTTGGTTTTAGATTTAATGCAGTTCCGCTTAGATAATATGGGCGGACACATTTCGCATTTGGCTGGAGCTTTCTTTGGATTTGTGTATATTAAACTTCTTCAAAACGGAACGGATTTAAGTATTGTTATTTCCAAAACATTAGACTTTTTTGCTAATTTATTTAGAAAATCTCCAACGACACCATTTAAAACCGTTCATAAGAATTATAAAAAACCTGCAGAAAAAACGTCTTCAAGAATTGTTACCAAAGATAAAACACAGCAGCAGATAGATGAGATTTTAGACAAAATTAGCCAGTCTGGTTATGATTGTCTTACCAAAGAAGAAAAAGAGTTTTTGTTTAAAGCTGGAAAATAATCCTTAGGCAGTAAATTATGAAAAACCTTTCGTGGTTTAATAAAATAATGTTCTTCCTGAATATAGTGCTAACGGTGTTTACATTTACAGTCTATATTCTGCCTTTTTTAGCGCCTAAAAGTTTTCCGCTTTTATCGGTGCTTACGCTGTTTATGCCGGCTTTTTTTGTAATGAATGGGTTGTTCTTTATTTATTGGGCAATTCAGTTTAAAAAGCGCCTTATTCTGTCTGGCTTGGTTTTATTGATGGGAATTACCTTTATCAATAAGTTCTATAAATTTTCTGCCAAAGAATATGTCAAAGATGAAAAAGATTTCTCGGTAATGAGTTACAACGTTCGTCTTTTTAATGTTTTCAAATGGCTGGATCGTGATGATATACCAGAAAATATAAAAGCCTTTATTGACGAGAAAGATCCGGATATTTTATGTATTCAGGAATATTCAAATTCGGCACATCTGGATTTAAAAGTGTATCCGCATCGTTATATTTTTATTGATGGAAAACAAATAAAAACGGGACAAGCAATTTTTTCAAAATTCCCAATTATAAACGAAGGAAACATCGTTTTTCCTAAATCGGATAATAATGTGATTTATGCTGATATTAAGCGCGGAAAAGACGTTATACGCGTTTATAACATGCATTTACAATCCATTAAAATCTCGCCTGATGTAACGGAGATTTCGGATGATATTGACAATGTAAATCAGAAGAAATCACAGCTTATTTACGCCCGAATCAGTAAAGGATTCAGACAACAGCAAGAACAGGCGGAAATGTTCAAGGAAAATATAAAAACCTGTAAAAGCCCGATTATTATCTGCGGAGACATGAATAATAGTCCATTTTCGTATGTATATCGAAATATTAAGGGCAAATTGAAAGATGCTTTTGAAGAAGCAGGAGAAGGCTTTGGGGCTACTTATAAATTCAAATACTATCCGGCAAGAATCGATTATATCTTTACCGATACTCGAATGAAAGTAAAACAGTTTGAAAGTTTTCCTGATTTCGAAAACTCAGATCATTATCCAATAATGACCCGTCTTTCGTTAATGGAGCAATAATTTTAGATTACTTTTTGTGATTTAAGATAATCCATTGCAAATTTTCCTTCGTTAAAAAGTAAATCTAAAACACTTAAATTATTGATGAATCCGTGTTTGTCGTCAAAAACCTGTGTGTATTTTTCGAATGAATTCTGGTCTTTTTTTCCGTTTGCCAAATATCTAAAATCTGAAAAATTGGTTACTTCATGAAAGTATTCTTCGGTTTTTTCGAATTCTAATTTCATGCGCAGACATTTGGTTACTGTTTCTAAAACTTCCATGTTTAAATCCATTAGAAAGGTATGTTTCTTTTCGAAAACAGGAACAATATCATCTTCAAAGTATTCGAAGAAAGGAGAGCTTCTGTAGGCGGCTTCCAATGATTTAAAATGCTGTTTCTGCCAGTCAAATTCATTTTCGATCAAAATATCTTTTGTTTTTTGATGCGCTGCTTTTGAATGTTTAACAGGAATATTTAAAAGTTGAATTCCATTCGGACTATAGATATAGGTGCGATTTCTGTTAGTCTGCTTCTGAAAATTATCTTCCATTTCAAAAGTGATAGTGTCAGACTGCGCCATTACAGCAAAGTGACTAATTGATGGAAAATAAGTAGGAAGTAATAAGGAATTCATTTTGTGTTTATGTTTAAAAGTTTCAGGTTTCAAGTTTCAAGTTTGTGTGAACCTGAAACTTGAAACCTGAGATAAAAATAACTTATTTTAATTTATGCTTTGTTTTGTTTTCTTTTTCTCCAGAAGAATTCTCCAACAAAGTAAAGAGCAAGAGCAATTAAGAAATATTTGAAATATGACTGAGGCTGCCCTTCACCATCAACAGTTGTGAATACTCTGTTCCAGCGGATTTTATTAATGCCTTTTCCGTTAGTGTCCCAGCTCATCCAAATGAAAACGGGCTTTCCTACAATATGATTTTCTGGAACATAACCCCAATAACGGCTGTCTTCTGAGTTATGACGGTTGTCTCCCATCATCCAGTAATAGTTCTGTTTGAAGGTGTATGTGTTTGTTTCTTTTCCGTTGATTAAGAATTTAGAACCTTTTAATTCTAGGGTATTTCCTTCGTAGTTAGTTATAATTTCTTTGTAAAAAGGAAGTGATTCGTTGGTTAACGCAACAGTTTTTCCTTCCTGCGGAATATAAATCGGACCAAAATTATCCTGATTCCATTTATTGATATGAGGGAAAATTCTATTGTCGTTCGTTCTGTCGATTATTCTTGTAACAGAACTAACGCCAGGAGTGTTTTTAAAACGTTCTGCGCTGGCTTCTGTTAAAGCTCCTAGTACAAGTGTATCTCTTTTTTGATCGTCTAAAAAATAACCGCCATCTGTAATGTCTAATTCTTTAATTAGAGATTGTAAATCAACTGGTGTTTTTCCGTCAAATGCAATTTTGTATGAATACTGTGGTTTTGCTCTTTCTGGTAAAATTAACTTTGCACCGTTAATGAAAACAAATCCATCTTTTATAGATAAGCTGTCTCCAGGAATACCCACACATCTTTTTACATAGTTTGATTTCTTGTCGATAGGTTTTATTACTCCTGGTCTTCCTTTTGGTTCAAAAAAGTAATGTACCGTATCAACAGGCCAGTTAAACACTACAATATCATTTCGTTTGATATGTTCGAACGCAGGAAGTCTGAAGTATGGCAATTGTGGCCAGCTTAAATATGATTTTCTTTTTGTTAACGGAATAGAATCATGAACCATTGGTAATGCCACTGTAGTCATTGGTACTCTTGGTCCGTAGTTAACTTTACTCACAAATAAGAAATCTCCAATTAATAATGATTTTTCTAATGAAGAAGTTGGAATGGTGTAAGGCTGAATAACATAAGTGTGTACCAAAGTAGCTACGATAATAGCAAAAAGTAAAGAACTTACTGTGTCGGCAGCTTTGTTTTCAGGTTTTAATTCTCGGTTAGCATTGTATTCTAATTTTTGTGTATAGTTTACGTAATAGATGTAAAAACCAAGGGTGAAAATTCCAAGAATAGTATCTAAAGTTGATTTTTTACCAAAAGTTCTAAGTGTTTCAACCCAAACAACTGGAAACATAATCAAGTTAATAATTGGAATGAAAAGCAACAATGTCCACCAAGTTGGACGGCCGATGATTTTCATTAAAACAATTGCATTGTAAACAGGAATTGCGGCTTCCCAGCTTTTTCTTCCTGCTGCCTGATATAGTTTCCAAGTTCCTAAAAAGTGAATTACTTGTACCGCTAGGAAAAATACGAACCAAAGATATAGTGTCATAATATTGTATTTTAAGTTTCAAATTCAAGATTTAATAATCTGGAATTTTAGTCGATTTATTGTAAGTTTAGAACATCTTTCATAGTGAAAATCCCTTGTTTTCCTGCCAGCCATTCTGCAGCGATAACAGCGCCAAGAGCAAATCCCTCACGGTTGTGAGCAGTATGTTTGATTTCGATGCTGTCAATAGGAGAGTCGTAAGTTACCGTGTGAGTGCCTGGAACTTCGCCAATTCTTTTTGCTTCAATATGAATCTGATTGTTTTTTGCTTCTTCTAAAGTCCATTCAGCATAATTGCTATTTTCGATTACACCTTGTGCCAAAGATATAGCCGTGCCGCTTGGAGCATCCAGTTTATGAATGTGGTGAATTTCTTCCATTGAAACTTTATAAGAATCAAATTGGCTCATGATTTTGGCTAAATATTCATTTAATCCAAAGAAAATATTTACTCCTAAACTGAAGTTTGAGCTAGAGATAAAACCTCCTTTTTTCTCGTTGCAAAGAGCAATCATTTCGTCATAATGTTCTAACCATCCAGTTGTTCCTGAAACTACTGGAACATTAGAATTGAAACAAGCAGAAATATTGCTTACTGCTGCAGTAGGAACGCTGAAATCGATGGCAACATCGGCAGTTGAAAGTCCGTCGTAGGTGTTGAATTCATCCTTTTTCAGGACAATTTCATGACCTCTTTCCAGAGCAATTCTTTCGATTACTTTACCCATTTTTCCGTATCCTAAAAGCGCAATTTTCATTTTGTATTATTGTTTGTGAATTTTAAACAGAAAAACTCTGCTTAAAAACGATAGTTAAAAGTTAGTCCAACGTTTGGTTTAAATGTTACATCTGCCGGATAAATTTCCGGACGCATTGATAGTCTTTCGTTTACATTAAATTGAAGTAATGCCGCATCAACATTGGCATCGATAATGTTTAAAACGTAAAAACCAACAACAAATAAGGCAGATAAATCCCTGTTTCTCTGATAAAATTTTTGACCAGCAATTAATCGGCTGTCATCAAGAAACTGATAATTATCGTCGTTATAGCCTTCTAATCTTCGTTTGTAGGCATCGCGATAATCATGGTATTTTTTATTGTTGTCAATGTAGAAATATAAACTGGTTCCGATTGCTCCATACACAAGCGGGATTTTCCAGTATTTTTTATTGTATGCCTGACCTAAACCAGGCAATATAGCAGAATAGAATGCTGCTTTTGCTGGTGTCAGCGGGTCTATCTCCTGCAATGCAGTAGTGTCTTTTACGACCAAAACCGTGTCTTTTTTTACCTGGGCAAAAAGAGATACGGTTCCTATGAGAAAGAACAATAAACTTATGGGGACAATTTTATTCACTATCCGTTAATTAATTTTATAATTCGGTTAAAGTCGGCCTCAGAATTAAATGGAATAGTAATTTTTCCTTTTCCGTTGCCAGCGACTTTAATATCAACTTTCGAACCAAAATAGTCGTTGAAAGTATTTTTTTGAGTTTCTCTCACTACAAATGCAGAATCTGCTTTAGGTTTTCCCTCGGCTTTTGGCTGCTGTCCTTCGTGATAATTTTTAACTAAAGCTTCGGTTTCACGAACAGATAAATTCTGGCTTACGATTTTTTGATAGATATCTGTCTGCACATCTAAATCTTCAATATTGATAATCGCACGACCGTGTCCCATACTGATGAAGCCATCACGAATACCTGTCTGGATAATCGGATCTAGTTTTAAAAGACGTAAGTAGTTAGAAATTGTTGAACGTTTTTTTCCAACGCGCTCGCTCATCTGTTCTTGTGTTAATTGGATTTCGTCAATTAAACGCTGGTAAGAAAGAGCAATCTCGATTGGGTCTAAATCATGACGCTGGATGTTTTCAACCAATGCCATAACCAATGACTCATTGTCATTAGCAATACGAATGTATGCCGGAACATGAGTTAAGCCAATTAAAGTAGAAGCACGTAAACGACGCTCTCCAGAAATTAACTGGTATTTATTAAAGTCTAATTTTCGAACAGTAATAGGTTGAATTACACCAAGTTCTTTAATAGAAGTGGCTAACTCACGTAATGATTCTTCATTAAAATTGCTTCTAGGCTGAAACGGATTTATTTCGATAGCACTTATTTCAAGCTCAATAATATTTCCAACAACCTTATCGGCATTTTTGTCTTCTACCGATTTAATGTCGTTTTCTGGATCTTTTAATAATGCTGATAATCCTCTTCCTAAGGCTTGTTTTTTAATTGCTTTTGTCATAAAAACTATTTACTGTTTTTCTTTATAATTTCCTGAGCTAGATTAATATAGTTTACGGCACCTTTGCTTGTAGCATCATAATTAATGATACTTTCACCAAAACTTGGAGCTTCACTTAATTTTACATTTCGCTGAATTACAGTATCAAAAACCATATCGTTGAAGTGTTTTTGAACCTCTTCAACAACCTGATTAGATAAACGTAATCTTGAATCGTACATTGTTAATAATAAACCTTCAATGTCAAGATCTGGGTTGTGTATTTTTTGAATACTCTTTATAGTGTTCAATAATTTCCCTAATCCTTCAAGTGCAAAATATTCACACTGAATAGGAATTACTACTGAATCTGCAGCTGTTAAAGCATTCAGGGTTAACAAACCAAGAGATGGCGCACAGTCAATAATGATATAATCATATTCTTGTTTTGCTTCTTCTAATGCTTTTTTAAGCATGTACTCGCGGTTTTCTTTGTCAACCAACTCAATTTCGATCGCAACAAGGTCAATGTGAGCAGGGATCACGTCAACATTTGGCGATGTGCATTTTAAAATGGCTTCTTTTGGTGTTACAGTATGTTCAAGAATTTGGTAGGTTCCTGTTTCAACTGTTTCAACGTCAATGCCCAGACCAGATGTAGCATTGGCCTGTGGATCAGCGTCGATCAACAATACTTTTTTTTCTAAAACACCTAATGAGGCAGCAAGATTTACTGATGTAGTAGTCTTTCCAACGCCTCCTTTTTGATTAGCAATAGCAATGATTTTGCCCATTTATTTTCTGAATTTTGAACCGTAAAAATACAATTATTTATGGTTTTTGAAAATCTATTTTGTTAACATTTATGAAACTTCGCTTAATCGTTGTTTCATGGGTCTTCCGCAGAAATTAATTTTAGTAATAAATAGAATAACCTTTCAAAATTTAAGGAAACGAGTTTCTGTTTTTACATAAAAAAGCAATAGAACTCGTTTTGTTTTTGAAAATATGCTTTCTTTTTTTATTTTAAAATTTCGATGGTTACGTACACTAAACCACTTTTTTTATTGGATGCAATTTCCATAAAAGCTCGTTTGCTCAGATCAATTTCTCTTCCTTTTACAAAAGGACCTCTGTCTGTAATTTCAACAATAACAGATTTATTATTTATCTCGTTGGTTACTTTTAATCTGGTTCCGAAAGGAAATTTTTTGTGAGCGGCGGTCAAATCATTGTTATTGAATCTTTTTCCGCTGGCTGTTTTTCTTCCATTAAATTTATCATGGTAATACGAAGCGTGGGCGTCTTTCTTATAAGGTATGACTTTTACAATTGAACTGCAGGAGTCTGCTGGGGTTTCATTTTTTTGCGAAAAACAGGCGGCGGAAAATAATACGGCGATGAATAGTGCAATTTCTTTCATAATTTGAATTCTTTAATCCGCAAAAAAAAGACACCATAAAAAAATAAATGTATTCAAAACGGTTTATTTGTGTTATAAAAAGCCAAAATCATGAGGCTTTGTATAGTTTTTGATAAGAAAATTGAAAATAGAAATCGAGAGGCAGGTTAAAGTTTATTGCTATTTTAGGCTTCCTAAAAAATTACTAGTAATAGAAACTATCAAACCAAAAAATCAAGATTCTTATGAGTAAAAAAGTGATTTCGGTATTTACAGCATTTTTGTTTATGCTGATTCTATGCAGTTTTGTTTCGCCTTTTTCATCCAATGAAAAAATAGAAGGGAATAAAATAGAACGCAAAATTGTTTATAATAAAAAGAAACATGCCATCATATTGTCATGGGGGGCTTTCGGGACTTCTGGAAATTATATAATTACAAGAGGTGGAAGCCGCTTGGCAACCGATTTTGTATCAGTAGGTTCTACTTCTAAACTAAGCTTTACAGATAATAAACCTAATACAGACAAATACGAGAACTATTATAAAGTTACTCGTAACAATATAACGATTGTAATTTCTCTAGAAAATCAGATTTTTGGCGATAATATGTATTTCTATGACAGAAAACATGAAAAAGCAGAAACGGCGAGAAACGATATAAATTCCCAATTTGGAGCAATTGGTTTAGGAGGGGCAAATGGCGAGTGGACTACAAAACGTCAGGCTTATTATTTCAAACCAAATGTTAACGGGCAAACGTATGATGTTGGCGGTTCAGGTTCTGCGTCATCGGCGGAAGCCAATTCAATTGAATTAGGGTTTTATTCTCATATTGGAGGACTGGGAAAAGTGCCTTCAGATGTTAAACTGGGAGCGATATTCACGAGACCTCATCTTTCGGGGGGAGCAAATGCTACTTGTACGTTTTGGCGTTCTGTGGAAAATGTAGAAGTGATGCGTGATTTTTCGTGGACAGTTTCTCAGTCAACAAGTGCACGAAGATTATCAATTGACGGGACTTCAAAATATATTTCGGATATTGGGAGTACTAATTTTTGGGGAAGCGGCGGTTTTATTGCCGATACTCATTATACATCAACGAGACCAAACTGGGGTGGACAACAGCAATGGTATACCAGAAATACTATTTTTCCTTCAGGTTCAGGAACTATGGGAGGTTCGTACAATATGGTTTGGCAGGGTTGTGTAAATCCTCCGCAGGCAGATGATGTAAATTCGCCAGTAGCAACAACTCCAATTATCAAAGAAAAACCGTTTCTTTTTATAGACAGCGATGGAGAATATAAAGTATTTGTTCCGGCTTGGCAGAAAGATAGAATAGGGACATCATGGACATCAAAAGATATGGGGCAGGGAAAAGTTCAGGATTTACTTACTCAATGGTATATAACTAAAGAAGGAGATACCGATGTTGAAATTAATGCGGCGCTTAAAGCGGGCAAAAATATATTTTTTACACCGGGGCATTATGCATTGAATGCACCTATTCAGGTTAACCGAAAAGATGCTATACTTTTAGGAGCTGGTATCGCTTCGGTAACTTTGGAACCAACTGATAAAAATACTTGGGGATGTATTTATGCTGATGATAAAGACGGAATTGTTATCGCTGGACTTTTAATGGATTCGTTTAATAGTACAACCTATCAGGTTAGAATTGGTAATGAAGGAGCAAATGCAGATCATTCTTCAGATCCTATTCTGCTCACAGATATTACTTGCCGAGTAGGTGGAGTTCAGTCGAAAAATATACAGATACAAACAGCGATGCAGATAAATAGTAATAATGTTGTAGGTGATCACTTCTGGTTGTGGCGTGCCGATCATGGTTCGCAGAAAGGCGGCGATTTACGTTGGATAAGAGACAGATGTAAAAACGGACTTATTGTTACAGGAAAAGATGTTACACTTTATGCTTTGTTTGTAGAACACTTTCAAGAATATGAAGTTTTATGGTTAGGGGAACGAGGCAGAACGTTTTTCTTTCAAAACGAACCTCCATACGATGCTCCAAACCAAGCAGCATGGAGTAGTCAAGGAGGGAAAGTGAATGGTTATGCGGCATTTAAAGTAGCCAATTCTGTAAAAGAACATCATACAATAGGAATGGGATCTTATGCGGTTTTTACAGGAACGGACGGAAATGTGAACAAGAAAAACGGTTTTGAAATACCCAATAGTCCGGATGTAAAATTGGAAAAGATGTGTATTACTCGTTTTGCTGGATCTGGTAATATTCAGAATGTTGTAAATGGTGTTGGGGGAAACACAGTGACTGGTGCAAAACGCGTTGCTTTATACAATAATGGAGAAGGAACACAGCCTTTTGATGAGGAATTTACACTGCCAAATCGTGAATCGTATCCTGCTTATATAAGTATGGAGAAATAAGAAGATCATTTTTTTTTTTGCCACGAATTCACGAATTATTTTTTTTAAATCTTTGCTGTTATTTTTTCGAATTAAGTCGAATAATATTAGTAGAAGTATTTAAAAGAAAAATTGAGAATTGCTTCGCCAGTTGGCTATCGCTAGGGTCGTGGCGAATACTATTTGTTTCGTTTCTGCTTTGGTTGGAACATAGTCAATGGTTTCGACCGTTGTGTTGTTAGTTTTTTGCCACGAATTCACGAATTATTTTTTTTAAATCTTTGCTGTTATTTTTTCGAATTAAGTCGAATACTATTAGATGAAGTGTTTAAAAAGAAAATTCGTGAATTTGTGGCTATTTATTTCATTTTGACTTTGTTTGAGAAATAGCTCGCAAAGTCGCGAAGACGCAAAGTTTTACGTTTTAAGTTTAAAACAAAAAAAGTCTTTTCAAAAATGAAAAGACTTTTGTCGGGGTGGCAGGATTCGAACCTGCGGCCTCCTGCTCCCAAAGCAGGCGCGATAACCGGGCTACGCTACACCCCGAAGATGTTTTGTTGTACTGCCCGAAAGCGGATGCAAAGATATAAATAAATTTCGTTTACAAAAGGAAAAAATGAAAATAAATAAAACTTATTTTGAGATAGTTATTTAGGATTTATTTTCGGCGTTATTTTTTATAATAAAGTTTACATTTGCATCTCTTAAAAACAATACACATTATGTCAGATACAATCGAAAAAATTAAATGCCTTATTATCGGTTCTGGACCTGCGGGTTATACTGCAGCTATTTATGCGGCCAGAGCAAATATGAATCCGGTTTTATATCAAGGAATGCAGCCGGGAGGTCAGTTAACTACCACTAATGAAGTAGAAAATTTTCCAGGATACGTTGATGGTGTTACAGGACCAGAAATGATGGTTCAATTACAAGAACAAGCAAAACGTTTTGGTGCTGATATTCGTGATGGATGGGCTACAAAGGTTGATTTCTCTGGAGATATTCATAAAGTTTGGATTAACGATTCAATCGAATTGCACTGTGAAACAGTTATTATTTCTACAGGAGCATCTGCAAAATATTTAGGATTACCATCAGAACAACATTATTTAAATATGGGAGGTGGAGTTTCTGCGTGCGCTGTGTGTGATGGATTCTTCTACAGAAACCAAGATGTTGTAATCGTTGGAGCTGGAGATTCTGCTTGTGAAGAAGCACATTACTTATCTAAACTTTGTAAAAAAGTAACGATGTTAGTAAGAAGCGAAAAATTCAGAGCTTCTAAAATTATGGAAGAACGTGTTCGTAAAACAGAAAACATCGAAATTTTAATGAATCACGATACTGTTGAAGTTCTTGGAGACAACAACGTAGTACACGCTATTAAAGCTTTAAATAAAACTACAGGAGAAGTTGTCGAAATTCCTGCAACAGGTTTCTTCGTAGCAATTGGACACAAACCAAATACTGATATCTTTAAAGATTATATTACTTTAGACGAAACAGGTTATATCGTTAATATTCCAGGGACCTCTAAAACAAATGTTGAAGGTGTTTTCGTAGCAGGAGATGCAGCTGATAATGTATACCGTCAGGCTATTACTGCTGCAGGTACAGGATGTATGGCCGCTTTGGATGCTGAAAGATATTTAGCTTCTAAAGAGTAATTTTTTTTAGTCGCAGTTTTTAGTTTTCAGTCGCAGTATTCAAGTCACAGTGACAGTTTTCAGGTTATATAAAAAAGTCCCAATCAATTAAGATTGGGACTTTTTGTAATATTTTCAGACTGTGACTCAGCACTCAACACTGAATACTAAAACCCGCGACTTATTTAATCTTCTTAAACAACTTAGCCTCTTCAGAAAAGCGAGTTAATTGAATTGCTGCATTTCCGTATAACGAAAGTTCTGCTTTATCTCCCACTGCTATTGAAACTGTTGTATCGGCTAAAATACTTCCCACAGCATTGTTTTCAGCTGTAATATTGGCATCTTTCAATGTGAATTTTACTCCTGTAAAAATTGAGTTATTATCTAAACGAATGGTCGCTTTTTCAGCAATTCCTTCGATAGCAGCAGTTGCTTTTTGGTACAAGTCGCATTTAAATTTAATTGCAGAAACTAGTGTTTTGATAGATGAATATTTGCTCAATTGTAAATTTCCGTCATCTGCTTTCAGGTTTAATTCCGTTTTAGATTTGTCATCACCAATTAAGTTGAATTTTTTAGCGTTTACATTTAAATATAATCGTGAAAAATCAAAACTACTGAATGTGATATCGTCTAACTGAAGTTCTTGAATAGCGTAAATTTTAGCTTCATTTTTTGCAATTACTTTATTAAATGTACCGGTATAAGTAACATGAACAGCTAGTTTTTTGAAAATCGTACTTTCTTTCGAAGTATAAATTCTCAATATATTTTCTCTTAAATCAAAAGCGATGATGTCGTGTAAGTTGTCATCGGCTTCAATTTTAATTTCGTTTTTGTCTCCTTTTACTAAATAAACTTCTAGATTGTCATCTGCTTCAAGTCCATTAAAACTTCCAACATCTTTAATAGATGTGGTTACGATTTTAGATCCCTTTATTTTTTCTCGTTTTTGAGCAAAGGTGAATGTGGTCACTAAAAGTAATAAAAGCAGGGCTGTATTTTTTCTCATTATTCTTAATTTGATTTTAGCAAATATAAAAAAATCATCCACTTTAGATGAATGATTTCTTTTATATTTAGCGCTTTCGGTGTATTAACCTTCGCTGACACTTCCTCCTGAACTTGAGTTTCTGTTAATAGTTTTAGGCACATTATTGTAATTAATGTTTCCACCGCTGCTTGCTTCTGCTTTTAGGCTTAAAATAGGGTGGACTTTAACTACTGAACCACTAGAAGCTTCGGCATCCACATCATTGGCTAATAATTGTCCGGCTTCTATAGAAGAACCACTAGACGCTGATGTTTTAATTTTTAAAGCTTTACCTTTAATATTAATTGAACTTCCACTACTTGTATGACAAGAAATATTATCAGATTCCACTTCTACATTCATCGAAGCAGCGCTTGAAGTTTCTAGTTCAATATCTTCTCCATGAATTGTATTCTGACTTTGAACGCTAGCCGCACTAGAGGCTTCGATTTTACCAATAGTAGGCAATTTTACGGTTACTTTTTTCTTTGTGATGTTGCGGAAAGAAGAGAATTTGCATTTAATAATCAAAGTGCCATTTTCTACTTTTGTAATGATTTCTTTTTGAAGATTATCATCGGCTTCTACTTTAATTTCTACCGAATCAGATTGCTGAACTACTAAGTCTATAGCGTTGCTTACTTCGATATTTTTAAAATCTCCCTGAACAATTCTTTTTTCAGTCGTCACATTGCCGCTTCCTTCAATCGAATTCATGTTGAAGTTACACGATGCAAATAATAATGCGGTAATCGTTGCAATTATAAATTTCGTAATATGAATGATTATTTTTATCATGGTTTAGTTAATTTTAATTATAACTCCGTTTTTATCTGTGGTTAGTTTGCCTTTCGTTTTTTTACCGTTTAGAACTTCTTTTCCGTTTATTTTGATAGAAACTTCTTTTACAGTATCGTTTTCAATTACATTTTCTTCGGTATTGTAGTCTTCATCTTGATCCCCATCATGATTTTCATTCTCATCTGTTGGACAGTTTAGACATTTTACTTTTGATCCGATAACTTTATAGTTGTAATCTCCATTGTAATTCAGATTAAAAAAATCGTCATCATAATTAAAGTAATCTCTAACAGAGCTGTCTGGTTTAAGTAATTGTCCTTCTGGCAGATATAAATAGATGTCAACTTCTTGTCCTCTGAATTTATTTTTAACATCTGTCAGAAAATAATTATCCAAAATTAAATGATTTCCATTAATCTGAAACTTATAAGTAATTTTTTCTGCTCTTTTTTTAGCATTTGTAAAAGAATTTCCTCTTGCACTTTTTTCGATCTGAATGAATGGTGATGCTTCATCTGTATGTAAAACATGTAAGCGAACATCGTTAGAATAAATTAATTCATTGTTGGCAGAATCCTGTACAAATTCAAATTCTCTGTAATGATTTAAGCTTTTAGCGTAGTAATCACTGTATCTAAATTTTACATATAAAGTATCTGTTGGCTTAATGCTGAAAGATCTTTTTTCGATGATTTTATTGTCGTGTGAAATTTCAGTTGCCTGTTTAATTCCGATGCTTACTAAAATAGCAATCGCAATAATCCAAATAGCTAAAAGTGTGTATTTTGTAATGTTTCCAATTGATTTTAAGTTTGGAGATAACAATTTAAAACCTAAAAGTGTTAAGAAGAAAAACGGAATCCCAACCGCAAAAAACATTAACAAACCGAATGACCAAAGAGGATATTCTGTAAAGTTTCCTGCTTCAATAAAATTCTGCCAAGGAAATTCAACAAAAATGTTAGTTCCTAAAGTAAAAACTCCCACTAAGAGCATTATTAAAGTCGAAATCCCTGCGATGATTAATACAACTCCTAAAAATTTAGCAAAGATTTTAAAAACCGTCATGACAAAGTCTCCAAATGAACTACTTATTCTCTCAGCTCCCGACTTTACTTGGTTTCCCATTTTGTCATAATCTGCATTTTTGAATTTTTCAGATAATGAATCAATTTCTTCGCGTACTTTTTTTTCGATATTCGAAATAGTTACCGGTTCTCCTGTCATTTCTAGTTTTTCAGACGTTGTAACGGCTTCAGGTGTTACCACCCAAAGCACGAAGTAAGCCAAAATACCAGTTCCAAATCCTGCGAAAACAAAGATTAAGAATACGATTTTAATCCACACAGCGTCTATTCCGAAATAATGTGCAAGACCCGTTGCAACACCTCCAATCATACCGTTTTCTTTGTCACGGTATAATTTTTTGTGACTTCTTGAATTATAGTTTTTAAAAGACTGATTAGTGTTTTCTTCGTCTTCAAGTCTGTAATCTTCCGGTTGTCCCATAACCGCAATCACTTCATCTACATCTTTTAGTCCAACAACATGTTTGTCGCTTTTTTGTTTTTCTGTTAAAAGTTCAGAAACACGCATTTCGATGTCTTTAATGATTTCGTCTTGTCCAGATGAATTGTTAAGTGATCGTTTTATAGCGTCAAAATAGCGTGACAATTTTAAATATGCATCTTCATCAATGTGAAAAGACATACCGCCTAAGTTAATATTTACTGTTTTGTTCATGACTTATTGATTTTGATTGGTGATTAGTTTTACGGCATCTGATAATTCTGTCCAGGTTCCGCTAAGTTCGTTTAAAAATGTTTGTCCTATTTCGGTTAATCCATAATATTTTCGAGGTGGTCCAGATGTTGATTCTTCCCAGCGATAATTAAGTAAACCGTCGTTTTTCAATCTAGTTAAAAGCGGGTAAACAGTTCCCTCAACAACTAGTAATTTCGCATTTTTTAAAGTGTCTAATATTTCAGATGTGTATGCGTCTTTTTCTTTTAAAACAGATAAGATGCAAAACTCAAGAACACCTTTGCGCATCTGTGCTTTTGTGTTTTCAATGTTCATAATTTCATTTCGTTTTTTTTTGATTGAACAATTCGTTTTTTGATTGATGATGATTTGATTGATGATTGATTGTTGTCGAATTTATTCTGTTAGAATTAGTTCGTATAACATATAACTTTTAACCTTTTTGCTGACTACTTTATAAAAGGAATCGTAAGCGGATATTTGTATAATTCTCCGTTTGAAGCTTTTATAGAAGCATAGATTACTAAAAAGAACTCAACAAATTTTAGAAGTCCGAAAAGTATAACAGCAGTTATTCCAACGCTTAAAAGTCCAATGTTACCTTCAAAATTGAAATTTGTAATTTCAAAATCGTGATCGTTAAAAACAGCTTCGATTGGCAGGTTTTGCAAAAACACAGTAAAGAAAACCGGAACCGCGATTAATGCCAAAATTAAAGTGTAAAGCAATAAGCTTAACTGAAAATTTAAAGCCTGTTTTCCGTGGTGGTTTACAAATTCTGATTTGTCTTTGTAGCTCGACCAGATGATGATTGGAAAAATATAATTTCCAAACGGAATTACATATTGGCTTAATGTACTTAAATGTGTGAATGCCGAAGTATTCTTTTCTGATGTCTTTTCCATGATGAGTGGTGTTGTTGTTTCCATGATTAAAAGTATATAGTATTTTCTTATGCAAATATATGTTCAAAAAACAGTATCTTGTTTTACATAGTACCAAATATTAACAAAAATTTAACAAAATTAGAATTTGAAAAGCAACTGTAAATATTTGAAAATCATTGCTAAGTACTGTGTTTACTGATGGTTTTATAAAGTAGCATCAATTTATTGTGCGTGCATAGTTTTTTTGTATTTTTACATAAAAAATATATCAAATGGCAATTTCTGTATCGAAACTCAACAAATTTGTATTGTTCAAATTACCATCGGCGTACTTTTGTGGTGTACGTGTAAAAGCAATTGATAAAGACAGATGCGTCGTAAGTGTCAAACATAGATGGATTAATCAAAATCCTTTTAATTCTATGTATTTTGCTGTTCAGGCTATGGCTGCCGAATTAACAACTGGTGCTTTGGTTATTTCTCAAATTCAAAAAAGCGGTAAAAAGATATCGATGCTGGTGGCCAACAACAAAGGAAACTTCACGAAAAAAGCAACTGGCAGAATTACATTTGTCTGCAATGACGGACATTTAATTGCCGATGCTATCAAAAAAACAATTGAAACAGGAGAAGGACAAACCTTTTGGATGAAGTCTATCGGAACAAACGAAGAAGGTGTTCAGGTTTCTGAAATGGATTTTGAATGGAGTATTCGTGTGAAATAAATTAAAATTTTAAAATACGTTGAAAGCCTGCTGTAAAAGCAGGCTTTTTTTATGTCTTAATGCTATTTTTTGTTTTAACTAACTGTATTTCAGTTTCTTTTGTTTTGTTGTTTTGCTGGTTGTTACGTTTTCTTTCGTACATTTATTTCAAAATTATTAAGTGAAGATTGTAATCATTCCGTTTTTCATTTCGTCTTCATGTGCCGATATTACTTTTATATTCAAAATAGAATCTATATTTGTAGGAAAAATACTCTTTTGTGTTTTTTGTGTCAAATAATTATTTCATTCAAAAAAAGAATATATGGAGGGAAAAAAACAAATATTTCAAACAGAGACTAAAAAACGTTGGAAAACATTTCAATGGTCCAGCCGACTTATTTTGTTTCTTCTTATTTTAATGGTTCCTATTTTTTATCTCACTTTAAAAAGAGGTTTAAAACCAGAACTACCGCTTTTAGCAAATAAATCAACCACAGGGAAAACCTTGGAAAATCCTATTGTGCCAAAAAAATTAAGCGTAAAAGAACTAAAAAAGTTTAAAGGTTTTGATTACTTTTTAAGATCAAAATCTAAAATAGAAAAGCTTGAAAAGCAGCACGAAATTCCTAAAACAGCAACTCAAATTCGAGCTGCTTTTTATGTTGATTGGGATCCTCAAAGTTTATTTTCGCTTAAAAAAAATATCAATAAACTCAATATGGTAGTTCCAGAATGGTTTTTTATTGATCCAAAAACTGATTTGCTGAAAACCGAAATTGATACCGCAGCGCTCAAGGTGATGAAAAAAGCGAAGGTAAAAATAGTTCCACTAATTAATAATATCAATGAATCACTGGGCGAAGGAGATTTTGATGGCGATTTAATTCATCGAATTCTACATGATAAGTCCAAAAAAGAAAGACTCATTAATGATATTGTAAAGGCTTTGGATCAATACAAATTACAGGGAATCAATATAGATTTTGAAGAATTTAAAGAAAACAGCGACCAGCCTATAATAGATTTTCAGAAAGAATTATATCAAAAACTGCATCCTCTGGGCTATTTGGTCTCTCAGGATATAATGGCCGGCGATGACGATTTTAATATCAAAGAATTGTCAAATTATAATGATTATATGTTTTTAATGGCTTACGATGAGCATTATGCAAGCAGTATTCCAGGTGAAGTGAGCAGCCAAAAATGGATTGAAAGGATTGTAGATAAAACGGCAAAGGAAATCCCATCAGACAAAATTATTCTTTGTTTTGCTGGTTATGGTTATGATTGGCAGGAAAAAGAGGAAGGTGAAACTATTACTTATGATCAAGCAATTGCGATAGCTAAACAGCATAATGCTTTTATAAAATTTGACAACAACAGTTATAATAATTCATTTCATTATACTGACGGCAATGGTAAAAAACATGAAGTGGATTTTGAAGATGCGGCAACTAATTTTAATACTATTCGATTTAGTGATGAATACGGTTTGGCAGGAACTGCTTTGTGGAGATTAGGAAGTGAAGATCAAAGACTTTGGAGTTATTATCAAAGGAGTTTAACCAATGAAAGTCTTAAGAAAAAACCTTTCGATTTTAAAGTAATGAAACGAGTTAATACTCGAATTGAAAGTCCGGCTTATATTGGCGATGGTGAAATATTGAATGTAATTGCCGACCCTGCGCCTGGAAAGATAGAATTGGAAATTGACAGAGATGAAACGATTATCACGGAACAAAAATATGTTGAATTACCCACCAAATACGTGATCAGTAAATTTGGAAATGTTAACAAACAAGTCATTTTAACTTTTGATGACGGACCAGATCCGTTGTACACGCCTCAGATTTTAGACATCTTAAAAAGGGAAAAAGTTCCAGCGGTATTTTTTGTTATTGGGATACAAGGAGAAAGCAATATTCCTTTGCTTCAAAGAATATATAATGAAGGCCACGAAATAGGAAATCATACTTTTACACATCCTAATATTGCTTTGGTAAGTCCAGAAAGAGCATCGGCTGAAATGGAAACCACACGATTGTTAATCGAAGCCGTTACAGGAAAGAGTACCGTTCTTTTTAGAGCACCTTATAATGCAGATTCAGAACCCACAACAGAAGCAGAACTGAAACCAATTGCTTTAAGTAAAGCGCAAAACTATTATACAGTTGGAGAAAGTATCGATCCAAATGACTGGGAAAAAGGTGTCAGTGCCGATTCGATTTACATCAGGACCATACAACAATATGAAGCCAATCCAGATAAAGGAATTATTCTGCTTCACGATGCGGGCGGAAATAGACAAGCAACTGTAGAAGCTCTGCCTCGAATTATTAAATATTTTAAAGACAAGAATATTCAGTTTACAACTGTTTCGCATTTACTGGGTAAACCAAAACAAGACATTATGCCTGAAGCAAAAGGACAGTTTGTTTCATTAGATAACTTAATTTTCGATTTCGGATATTGGTTTGGAAATTTTATTGCAGCAACATTTTGGGTGGCCATTTTTCTAGGTTTTCTGAGAATTACTTTAATGGCAGTAATGGCATTTGTAAAAAAATGGAAAGATCATAAACACCCGCCGGTTTATAAATCATCATTAAATGATTTCCCAAAAGTAAGCATCATTGTTCCAGCTTATAATGAAGAAATTAATGCCGTAAAAACGATTGAAAATTTACTATGTCAAGATTATTCTGATTATGATATTGTTTTTGTGGATGATGGATCGAAAGACAAAACATTTGAAATGATTAGAAATGCTTTTGAAAATAATCCAAAAGTAAAAGTCCACACAAAACCAAATGGAGGAAAAGCTTCGGCATTAAATTATGGAATTGAATTGACCGAAAGCGAATATGTAATTTGCATTGATGCTGATACGCAATTAAAAACCGATGCTGTTTCGCAATTAATGAAAGGATTTAGGATTCAGTTGAAAAATAATGAAGAAGTTGGTGCTGTTGCTGGAAATGTAAAAGTTGGAAACGAAAATACAATGCTTACCAAATGGCAGAGTATTGAATATACCACCGCACAAAATTTTGACAGAAGAGCTTTTGATTTAATCAACGGAATAACTGTCGTTCCAGGTGCAATTGGTGCATTTAAGAAAACAGCCATACAAAAAGCGGGAGGTTTTACAACAGATACTCTTGCAGAAGATTGCGATTTAACAATTCGTATTTTACGAAACGACTACCATATTATAAATTGTATTGAAGCAGTAGCGATAACAGAAGCTCCTGAGAGTTTAAAAGAATTTATGAAACAGCGTTTTCGCTGGAGTTATGGTGTTATGCAGGCTTTCTGGAAAAATAGAGATGCTTGTTTTAATCCGAGGTATAAAGGTTTGGGAATGGTGGCTCTGCCTAATATTTTGATTTTTCAGATTGTACTGCCCATTTTTGCACCTTTAGCGGATTTGGTTCTTATTTTAAGTCTCATCTGGAATCAAAATGATCCCGACAGCCTTCATAAAATTCTAATTTATTATATTGCTTTCATGCTGGTTGATATGCTGGTGAGTGTAATTGCTTTTCTTTTTGAAAAGGAAAAACTAACCAAATTAATATGGCTGATTCCGCAGCGATTTGTGTACCGACAATTAATGTATGTTATTTTATTTAGAGCATTAAGAAGAGCCATTAAAGGCGAAAGTCAAGGCTGGGGCGTACTCAAACGTACAGGAAATGTGGCAACCGTTAAGTGATCTTTTCGTGACAAATTCAAAATATTTTATGAATAAGAACTTTTACAAAGTTTCAAACTCTGTAAATGTTAAGTACGAATTTTTCACCACAAATAAAAAAGACCTCGTTTATGCGAGGTCTTTTTGTTGAAATCGGGTTTCGATTATTTTTTTGTGCAGCAAGATTTTTTATCTTTTTTGTCTGTTTTCTTACAGCAAGATTCTTTTTTTGCTTTTTCTTTTTTAACAGGCTGTGCATCTTGTGCCTGTAAACCAATTGTAAATAGAGCAACTGCGGCGAAGGTGAGTACTTTTGTCATTTTTTCTGTTTTTGAATGTTAATAAATATTTTTGATGAATTAAATAATACGATTTGAATGAATGTTATAATACAGCTATTGTGCTTTTTCATAACGTCTTTTAAGGAAATATTGAACTATAATGATTGTAATTAAGGCTCCAATACATAACAAATCCATAAAAACAACTCCTACAATTGGCATTCCGCAGTGCACTCGACCATTTGCTGCTTCGTTTAATTTTTGAGAAACAATTTCAATTGCTAGATACGAAAAACCGAGCTGCAAAATAAAGCTGATTAAACTAACGGTTAAAAAATGGAATCGTATCGTTTTTCGAATCGCCATTCGGCCCAATACCAACTGAAAAATTAAAGGCAGAATAAGCAATAAAAATGGATTGATGTTGTACATAACTTAATTTAAAAATAGGTACTTATAGTTTTGTTTTCCTTTTCAAAATTGATGCCATTAAAATTTTAATGATTTAAAAATTAATAATTTAAGTTTAACCCAAATCCAATTCCCATATCACTATCATAGTGTGTAGTGATTCCGAAGTTTCTGGCAACAATATATTTTAATCCTGCCATATATTCTTTGTCTGTATTCCACATCAAGTTCATTCTCAATCGTCTGGAAAGCGGAATGTCTTTTCGCTCAAATTGCAAACGGACATTTCCATCAGTGTAAACCTCAGCCTGAGCTTTTATGAGCATTGGCAAAGTATACTCAAGACCAGCGCTAAAAACAGAACGATTGTCTTTGGTGTTTTTTTGTCCGAAAAGATTTTGTTCCTGTTCGTCCATTCCCATTTTTCGGTATCTCCAGTCAAAACCAATAAAAGGCATCAGCCATTGCATTTTACCAATATAGCGGCCAATATGCGTTTCAGTTTCGTAACCATGTTTGTCGTTGTAACCTAATCGCCATTCGGTTCCAATACTCCATCTGGTGTTGCTGTACATGGCTTCACCGTCATTTCCGTTAGAAGCAAAATCATTTTCGCCCATAAAATGAAACATACGATCATCCATTTTCAACATTTTATAAGCCATTTCAGGATGGTGAATCAACGGATTAGGAGCTGAATTTTCATAACTAAAAATACGTCCCATTCCAGCCATCATGTGGTATAAAATATGACAGTGGAAAAACCAGTCGCCATCGGCATTGGCTTCAAACTCGATAGTATCTGTTTCCATTGGCATAATATCGATGACATTTTTCATGGGCGCATAATCGCCTTGATCGTTCAAAAGTCTGAAATCGTGTCCGTGTAAATGCATGGGGTGACGCATCATAGAACCATTGTACAAGGTAATACGAACAATTTCTCCTTTTTTAATTAAGATTTTATCAGTTTCAGAAACCACTTTGTTGTCTAAACTCCAAACATACCGATTCATATTTCCAGAAAGTTCAAAACGTAATTCTTTTACAGGCGCATCTTTTGGAAGATTGGTTTTATCTGGCGATTTCAGCATTCCATAATTTAAAGTAACAATTTCTGGAGTTTCAGTAGTGTCGCTTTCCATTTTCATATCGCCCATATTATGATTAGAATGATCCATTGCTGGTTTTGCATTTTCATCTTCACCAGAAATTTCAGGATACATTACAGCATTCATATCCATTTTATTCCAAGACATATTCATGCCCATATCGTTCATTTCACCATTCATTTTCATCATATCGTTCATCATTTTCATTCCTTCAAAATATTTTAATTTCGAAAGATGATGAACGGGCTGTTTCTCGCCATTGCCCAAAAATAAAGATGCAGATCCTGTTCTATCTTCGGCTGTAGCCAAAAATGCAAAGGATTTTTTATCGTCAGGAATTGTAACCACAACATCATAAGTTTCCGAAACGGCAATAATCAAACGATCCACTTCTATAGGTTCAACGTCGTTTCCGTCGCTGGCTACAACCGTAATTTTTCCGCCGCCGTACGTCAGCCAGAAATAACTCGAAGCACCTCCGTTGGCAATTCGCAAACGGACTTTTGATCCCGGCTTAAATTCAGAAAGCTGTTGTTCGTTTTTTCCGTTAATGAGGAATTTTTCATAATAAACATCACTTACGTCCATGGCATTCATTCGTTTCCATTCGTTGGTTACTTTGGTCGAAAAATGTCCTTGTTTGATGGCTTCGGCATAACTTTGCGTTGTTCCTTTTTTAATAGCAAACCAATCATTGGCATTGTGCAGCATTCGCTGAATATTTTCTGGTTTCAAATCAGACCATTCGCTCAGAATAACTGGAATTGTTGGCAGATCGTCAATTCCTTTTCGAATAGTCGGATCGTCTTTCTTTTTATTGATGATAAAAAGTCCATACAAACCAATTTGTTCCTGCAAACCAGAATGGCTGTGATACCAATACGTTCCATTTTGAATAATGGGGAAAGTATATTTATGTGTAGTTCCTGGTTGAATAGGCATTTGCGTTAAGTAAGGAACGCCATCTTCTTTATTAGGAAGGAACAATCCGTGCCAATGCATGGCTGTATCTTCATTTTTTAATTCGTTGTGGACATAAATTTCGGCAATATCTCCTTCGGTAAAAGTTAAAGTCGGCATCGGAATTTGTCCGTTAACCGCAATCGCACGTTTTTCTTTACCTGAAAAATTGACAATCGTATCGCGAACATATAAATCGTACCGAACAACTTTTTGAGCCTTTAGTTGAAAAGCGATTAAAAATAAAAGAAGAATATATTTGATTTTCATGATGAATTATAATTTTAAATTGTTGGGTTAAATGGAACACAATTTAATTTTAACCCATAGAAACATAGATTTTTTATGTCAAAAAAGAGCGGAAAAGAAACAAGTTTCCACACATAGCTATGTATTAATGCAAGTGAAACGCCTGTACTCACAATACAAAACTATGTTTCTATGTGTTGAAGTAATTTCGCCCAACCTACAGTTTTAAATTTCGCAATCGCAAAGCATTTACAATTACCGAAACAGAACTTAAACTCATTGCCAAAGCAGCCAACATTGGCGAAAGCAGAATTCCGAAAACTGGATATAAAATTCCTGCTGCAATTGGTACTCCTAAGGTATTGTAAATAAATGCAAAAAACAGATTTTGTTTGATGTTTGACATTACAGCGTGGCTTAGATTTTTTGCTTTTACGATACCGTTTAAATCTCCTTTTACCAGCGTAATTTTGGCACTTTCAATGGCAACATCAGTTCCGGTTCCCATTGCAATTCCAATGTTAGATTTTGCAAGGGCAGGAGCATCGTTGATCCCGTCGCCTGCCATTGCTACGATTTTACCTTCTGCTTGTAAACATTCAATTTCTTTTAGTTTATCTTCTGGAAGACAATCGGCTTTAAAAGAACTTAAATGAAGTTGTTCTGCCACCGCTTTTGCAGTATTCGCATTATCTCCTGTAAGCATTATAACTTCTACGCCCTGATTGATCAATTCTTTTATAGCTTGTGCACTGTTTTCTTTAATAGCATCAGTAATAGTTACATAACCTAAAACATTTTGATCGATTGCGATGTATGAAACGGTTTTACCTAAATTTTGTTCGGCTGTAACTTTATTTTCGATTTCTGAAGAAATTGAAGCATTTACTTGAAGCATCAGCTTTTTATTTCCTAATGCTATTCTTTTATTTTCAATCGTTCCTATAACACCTTTTCCTGTGATAGTTTCAAAATCGAGAACTTCAACCACAGAAATATTCTCCGCTTTTGCAAAGTTTACAACGGCTTTCGCCAAAGGATGTTCACTATGCTGATTTAATGAAGCAATATTTTGAAGTAAAAAATTCTCATCATTATTTACCGCATATACTTTCTCTACAGATGGTTTTCCTTCTGTAATCGTTCCCGTTTTATCAGTAATCAAAACATCGATTTTATTCATATTTTCGAGAGCTTCGGCGTTTTTTATCAGAATTCCGAATTGCGCTCCTTTGCCCACACCCACCATAACCGACATTGGTGTTGCTAATCCTAAAGCGCAAGGACAAGCAATAATTAAAACGGCAATCGCATTAATCAAAGCGTAAACATAAGACGGTTCTGGGCCAAATTTCGCCCAGATAATAAAAGTCAGAACTGAAATTAGAACAACGGTGGGTACAAAATATTTAGCGACTTTATCGGCTAATTTTTGGATTGGTGCTCTTGAACGACTGGCATCATTTACCATTTGAATAATCTGCGAAAGCATGGTTTCTGAACCTACTTTTTCGGCTGTCATTACAAATGATTTAGTTCCGTTAATAGTTCCGGAAATTATAGAATCTCCCGCTTTTTTATCAACAGGAATAGGTTCGCCGGTAATCATCGATTCGTCTATATGACTTTCTCCAGTTGTAATTTTTCCGTCTACTGGAATTTTTTCTCCTGGTTTTACACGCAATAAATCTCCTTTTTTAATACTGTGAATGGAAATTACTTTATCAATTCCGTTTTCTACCAAAGTGGCTTCAGTTGGAGCGAGTTTTAATAATTCTTTGATAGCGCCATTTGTCTGGCCGTGGGCCTTAGCTTCTAATAATTGTCCGAGTAGTACTAAAGTGATAATTACCGTTGCGGCTTCAAAATACAAATGAATCGTTCCGTGATGTGATTTAAATTCTGAAGGAAAAATATCTGGAAAAAACATTCCCACAACGCTAAAAAGGAAGGCAACAGAAGTTCCAATTCCTATTAAGGTAAACATGTTTAAATTCCAAGTCACAATTGATTTGTAAGCACGAACGAAAAACATCCATCCAGCATAAAACAATACTGGAATTGAAAATAAGAACTGAACCCAATTCCATTTTTCAATTGGCATTATATCATATAAAGGATTGTTGGGAATCATTTCTGACATTGAAATGATAAAGATGGGAAGCGTAAACAATACGGCAATTTTCATCTTTTTCAATAAATCTGTATAGCTTTTGTTTTCTTCTCCTGAAGCTTGGATCGGAAGGAGATCCATTCCACAAATCGGACAATCTCCGGGTTCATTTGAAATAACTTCCGGATGCATCGGACAGGTAAATTGAGTATGGCTGATAGCAACTTGTGGTACTAAATCCATTCCGCACACTGGACAGTCACCAGGTTTGTCGTAGGTTTTATCGCCTTCGCAATGCATCGGACAATAAAAAACTCCAGTTGCATTATGCGGAATACTTGCTTTTTTTGAGTGATCGTGATGAGAATGTTCTTTTTTGGATGAACAGCATGATTTTACGGCATTTTCTCCTGAGTTTTCTGCCGTTTTCATTTCGATAGTATAATTTCCCGTAGCCGATAGTGCTTCCTGAAGTTTTTCGGTTGCAACATGTTTTTCCATTGTAATGGTAGCTTCTCCGGGATTCAGATTTACTTCAGCATGAATGCCTTCGATTTCATTTAAAGTCTTTTCGACTTTGGTTCGGCATCCGTTGCATGACATTCCTGAAATTATATATTGATGTTTCATTGCTTTGTTTTTTGGTTTACAATGCAAATTTCCGAACTAAGGTTTAGATCGGGTTGTAAAATTTTGAGAATGATTTGTAAGATTTACAAAGTTTTATTTAACCACAAAGTGCGCACGGATTTTTGTATTAGCGTGACTTTGTATAAACGAAAAGTTCGCAAAGCTTTGTCTAAAATAGCTTTGCGAAGTTTATAAACATAGCCCAAGGTTTCAACCTTGGGTACACAAAGATTGGAACACAATGCGCTATTAATGTTTCAACCTTGGGTAACAAAGATTGAAATACGATATGCACCCAAGGTTGAAACCTTGGGCTATGTTCTGAATAAATTGCGAAATGATTATGTAAAAATTAGCCACAGATTAAAAGATTGTGCAGATTTTTAAAATCCTTTTAATTCTTATAATCTGTGGCTAAAAAAACTTTGCGAACCTTGCGTAAATCGTAGCGCTCTTAGCGGTTAAATCAAAAACTATATATTCTCAATCTGAATACGTTTTTTGTCTTTTGACTGCTTGAACGAAGTAGGAGTAAAGCCCGTAATTTTTTTGAATTGATTACTCAAATGTGCGACATTACTATAATTTAATAAATCTGCAATTTCGCTTAAGGATAGCTCATTGTATATCAGCAGTTCTTTTACTTTTTCGATTTTCTGACTGATGAAATATTTCTCTATAGTCGTATTTTCAATTTCAGAAAACAAATTGCTCAATGAGTTATAATCTTGATTTAGATTTTCTACTAAATAATCAGACAAATTGGTTTTTAACTCGTTGTTTTTATGATGAACCAAGTCGACAATCAAATTTTTAATCTTTTCGATTGTTTTACTTTTTTTATCATCTAATAAATCAAAACCTAGATTTTGAAGATTTTTAAGTAAAGTTTCTTTCTGGTTTTCTGTGATTTCGTTTTCTAATTCCACTTCTCCAAGCTCAACAGAAACAGTTGGAAGTCCGAGTTTTTCAAACTCAGACTCCACTGCCATTTTGCATCTGCTGCATACCATATTTTTGATATAGAGCTTCATTCTTTACTTAATGGTTTCAACCACATTTCCGCAAGTCAGCATGGAAGAACCATAATAAGGATTCTTAACGGCTTTTTCTTTGCTTAGCCAATCTGCATCTGCCATTGGACAGTATTGTTTGTAAATTGGCTGATCTGGATTTGAAACCTTAATTAAATCATATGTGTTTTTAGATAGTGATTTGAAAGACTCGCGTTGTTTTTTAATATCCGTATTAGAGGAAATCGCTTTTGCATCGGCGGTTAATTTTTTAACTACTTTCATCCAAACCGTATGTTCGTTACTTTTTAATTTGTCCATTTTTACGGCCCCAATTGCAGTCAGTAAGCTTGCCGCTTTCGCCGAAGTAGATTTGGCATCACTTTTAATAAGGGCATCTTTTACCGCAAAATAATTATCGAAAACAGATTGTAATTCACCAGAAGCCAGAACATCTTCTGTAGTAGTTTGTAATTTTATTTCGTTTGCTGTAATTGTGTTTACAGAAAATACTATCGCGATTGCTGCTAAAACAGCTGTTATTGAATTTTTCATTTTTATATATTTTTTATAAAAGGAAGAAGCTTTCCTTTTGATTATTTTATTGATATTGAAGCACAAATTTCTAAACAAGACCCATTTATGGCTGTACAGAATAGAAATATTATATTTTGGGAGGTAACCAAATAGAGGTGAAACCATCAGAAATGTTGGTTTCATTATAATAAGAAATCGGTTTTTCTACAGAAAAATTAAAATTGTTTTGAAAGCTCAAATCATTTGAAGCCGGAATACTAAATTGTAAAGATGAAGTTGTGCAGTTGGTATGACTGCATTTTCTGTCGCAATCATGTTTTTTCTTTTTTGATTTTGAAGTTTCCTTGCAGCAGCTTTTAGTACAGCAGTCTTTTTCCTTTTTCTCGGAAGTCATTTCTTTTTTAGGCGAAATTTTTCCAGAATGATTCCCACATGCATATCCAGAAACGGGTATCAAAAAGAAACCAGTTAGTAATAAAAGGAATGTTATGTAGACTTTTTTGTTCAAAGGAAATTTTTTGTTCTACAAATTTAGGTAAAAATATTAAGGCAAAATGCTCTTTTAGGATTTCAATAACTAAAGCTTTTTAAAATCAGTAGGCTTCATGTTTCTTTTCTTTTTAAAATAATTCGTCAAATGGCTTTCATCTGTAAAACCAAATTCATAAGCAATCTGTTTAATGGGTAATTGATTATTTTGGAATCTCTTCTCAATCAAAGTGGTTCTTAAATTATGAATATAATCGCGATAACTAATCGCAAAAGTTCTTTTAAAATAAGCACTGAAATACGTTTGAGCTATATTAAAATGTTCAGCGATTGTTTTAATTTGAACCAATTTCGGCTGGTAAATATTCTGATGAATATAATTAGCGATCTGCTCATTATCGATATGAGTTGAGGTCATCTGAAGGTTCATGCATCGAATGGTTTCTTTTATCAAACCAAAAATCGAAAGAATCTGGTAGAAAACAATTGGTGAATTCGTCACATCTATATATTGGTCATACTTTGTAATGTTTTCAATCGTATTTCTGAGGATTGTTTTACAGGGTTCGCCAAATTTCAAAACGGTTTCTTTTAGAATTTTGTCGCGCATGAAATTTTCCGGAGTATGAACCAGAAATTCATCACAGGTAAGATTTTGTTTTGAATTGAAATAATTGTCGGTGAATTTGATAAATATAAAACGTGTACTTTTCTTAATATCAAAATAATGTTCATCATCTGGCGAAATCACAAATAAATCGCCGGCTTTATATGATAATAGATTGTTGTTGATATGATGAATCCCGCTTCCTTTCTTAATATAAATGATTTCATAATAGGTATGAGAATGCGGAGGCAGATGAAATTTTTCTTCTTCAAATTCATCTATAATAAGCGTTTTGAATTGATTTAATTTCGGCATAACATATTTTTACAAATTTATATCGCAAATATACAATTTATTTCTGCTGCATCGGTTTTAAATTTGCACTGTAGAAAGTTTTTCCCTTTCTGTCTTAAATAGTTATGAAAAAAAGTCTTATCGCGTTATCGTTTGGAGGTCTAACAATAGGTATTACCGAATTTGTCATGATGGGTCTTCTCCCTGATATCGCTTCAGATATGAAAGTTACGATTCCGGTTGCCGGATATTTAATTTCATCTTATGCTCTTGGAGTTGTAATTGGTGCTCCTTTATTAGTAATTCTTGGAAGAAATTTTCCACCCAAAAAAATGCTTTTAATTTTAGCAGCAATGCTTACTGTTTTTAACGCGCTGTCTATTATTGCACCATCGTATAATTTTTTATTTGCTTCACGATTTTTATCGGGACTTCCTCACGGAGCCTTTTTCGGAGTGGGAGCTGTTGTGGCCAGCCGATTGGCAGATAAAGGAAAAGAAGCGCAAGCCATTGCCATTATGTTTTCTGGTTTAACATTGGCGAATTTAATTGGAGTTCCCATCGGCACATATATAGGCCACCATTTTATTTGGCGCTATACCTTTGTTTTAATTGCAATTGTGGGACTTTTAACGTTTTTTCTTATTGGGTTGTGGATGCCAAAATTAGAAAAAGGAGAAACGGTGAATATGAAAGAACAATTGCAGTTTTTTAAACGAACCGAAGCTTGGCTGATTATTGGAATTACAGCCATTGGTTTTGGAGGTCTTTTTGCTTGGATTAGTTATATCGCTCCTTTGTTAATTAATGTTTCTAAATTTTCTGAAGGAGATGTTTCTTCTATATTAATTCTGGCTGGGCTTGGTATGGTAGTTGGGAATTTTGTTGGAGGTAAACTAGCCGATAAATATTCACCTGCTCCCACAACATTAGCTCTATTGTTTGTAATGTCAATTGATTTGATTTTGGTTTATTTCTTTTCATCTAATCAATACGTTTCGTTGTTTTTGACTTTCTTAACTGGAGCCATTTCATTCTCGGTTATTGCGCCAATTCAAATGTTAATGATCCGTACTGCAAAAGGAGCCGAAATGATTGCTTCGGCATCATTGCAAGGAAGTTTTAATATAGGGAATGCTTTAGGAGCATTTTTAGGCGGACTTCCTTTGGCTGCTGGATACAGCTTTGCCTCACCCAATTTAATCGGAGTAGGAATGTCGGTTATTGGAATGCTTATCACACTTACTTTAATGAGAGTCCGTAAAAGTGATTTAAAATTACAAAGCGCATAAATCTTTATTCAAAAATACTTGAGAGCCCTTAGAGAAATCTAAGGGCTTTTTTATGTTTTAAAGATTTTGTTTTAACTCAATCTTACAAAACTGCCGTGCTCGCTATTTTGTTTTTGAGTAAAAGCGTGTTAAAATTTAAGTCTTTTCTAATTTTTTTCGAAGAATTTCAAGAGTTTTAAATGTTAGATATACACTTAAAAGATTTCTAAATCGATTTCGTGTAATCGATTGTTTTTTTAATAAAAAGTCAAAAAAACTGATGATTATAATAATATATTTAATATTTATATATCTATAAAATTACACATCTTGTATAAAAAAGCCTCTAAATTCTTGATTTTAGATTTTATTTATGAAATTTTTATGAATTTTAATTTTTTATATAAAAAAAATATCTATGTTTGTGTAATCGATTACAACTTTTTTTGGATGATTAAATTGAATTTTTATTAAGGTCATAATGAATCAGGAAAATCATAAGCACTCTGTTAAGATCAGGCTTTATTAATTCTGACAAAAATCGGGATCGGCAACAAAAAACTAAACCACAAAAAACCACTTAAAACATTTACTAACTTAAACAATCAACCAATGAATTTTAAAGATTTATTAAACAAGGCGGCAATTCGTTGTTCTGCAGTTGTTTTTTTATTGTGTTTGCTGATGAGTAATAAAATGCAGGCTCAGGCAGTGACAATAGAAGGAATCGTTAAAGATGCGGCAGGACTTTCTTTACCAGGAGTTAACGTATTGGAGAAAGGTACCAAAAATGGAACTTCTACAGACTTTGACGGACATTACAAAATTAAACTCACCAACCCAAAAGCAGTATTAAGTTTCTCCTTTATAGGATTTAAAACGGTAGACATTTCTGCCGAAGGAAAAACCAAAGTAAACACAACTTTATCTGAAGATTCAAACAACTTAAATGAGGTTGTTGTCATTGGATACGGAACATCTAAAAAATCAGATTTAACAGGAGCTGTAGCTACATTTTCTGGAAATGAAGTACGTAAAATTCCAGTGCCAAACGTAGCGGAAGCCTTAACCGGACGTATTGCAGGGGTTCAGGTAACGAGTTCTGAAGGTTCACCGGATTCAAATGTTCAGGTTCGAATTCGCGGAAACGGTTCGTTAAGTCAAGATGCTTCACCATTGTACATTGTTGACGGATTTCCCGTAAACAACATTAATGATATTTCTTCTTCAGATATCGAAACGATGACTGTGTTAAAAGATGCATCTTCTACGGCAATCTACGGTTCTAGAGGAGCTTACGGAGTTATCATCATTACCACTAAAAAAGGTAAAGATGGTAAAATAGCCGTAAACTTCAATATGTTCTACGGAATGAAAAAACTGGCTAATACTATTGACGTAACTGCTCCTGAAGATTACGTAAAATGGCAGTATGAATATGCTTTAATGGATCAGACAGATAAAACGATCTTAACCAATCCAAACTCATATACTAAGTATTTCGGAAACTGGCAGGATTACGACATGTACAAAGGCATGAAAGGAAACAACTGGCAGAAACAAATCTTTGGCCGTACAGGAGAAGTTCAAAGCCGTGACCTATCAATTCGTGGCGGTACTGATAAAATGAACTATAACTTCAATTATGCTCATTATGATGAGAAAGCTATCATGCTGGGGTCTGATTTCAACAGAAACAACTTATCTCTTGCCTTAAACAGTAAAGCTTCAGATAAAGTTGACTTATCTTTTACAGTTCGTTACTCAGATACTGAAATTAACGGTGCTGGTATGAACGAGCAAAACGAAGCTTCATCAGCAGATTCACGTTTAAAAAATATCGTTGGATATGCTCCAATTCCAGTTCCTGGTTTAACAAGCGATGATACAGATGAAGCAGTAGCAGAAAATTTAGTGCATCCATTTGTTGCTATTACAGACAATAACCGTCAGCAGTTTAGAAAAAACTTTAACACATTGGGAAGTTTTTCATGGAAAATTACTCCAAATTTAGTGTTCAAAACAGAATTAGGTCTCGATAATTATAACTATCAGGATTACCGTTTTTATGGCCGTACAACGTATTATGTAAAAAACAGTCCAGCGGCAGAAAGACAAGGTATGCCTGCATTGATAATGGGAGACAGAAAAGATACGCGTTTTAGAAATGCCAATACACTTAATTACGATTTGAAAAAATTAGTAGGAGAGAACCATAATTTAAAATTCCTTTTTGGGGAAGAATCAATTCAGTATAAAAGAAACGACGTAGCAAATACGATTCACGGATATCCATTATCTTTTGATTTGGATCAGGCGAAAAAATTAACCACACAAGGAACTCCTGTTTCAGTTGATAATTTTTATTTTCCAGACGATAAACTGCTTTCTTTCTTCGGACGTGTAAATTACGATTACAAAGACCGTTACCTTCTTACAGCAACTTATAGAGCAGACGGATCTAGTAAATTTCTAGGCGATAATAAATGGGGATTTTTCCCAGCAGCTGCGGCAGCTTGGAAAATATCAGGAGAAGAATTTATGAAAAATGCTTCATGGATTAATTTGTTGAAATTAAGAGTAAGTTATGGTGAAGCAGGAAATAACAATATTCCAACAGGACAGATGGTTCAAAGTTTTATTTCATCTACTTCTACCTGGATTAATGGTGTCGATAATTACTGGGCAGCTTCTAAAACAATGGCAAATCCAGATTTAAAATGGGAAACTACTGTTACCCAGAATATCGGTTTAGATTTTGACTTGTTCAAAAACAAAGTAACTGGATCTGTTGAGTTGTATAAAAACAAAACAAAAGACCTGTTAATGAACTTTCCAATTTCTGGAGGAGGTTACGATTTCCAATACAGAAATATGGGTGAAATCCAAAACAGTGGAGTTGAGGCAAGTTTAAATCTTAATCTTATTGAGAGACCTAAATATGGCGTAAGCTTATCTTTCAACGCGGCTTTCAATACCAACAGAATTAACTCTATTGGAGTTATGGATGATTTTAAAGCATCTTCCGGATGGGCATCTACAGCAATTGGAACTGATTATTTAGTAAACGTGGGACAGCCGCTAGGGATTATGTATGGATATAAAAGTGACGGGCGCTACGAAGTATCTGATTTTGATTACAATGCCGGAACATATACTTTAAAAGCAGGTGTGCCAGATGGTACTACAATCGTCGGGAAAATGCAGCCGGGTGCTATGAAATTAAAAGATATCAATGATGATGGTAAAGTAGATGTAAACGATCTTACGATTATTGGAAATGCAAATCCTAAAGCTACAGGAGGTTTTGTTTTAAATGCAAATGCTTATGGTTTTGATCTTTCGGCAGCTTTTAATTATAGTATTGGTAATGATGTTTACAATGCGAATAAAGTTGAATTTTCTACTTCTGTACCAAACGGACAATATAGAAACCTAAGCTCTGAAATGGCTGATGGAAAAAGATGGACGAATCTTGATCCAACAAGCGGACAATTGGTTACAGATCCTGCTCAGTTAGCTGCTTTGAATGCAAATACAACAATGTGGTCTCCTTACATGCCGCGTTATGTGTTCACTGACTGGGCTGTTGAAGACGGTTCTTTCTTAAGACTTAACACATTGAGTTTAGGATATACGACACCAAATGAGCTTACTTCTGCATTAGGAGTTTCTAAATTGAGATTTTACCTTACAGCGAGTAATGTTTTTGTCTGGACTAAATATTCAGGTCCGGATCCTGAATCTTCCACAAGAAGAAACACTCCGTACACGCCAGGAGTTGATTATTCTGCCTATCCAAGAAGCAGACAGTTGATATTTGGTTTAAACCTTAATTTTTAATTCAGTAAAACTTTCACAAGATGAAACATACGATATTAATTGCAGGAATTGCATTGGTAAGCCTTTTTACTTCCTGCTCAGACGATTACTTAGACGCTCCGGCACAATCAACATTAGATGAATCGGTTATTTTCTCTAGTCCAGGATTAGCCGAAGGAGCGATTGACGGGATTAAAATTCCGTTTGCAGAAACCAATTCATACAGAGGACGTTTTCTTCCTTTTTACGGATTAAACACAGATGTAGAATGGTACAACTCTTCACAAACTGTAAGCGACGCTTCAGATTTGTGTACTTACGATGCAAAGCCAAACAATTCACAAATGAATACCACAAACAATGCTTGGGCAATGATGTATTCAGGAATTGAGCGTGCCAACATTTGTATTCGAGGACTGCGTACTTACGGAAATCCTACACCAAATTCACAATTGGGTTACTTGTTAGGAGAAGCTTTAACATTAAGAGCCATTTACTACGCTGATTTGATAAAAGCTTGGGGCGATGTTCCAGCTCGATTTGAACCCGTAAATAATTCTACTTTATACGTTGAAAAAACAAGCCGTGATGTAATCTACAAACAACTTCTTGCTGATTTAGCCGAAGCTGCGACATTAGTTCCGTGGCCGGGAGAAACAGCAGCGACAAGCAGTGTGGAAAGAATTAATAAAGCTTTCGTAAAAGGATTCCGTGCCCGTTTGGCAATGGCTGCCAGCGGTTATCAGCAATATCCTGACGGAATCAGAAGAAGTACAGATCCTGCATTGTCTGTTGGTAATATGTATGCATTGGCATTGGCAGAAACTCGTTCAGTTATTGCCAGCGGATCAGCACATTTAGAATCTTCATTCGAAACTTTCTGGAGAAAATACAATCAGGAAAATATTGCTGCAGGAGGAGAATCTCTTTGGGAAATTCCTTTTTCAGATGGACGCGGACGTATGTTATTTACATTTGCGGTTCGCCACACTACAAATGACCAATTTCACGCCAATGGAGCAAATCGTGGAGGAACTGCAGGACCGCTTCCTTACGTTTTTTACGATTACGATCAGGCAGATACTCGTCGTGACGTTACCTGTGTGCCTTATAAATATGGTACAGCTGTAAATAATATTGCGAAACAAGAATTAGGTGCTCTTAATACTTGGTATTTCGGGAAATATCGTTACGAATGGATGACTCGTTTTGTAACTTCAACCAATGATGATGGTGTAAACAAAATCTATATGCGTTATGCTGAAGTACTTTTAATTGCAGCCGAAGCAGCAAATGAATTAGAAGGGCCAAGCGCAGCAGCTCCCTATTTGAAAGAAATCCGAAGACGCGCATTCCCAGCAGCATCTCAAGCTGTAAAAGTAGATGCTTATGTAAATGCATTAACTTCAAAAGAAGCTATGTTTAAAGCTCTTGTAGAAGAAAATAAATTTGAATTTACAGGAGAAATGGAGCGCAAACAATCACTTATACGCTGGAATCTGTTGAAAGCAAAATTAGATGAAGCGAAAGTAAAAATGACGAACCTTTCACAGCATACAGGCGAATATGCAGATGTTCCAGCTACATTATATTACAAATACAAATCAGACAATGTAAGCTTAGATATTTATGGACTAAACCGAGGTGAAACCGCTAATCCGGGTGCTGACTACACTTCTTTTGCATGGACTTGGACAGGGGCTGCGACAGAAACCAAAATTAACACACTGTACAAAGCAGGCGTTAATCCTGATAGCAGACAATTCTGGCCAATCTGGCAGGTATTTATTGATGCAAGTAATGGAAAATTAGTTAATGATTATAAATACTAAATCCTCTACAGCACTATCATTAATTTATTTAAGACATTATGTGTATGAAAACAAAATATTTATTTAAAGGATTAACAGTTCTTTTTCTGCTAGCAATGGCAGTGACGGGCTGCGAAAGTTATAACGAAGCCGTTATAAATGATTTGAATGTAAGCAGGGAATTTTCTCCAACAGGACTTACAGCAAGAGTTAGGAACCAAACTACAGTTGAATTAAATTGGACTGTAAAAGAAAATGAAGAAACAGATCATTATGTAGTGGAAATTAGTGCTGATGATCCCGAATTTAAAACTATTTATAAAACAGTAAACGTTGCCCCGACTGAATTACCTGTTCAAATAGCTTTAGAAGGGGAAACAGTATATTCTATTAGAGTAAAATCAGTAAGTTCAAAAGGATTAGCGGATTCTAAATGGTCGGTTACTACAGCGACTACATTAACAGAACAACTTTTCTCTGCGGTTCAGGATGCTGATATCGAAGCCAAACAAGTTACTTTAAGATGGACGCCTAATAGTGCAGTAACAGAAATTACAGTGGCGCCTGGAGGGATTACACACACGATTACCCCAGCAGAAAAAGCTGCAGGAGTTGCAGTTGTAACGGGACTAACAGGAGAAACAGCTTATATTGCTACATTATTAAATGGATCAAAGAAAAGAGGAGCCGTAACGTTTACAACAGGAATTGATATTGGAACTGGAATTTTAATAAAACCAGAAGATGATTTAAACGCAAAAATAACCGAAGCCGCTTCAGGATCAGTATTGGTGCTAATGCCGGGAGATTACACAGTTTTTACAGGTGAAATAGCTTTAAACAAATCGATTACATTACGCGGTTTACGTCCGGGTGATAAACCAAAATTACATGTGAAATTTACTTTGAATGCTGGAGCATCAAGTCTTTCTTTGATTGATTTAGATTTAGACGGAACCGGAATGGATAATGCAGCAGTAATCACTGTTTCCGGCGCAAGTACTACTTATGGTGATATTTTAATCAGCAGCAGTAAAGTGCATGATTATACACGTGCATTAATTGCCGCAAATGCAAGCGGTTCAAAAGTAAATTCTTTTACTGTCGATAATACCATTGTAAAAAATGTAAATACAAACGCGGGTGCTGATTTTATTGATTTCAGAAATACACATGCATCAAGTATCCTACTTAAAAACAGCACATTTGATACTTGTTCAACAGGTAGAGATTTTGTGAGAGTTGATGCCGCTTCTGGTTTATCTGGAACAGGTTTAACTACAAATGTTGTAATTGATGCTTGTACATTGTACAACGTATCAAGTACTGCTGCTCCAAAGCGAATTTTGTATATCCGTTTTGTAAATAATACATCAACAGTAAAAAACACTTTGATAGTTTCAACAACAGCAATTTATACAAATCAGGCCGCCACAACTGCGCCAACTTTCCTTAAAAACTACTATTATGATGCACCAAGTTTTATGGATGCAACGATTAATTTAAATAAAATAGATGCATCAGGAACAACAGCAAATCCACAATTTGTGAATGCTGCCGGTGGAGACTTTACTATTAAAAATCAAACTTTGATCGACAATCAAATTGGAGATCCGCGTTGGATTAAATAAAAATCGTGGTTGATTAATAAGAAAAGCGGGATGCATTTTATGGTGTCCCGCTTTTTTAGTTTTCAGTTTTCAGTCCCAGTTCTCGGTATTCAGTTTGCATATTAACTGAGACTGTATACTGAAAACTGCGACTGAATACTAAAAAGAAAAAACTCATTCAAGTTCGATACAATCAAAAACGTTGTTATTCAAAAGCAATGTGGCAACATCGAGTTCGCTGTCAACTCTTAAAATATTATCGCAGTCTTCTAAATCAAAATTCCATAAAGTTTCAGGCAATAATTTATGAAGAAGGGCAGTTGCTGATTCTAATTTTGACGGGCTATCTACGGAAGTTTTAAACACATAAATCATAATTTGCATTTTTTTGAAGGAGCAAATTTCCAAAAAATGTGGTTTTATTTATTAGGATTCTATAATCAATAATTAGGATTTATCAATCATTTTTCGGTATTGGATAGGCGATATTCCTTCGCTCTTTTTAAAAAAACGGCTAAAGTAAGATTGATCTTCAAGTCCTATTTGTGCTGCGATTTCACCTACAGAAAAAGTAGTTTGAAAAAGCAGGTATTTAGCTTCCAGTAAAATGGTTTCTTCAATCCATTTCGCGGCTGTTTTGCCAGTAACGGTTTTCACGCATTTGTTTAAATGGTTGGGACTTACATTTAAAACCGAAGCATAATAATTTACCTGATGCTGTGTTTTAATATTTTGATGAATTAATTCCTTGAACTTGTTTGAAATAATTTCGGCTGCCGAAATCCCTTTAGAAGTTTTAACCGAATTTTTGCTCATTTCATAAAACAAAGCAATCAAATATGATTGTACAATATTCAGATTGGCGCGGGGAGTTTCAGAATATTCCCTTTTCAAACGGTCTAAAATCGTGACAACAGTTTGGATATCTTCTGAAGCCAAACTCACTTTAGGATTTCCAGAAACTTTTAAAAAATCGAAATCATTCAGCATTTCTCGGCTTCCATATTTCCCAATTAAAATATCAGGATGAAATTGGCAGATGTATCCCGTATGCGAACTGTAAATATTATCAATTGAAAAAATCTGTCCGGCTGGAACCATTATAATCTCATTAGTCGTCGTTTGAAACTCTTCATACCCGGTTTTCATAATATGCGTGCCTGATGATACAAAAATTAAGGTATGACAACTATGCTTAGATGGCGGGACTGGATATTGAAGACGCATCATTTCTTCTGTTCTCAAACAAAAAAAATGATCCGAATTGGACTTGAAAAGCAAATGCATCGGATTATCTTCGCCAAGAAATCTCTCCCGAAAACCTTTTGCTTCATACGTTTTTATTTTTTCAGCCGGCTTTGTCTTCATACTTAATAATACAATCTAAAATCAAGTAATTTACAAAGCGCATAATGCTTTTGAAACAATTCTTCAACCACTTCAGTTAGGTCATCATTTTCCTGATACAGACTAAAAAAAGCTTTGTCAATGGTACTGCAGCTGGCAATTTTGTTATAAGTAGAGCCATAACCAGAAATGGCGCGTGCACCCGTAATATCAAGAAAATATTGAGCTTCTTCGTCGTTGAGGTCCAATCTTTTTTTATTGGCAAAATGAATAATCTTTCCTTTCATTTTTCCTTCAAAAAGTTCGGCTATTTCTTCTATGCTGTAATAATAGTCATGAAGGCAGATATTATTTTCCTGTCCCGGCATTACCAAATAAATGATTTCATAATCCTTAAAATTATGATCATCATAAAGAAGCGCAGTTAAACTTTCTTCAAGTCCTTCAATAGTGTCGCAGGTTTTATAAATGCTGGCAATGCCCTGATCAAAAGCAATTTCTTCGAGATTTTTAACCACATCAGTAGTCGTAACGATGTCTATGTCCTGAACGCCTTCCAGGCAGAAAATAAATTTTTCATTATCCATACTCATGTCTTTTCGGTTCTCGGAGAACTGGGTTTAAGACAAATATATTTTTTTAAATGGAAAAACCGGTATGAGATCAGGATTTTAACTTGTTTTTTGTAATCGTTCAAAATATACACCTAATAGATGGTGCATTATAATTCATTACCAAACCATCTTCAGTTGGTGCAGAAACAATCTAACCCCATAAAAGATAATTAGTAAATTTAGTTTTAGAAATAGTCAGTATACGCCACGTAAAGAATTACCACAGTTGGTATATACAATCTTATCGAAAGTCTTTTTACGCAGCTTTTTGCGCAAGTTCTTTTTTCTCCGAAACCCTAAGCTGGTTTTCAGTACAAAGAAGTCTTTCTTTCAGACCATTTTTTTGGACTTCAATTAGATAATGGTACGTCATCTCCTTGATTGCAGATTTTTTGATGAGCCCTTTTTTGAAATCTATTTTTCTTTCTATCACTGTTGCCTTATAAGATCTCCCACTTAATGTCGTGTAGGATACATCTTGTCCTTTTACAAATTTCATTGTTTTAGCTTTTTGTTTTTAAATTATTCGCTAATACTCGTAAGTTTCTTTTTTTGCTGAAGAGAGTGAAAAAATAATTATTAAGGGGACTAAAAATTTTTTCCTTACAGAGGTGCAATGTAAAAAGATTCAAAAATTTGACACTGCGTATTTATACCTGTTTTTGAATATTCTCTAAAATTTTATTTGTGCGAAAAGGCTTTATAATTAAGGCTTTGCGTGCAAAAAATGATACAATTTGGGACAGCCTTTTTAGCCTTTTTCCGAAGTCAATTTCCTAGTTTTGATGTATTAAAATTCATTCCCAATCAATTAAAGAAGAGAAAAATGGTGCACGAAAGAGTAATGGAAAAACTGGCAATTTTAGCCGATGCAGCAAAATATGATGTCTCGTGTTCATCCAGCGGCAGCAAACGGAAAAATACAGGAAAAGGTATTGGTGAAGCTTCGGGAAACGGAATTTGTCATGCTTATACCGAAGACGGACGCTGCGTTTCTCTACTTAAAATTTTACTAACCAATCATTGTATTTTCGACTGCGCCTATTGTGTTAGCAGAAAAAGCAATGATATTAAGCGTGCCGCTTTTACTGTTCAAGAAGTAGTAGATTTGACGATTGGTTTTTACCGAAGAAATTATATTGAAGGTTTGTTTTTGAGTTCGGGAATTTTTGACAATCCTGATTATACCATGGAACGTTTGGTAAGAATTGTAAAGAAACTTCGCTTAGAAGAAAACTTTAACGGTTATATTCATCTCAAAGCCATTCCAGGTGCGAGTGCCGAACTTTTGAAAGAAGCCGGACTATATGCCGATCGTTTGAGTGTAAATGTCGAAATGCCAACAGAACAAAGCCTGAAATTACTGGCTCCAGATAAAAATCATATCGATGTTATTAAACCAATGGAATATTTGAAAAATGAAATCGTTGGGTACAAAGAAGAAAAAAAACAAAACTACAAAGCACCACTTTTTGTGCCAGCGGGACAAAGCACACAGATGGTTATTGGCGCTACAAAAGAGAATGATCTCGAAATTCTGGGAATGGCAAATTATTTCTATGAAAAAATGAATATGCGTCGTGTTTATTATTCAGGTTATGTGCCAATAAGTTACGATAGCAGACTTCCGGCAATTGGAACACCTGTTCCCATGATTCGCGAAAACCGTTTGTATCAGGCCGATTGGTTAATTCGTTTTTACGGATTTAATGTCAATGAAATTGTAGGTTTTGATCAGCCTAATCTTGATTTGGATATTGATCCAAAATTGGGATGGGCTTTGCGAAATTTGGATAAATTTCCTGTTGATATTAATACTGCTGATTTAGAATTGATTCTTAGAATTCCGGGAATTGGCGTTTCTAGTGCAAAAAAAATCGTTGCAGCAAGAAGATTTAAAAGACTTCAGCCTGAAGATCTGCAGAAATTAGGGATCGCTTACAGTCGTTCAAAATACTTTCTGGCTTTTGCTTCACCGTTTCAATTACAGCGGGATTTGACTTCCATTCAAATAAAAGATCATATTTTGAATACGCAGAAAAGCAAATACAAAAATGATTTTTCGAATCAGCTTTCTTTATTTTAAATCAATGACACAAGTAATTTACGATGGCACTTATGAAGGCTGGCTCACGGCAGTATTCGAAATATACGAACTGAAATTCGACGATGTGGTTTTTGCCAAAAGTGAAGTTTCAAACGCTTTGTTTTTTTCAGATCGATATATCGTAATAACAGATTTGCAAAAAGCGAAACGAGTTTTAAAAGGGTTGAAAGACAAACTTTCAAGAGAAGGTTTTGCGAATATTTATAAAGCTTTTTTATCAGACATTGATAAAATTGACGAGACCTTATTTCAATATGTAAAGTATATTTTTTCGAGTGCTGTAAATATTGAAGATGATTTGTCTAATTCTGCCGTTTTGGGAGTGAGAAAAGCAGCTTACGTAACCGGAAGGGAAAGTCATAGAATGAAAGCTTTCGTGAGGTTTAAATTGACAAAAGATAATTTGTATTACGCTGTCGTAGAACCCGACTGCGATGTTTTGCCTCTCATAGAAAAACATTTTAAAATCCGTTATGCAGACCAACGCTGGTTAATTTATGATACTAAACGCAAATACGGAATTTATTACGATCTCGAAAATACTACTTCGGTACAATTAGAATTTAATGCCAATTCTAATTCTTCTCAATTTTTAGCCGAAATAAGTGATGACAACGAAGAGTTTTTCCAGAATCTTTGGCGACAGTTTTTTAAAAGCGTCAATATTGAATCCCGAAAAAACACCAAACTGCATATACAGCACATGCCGAAACGGTATTGGAAAAATCTCATAGAGAAAATTCCAGATATGAAAAAGTAAAGCGGATTAGTTCAAAACTAATCCGCTTTTTGTTTTTTTTGAAGAAATGAATTTAGATTCCTAAACGAAAATCTTTGACGCTTTTTTGTTCCAAAACAACATCTTCAAAATAACTTGTGGTTCCTTTTTCGATTGGACATTGCGCGCTGATTCCTGTCCAAAGTTCTGCCGGATAATTGTTTTTGTACAAACGAACCATCTGCCAGTTTTTATTATCAAGAGAATAATAACTCGCCACAGTCTGCGTATCTGATGAAATTTTCATATAAACCGTTTTTTCTTTTACCACATCGTGATTATTGTCATCAGAAGTTCCCATTGTGCGAACCGTTACAATTCTGTGATTACCGCGTTCATCCTGTTCAAAACAGAATTTCTGGTAAAAATTGTCATTTACGTACAAATATAAAACTCCAGCATTGTACAAACCTTTAAATTCAGGAGTCACTTTTGCAGTAATCGTAAAGGGTTTGGTATTGTCTAATTTCGATAAAAGAATAGGAGCAGAGGTATTGGATAATTTGTTGTTAGGATCAGAGAAATAATCTTTTTTCTCGCCCACATGAAATTCGATATTATTTTTGGAATCTACTTTAGCGAGCGTATCGGCACCGTTAATTGATTTTGTAAAATGAATGTTATTTAGTTTTACATCGCACGGAGTGCCGCGTACCACAGCGGAATCTTCTGATTTTATATTTGTGTTTTCGGCTGTTTTATTTTCTTTCGAAGCAGTATTGCAAGCCGAAAATAAAATGATTCCAAAGATTGCAGAGCAGATTAGAAATTTAGTTTTCATAAAATGTTTTTGTTAGAAGTATAAAAATGATAATTTAGTTTTTCAAATTTACTTTCGCTTTCCAAAAACGACAATACCTAAAATTAACCAATTTCACTAATGCTATGTCAAAAGTTTCGATAGAAGAACAGCTCGCTTCTACATTTTTAAAGCAGACTTTTCTAGATGGGGAAACTCTTAATATAGACGATTATAAAAAATTAGCTTCCGCTTACGTTTCTATAGAACAATGCGTTGCGGTTCTTTCCGATTATCAAGCTGATTGCAGTTATATTTATAATAGCGATTTTGGAAAAATATTCGGACTTCCTTCTGGTGATTTGTTTATTGATTCGGCTTTTGAAGACTGTATTTTCGACAAACTCAATTCTAATGATGTAGTCGAGCGCCATGCGCTTGAACTTCAGTTTTATCAATTTCTTAAAAACTTACCCATCGAAGAGTATAGAAAATACAGCACTTTTACCCGCCTGCGTACTTCAGATCCTGAAAATCTGAGTTACATTAACCATCGGACCATGTACCTCAAAAAATCGCCAAATGGCAGCATCTTGCTTTCACTTTGTTTGTATGCCCCATCCACAGATTCGCAGTCCCGAAATGGAATTGATGGAAAAATTGTTAACATACAAACCGGCGAAACCATCGCTTCGGAAAAATACAAACCTTACAGCGAAACAATTCTTTCTAAAAGAGAATTAGAAATTTTAACCCTTGTGGCAAAAGGGAATAACAGCGATCAGATTGCCGATTTGCTAAATATTTCGGTTTATACTGTTCGCCGTCATAGACAAAATATAATTCAGAAAATGAAAGTTGCTAATACCACAGAAGCACTTAAAACCGCTTTTGTAATGGGATTGATAAACGCTTAATTTTATTTGCTTTTCTTCAAAGCATCCAGCAATTCCGCCAGATCAACCACACCATAAGTTGAAGAATAATCTGAAACTGCATAAGGTAAAATCAAACTGTTGTTGTGAATAATTGCGCCGCAAGAATACACTACATTTGGAACATAACCTTCGCGTTCATCTTCAAGCGGAGAAAGCAAAGGTTCTTTCAATCTTCCAATTTCTTTTGAAGGATCGTCGAGATCAAACAGCGAAGCACCTATACAATAACGTCGCATGGTTCCTACACCGTGTGTAATAACCAGCCAGCCTTCTTCTGTCCAAAGTGGAGAACCACAGTTTCCTATCTGCGTCAATTCCCAAGTATAACGAGGTTCTTGCAGCAAGATTGGATTGTTCCATTGCGTGGCACGTTCCGAAAACATGATGTAATTGTTCACACCGTCAATTCGGGCCAGCATTGCATATTTTCCTTTTATTTTACGAGGAAATAAAGCAAGGTTTTTATTTTGAGCTCCAGTTCCGTGTAAAGGCATAATTCTGAAATTATAAAAATCTTCAGTAGAAATAAGTTTTGGTAAAATCGTGTGTCCGTTATAAGCCGTATAAGTTGCCATAACGCGTACTGAATTGTCATCATCTACAAAACGGACAAAACGCGCATCTTCGATACCACGACTTTCAGAATCTGAAATCGGGAATATAACACGTTCTGTAATATCCGAATCATGATTAAACTGTACATCGTAAAATGAATTTGCCAGCCAGATAATTTCTTCCAGCGCCGTTCTTCTTTCCTGACGTATAGATGGATCGGCTAAAGCGGTATATATTAGATTTTTTAAAACGGCAAATTCAAATTCATTTGGGAGATCGCTCATAATTTGAACAATATATTTATCCTGCGTATGCATTTCGGATAATTTGGTCAAAAAGCGCTCCTTGTTAAGCAGTGTTTTATGTTCGATTTCGGATTTATCAATATGATGACCAATTTTCATCACATGAAGATTATTGTCGCGGTCTAAAATACCTCTTCTAAAAACAATCGAAGAAATATGACCTTCTCCCGTAGCACGAAACGAAATAACGACTCTTTTTTCACCAGCTTCTAATCCAGACTGGTCAAAATCTTCTACAATCGATGGGTTAAAAATTGCCGCTGATTCTATCGCATATTCCATAGTGCAATACGAACCAATTAGCATTTTACGATTTAACGACATGGCTTCGTAATCAATCTGCATGGCTTCGATTAAGTCCTTTATTTTTTCGCAGTGTCTAAAAAATATGGCTGAAATATTTCGGTGTCGTCTGGCAAATTCCCGAAGCGTTTGCTCTAAAGTTTCGGATACTTGTTTTTCGTCAAGCATCATAATACGAATAACCATTTGCTGGGTTCGTTCATAGCCGTTCATGAAATAACGGGCAACAACTCTTCTGGAATCGGGGGTAAATTTTATGTTTTTTCGGGTAACTGATACTCGCATAGTTTTATGTTTTGTTCCAATAAAATAGTGCGTCTTTAATCTTAAGCGAAATGATACTTCAAAAGAAAATTATCTAATCTGTTTGAAATAAGACTGTTACTGGTATTGTTTTTAATTTCTAACAACAAGATAATAATTTTGTTAAAGAAAAACCTTAATTTTTTATTAAAATTAGTTTTCTTCAATTCAATTCATAATTTATTTAAATAGTGAAGTTTGTGCTAGAAAAAGCTAAGTAAAATAGTTTTATCTTAGCCGAATACTTAGTAAAGAAGAGAATATGTCTATTACAACAGAATCAGAATTAATTGGAATGCAGCAGGCAAGTGAAGCCGTTGCGTATACTTTGCGAGAAATGGTAAAATATGCCAAACCAGGAATGACTACAAAAGAACTCGATAATTACGGCGGACAAATCTTAAATGATTTAGGAGCTAAGTCGGCGCCTTATGTAACGTATGGTTTTCCGGGTTGGACTTGTATAAGTGTTAATAATGAATTCTGCCACGGAATTCCATCTGATAAAACTATTTTAGCCGAAGGAGATTTAATCAATATTGATGTTTCGGCTGAATTAAAAGGTTTTTGGTCAGACAACGGAAATTCTTTTGTAATAGGAGAAGACCTCAACCAGCACCAAAAACTGATTGAAGCTTCAAAACAAATTCTGCATAAAGCCATTCATAACATAAAAGGCGGTGTTCGTATTGCTGATATTGGATTTCTAATCGAAACCGAAGCAAAAAAAAGAGGTTATAAAGTCATTAAAAACCTAACTGGACACGGAGTGGGAAGAAACCTTCATGAAGAACCGCACGAAATTGCCAATTATAGAGATAGATTTAATCTGACTCGTTTTAAGAAAAATTCTGTTGTGGCTATCGAAACTTTTATTTCTACAACCTCAACTTATGCCGAAACTTTGCAGGATGGGTGGACCATGGTAGGAAATAAAGGTGGTTTTATGGCACAGCACGAACATACAATCGTTGTGACAGATGGTAAGCCGATTATTTTGACTGAAATGAATGAGATCTGGAATTAAAAAGATGATACAAATTAATCAAACAGCAACATTTGCGATTGAAGATATTTTATTCTCTTTCGCACTTGAATCTGAAGCCGCAGAAGTTTTCCAGAAATGCAATACTTTAATTACCGGAATTGGAAAAGTCAATGCTGCATACGAATTGTCAAAAGCCATTCAACAGAAAAGACCTTCTATAATTATTAACCTTGGATCAGCTGGAAGCAGTTGTTTTCAAAAAGGAGACGTAATCTGTTGTACACAGTTTGTACAAAGAGATATGGATGTCCGTGGATTGGGTTTTGCACAATACGAAACGCCACTTTCGGGTTTACCTCCCGTTTTAAAATATGGTTTGTTAATGGATAATCTTCCAGAAGGAATCTGTGGAACAGGCGATAACTTCGAAATGGGACATTGTTCTGATGCCTATAATGTCGTCGATATGGAAGCGTATGCTTTAGCAATGATTGCCATGAAAGAAGATATTCCGTTTTTATGTCTCAAATATATCTCAGATGGTGCCGACGACAATGCCGCCGAAGATTGGACTGTTCAAGTTCACAAAGCTGCGATTGCTTATGGGAAACTTTTGGGATTGATTGAAGAGGATGTTTTGAGTTAAATTTTAGAATTGAAAAAATAAAACTATGAATTTTAATTTACAACCTGTTTTAGAAAATGATCTTTGTGTTCTTCATCCTTTAGAAGAAAAAGATTTTGATGCGTTATACGAAGTCGCTTCTGATCCTAAAATTTGGGAACAGCATCCAAATAAAGACCGATGGAAAAAAGAAGTTTTTGAAAAGTTCTTTGAAGGTGCAATCCAAAGTAAAGGTGCTTTTAAAATTACCGATAAAGAAACCGGAAAAGTGATAGGAAGTACCCGATTTTACGATTATAGTGCTGAAGACGATTGTGTTTTTATTGGTTACACTTTTTACTCTGTTGCTTGCTGGGGAAAAGGATTTAATTTGAGTGTAAAGAAAACGATGCTTGATTATCTTTTTAATTATGTTTCGAAAGTCCGCTTTCATATTGGTGCCGAAAACGTGCGTTCGCAGATTGCAATTTCAAGATTAGGAGCTCAAAAAATAGCCGAAGAAGAAGTGGCTTACTTTGGCGAAAAACCAAAATTGAATTTTGTTTACGAGATTGAAAAGAAGAATTGGAAGTAATATAAAAACAAAAAGCCCTTAAGAAAATTAAGGGCTTTTCCACATAAAAAAAAGAATCACTACTTCACGACATAAGCGACAACATCGGCTTCGCAAAGTCGGAAATAGCCTAAAGCATAATTATTGGCGTTTGTTGTGTTTACAATATTTCCTCTAATGTTTCCTGGAGGAACAAGAAACGGATTTGAACTTGAAGCTTCTAAAATCAATTTCATGTAATTAAAGAAATTTTTAGAAACTCCGCGGTGTGTAATCGTTACCGTATTTCCGGTTTTCATATCTTCATGAGAGTATCGAGTGCTGATTTCGTTTCCATTATAAAACTCGTCATCTGTTATTTCGTATTCCGGATAAATCAAGAATTCACTTTTATAATCGGTTACATAAAAATTTCTTTGATCTGCAGGATCATTATAATAAAAAGTCAGTTCGATTACATCTTCTCCGCCAAAATCAGGAACCATTTTCTGTTCGATTTTGTTGATTGGAGTTACAGATGTCAGTTTTTCAACAGCAGTAAAACTTTGACCTTCTGCTTGTACAAAAAGTTTGTATTCCATATCGATTACGGGAACAAAATTGGTGCATTTATACACTCCAGCTTCGGTTTCATTAAAGGTAAAAACATCTCCATTGCTGTTTTCAACTCTTACTTGCGCTCCTGAAACTTTTGGAGTAGAACCGCTGTAATAAGGAGCAGTTTTGCTCACTTTTATAGTTTGCTCATTTCCGTTTGTCCCTTTTTTCCAGATAATTTCGGCATCGACAACCAATTTGGTTTCACCAGTTTCCAGATCAAGATTTACAACATCTTCGCAAGAAGTAAAAGAGAATACAAAAAGAAGACTTATTAATGCCAGAGCCTTGTTTATTATGGTATTTTTTTTCAATTTATTCATAGCATTAAAATTTAAAATTATAAGAAATTCCAGGTACAATCCCGAAAATAGAAAGTCTTCTCGTTTCATTTGCTCCAGTATCTTCATTAGTTGTAAAAGTCATAGAAGCTGCATTTTTTCGGTTGTAAATATTGTAAAGACTGAATACCCAGTAGCTTTGCCATCCTTTCTTTTTATCGGGTTTTGGCGTATAAGTGGCCGCAACATCAAGATGGTGGAAAAGCGGTAATCGGTTTTCATTTCTTAAAGAATAATTTGGAACATGAATTCCTCCAAATTCATAATAACCATTTGCATACGTTACAGGCTGACCAGATTGTAAAGTGAAATTACCATTAAAAGACCATTTCGGGTTCAATTCGTAACTTCCTACAATGCTTAAATTATGCATTTTATCATATCCAGATAAATACCAGTCGCCATTTGCAACTCCTGGTTCTTCGGCATTTCTTCCAGGCGTTTTCTGTTCGGCTCTTGAAAGCGTATATGAAACCCATCCGGTGAAAACACCTGTATTTTTTCTGAATAACAATTCCAAACCATACGATCTGGCTTTTCCGTTTAAAATAACCTGCTCAATATTGTTGTTAGCCAAAACATCAGCACCGTCAATATAATCAATACGATTTTGGACATTTTTATAAAATAATTCGGTTTCTAAAGAGTAATCACCATCTTTGAAATTTCTGAAATACCCCATTGCATACTGGTCTAAAAGCTGAGGTTTTGTAAATGGTCCGCTTGGTGTCCAGATACTCATTGGCAATGGTGACTGTGTATTCGATAAAATATGAATATACTGCGCCATTCTGTTGTAACTTGCTTTTAACGAACTATTGTCATTGAAAGCATACGATAAAGCAGCACGTGGTTCGAAATTATTAAAAGTACTAATCGCCTGACCCTTTTTATAATTGATGGTTCCAGTTGGCGTTCCTTCTTCATAAATTTTATATAACGGATTATATACAACTGCCTGACCATTTTCGTAAGTGCTGATTGCTTCTGCACCTAAGCGATAAAATGTACTGTAGCGAAGTCCATAACGGAAATTCAATTTCTTAGTAATTTGATTTTCAAAATCAAGATAAGCCGAAGTTTCTAAAGCATATTTTTTGTCCAGTTGTTTGTAATTAAACTGCGAATCTGAACTTGTAGGTTTTACAACTCCCGGATTAAAATTGTAATACAATCCATCAATACCATAACTGATTTTAAATTTTTCCGACTGCTGATAATTCCAATTGTATTTTAATCCGTAACTCTGAATGTTACTGTCCCATTTGAAGCTTTCAATTGGTATTTCTAGATTGAATCTGTAATCACTGTAGAAAGTAGATAAATTACTGTTTAAACGATCTGAAAATTTATGTTTCCAGCTTAAAATTCCCATTGTGCTGCCATAAGTACTGGCAAAACGATCGTTAATATCAAATACATCATTTCCAAAATAACCTGAAAAAGATAAAGTATTATTGGCATCAAAACGATAGTTTAACTTGGCGTTCAAATCATAGAACATAGCCGAGTTTTTATTGTCGGCCAATTTCATAAACAAATGCGCATACGAAGCACGCCCAGAAAGGATAAAAGAACCTTTTTCTTTTTGTAATGGCCCTTGAACTAAAAGACGGCTCGAAATAATTCCGATTCCTCCATTTACTTTGTATTCTTCAAAATCTCCAGTTTGTTGTGTAACATCTAAAACAGACGAAACACGTCCTCCAAATTTTGATGGGATTCCACCTTTGTATAAATCTAAACCATTTACAATATCGGCATTGAAAATTGAAAAGAAACCAAACATATGCGAATCTGCATAGACAGGAGCTCCATCTAAAAGAATCAAATTTTGATCTGCAGCTCCGCCACGTACATTGAATCCTGAAGAAGCTTCTCCAGCATTGGTAACTCCTGGCAATGTTAAAATCGATTTTAAAGGATCAGGTTCTCCCATCGCAACAGGAATACGTTTAATTTCCTGCATCGAAAGTCGGTTTACACTCATTTGAGTGGTTTTAATATCAACGGCTTTGTTTCCGGTAACTACGACTTGTTCTAATTCCTGACTGTCTGATTCGATATTGATGATAAGCGTTGTATTGTCTGAAACTGTAATGTGTTTTTCTCTGTTTTTAAATCCAATGTAACTAATCGAAACGGTGTAACTTCCATTTGGAATTTCAATACTGAATTTTCCGTTAATATCCGTTACGGCACCAACTTCAAGTTCTTTCACATAAACATTAGCGCCAATAACGGCTTGTCTATCATCATCAAGAACCTGACCTGTCAGCCAGCTTTTTTTTTTCGAAGCTTTGACAGGATGCGATTTTTGTTTTACAAAAATATTGCTGCCTACAATAGAAAATTGAATAGAGGCATTTTTGTTGAGTTCAGTAATAAGTTTCTCGATTTCGATATTCTTATACGTGCTTTTTTTTGTAAAGTATTTTTGATTGGTATCAATTTGATCTGTAAAAGCAAACTTGAAATCAGTTTGATTCTCAATCTGCTTAAAGAATTCTTTTAAGGTTACATTTTGATCTACAGTTACTGTAACGTTCTGAGCAGACATACATAAACTGAATAAAAAAAAGCATGCTGAAATTATATGCTTCATGAAATTTTGTATTTTTGAATATTATTAAATGGAATAACCTCGTGTTATCCTGATTATAAGGAGGATGTGTAGTTTCGCGGCTTACATCCTTTTCTTTTTTTATTGAAAAGTGATCTGTTTCAATTCTTCATTTATTTCATAATTTAGGTTATACATTTCTGATATTAATTGTACAATTGTTTTTAGGTCTTCTTTTTTATTGATTCTGATGGTGATTTTTTGGTTTTGATATCCCTTCGGAAGTATCGCTTTATAACCGTAATTTTCCTCAATATAAGAACTGATAACAGCCAGTTTTTCATTGTCAAAATCAATAAAACGACTGAATTCAGTTACCGAAGCAGTTTGGTTTGCATACGTAAATTTTTCGCCCGGTTTTAAAATCCATTTTTGATCCTGGCCTTTTACATTCATCTGAACACTTCCTTCAAAAAGCTCGACTATAATTTCTTCATTTTCAGATTCCTTAACTGTAAAACAAGTTCCTAAAACAGTAGTGGTTGTTTCATCACAAAAAACCTGAAACGGATGCTGTTTGTCTTTTGTTACTTTGAAATGTGCTTCACCGTCAATTTCAACTTTTCGGTTTAGGGCAAAATTATCGCCAAAGGAAATTTTAGAATTTGGACTCAGTTCTACTTTTGAATTATCGGGTAATACGATGTGTTTTATTGTAGAAGTAGTATTTTCGATTACATTTCCGGCAAGAACAATATTCTCAGACGGCGATTCTCCGTTAAAATAAATGCCCGTTCCAATCAAAACAAAAAGCAATACTGCCGCTGCTGCGTAATAGCGCCACGGTTTAAACTTCTTTTTCTTTGGAGCAAAAGTTTTCGAATGAAATTGTTCCCATGAGGCTTTTTTTTCTGCGTTTGAATGTGAAGCAGGAGTTTCATTCCATAATTTTTCAAACTCTTCGTCTAATTTTTCCTTGTCCATGTTGTTTGGTGTTAGATGATTTGGCACTGAAATCCTTGTTTTGTAAAAACACCATATACCATTTCTTTAACGTCTCTGTTGGTTTCGATTTTCAGGATATTTTCACGTCCCCTACGATCGAAATTGATGATACAGTCAGAAATCACGAACTGTAAAAGTGCAACAAGTAAACTTGCATCTTTCTTTGTTCTAACATTCGTTTTATAAGCTTCGATATGCATTTTTTGTTCTTTGTTTTTTAGTATAACAAACGAGAACAAAAAAGTTCCTAATGGTTTTCGATTTTTTTTCGAATAAATTTACTGGCGAGATAAATGTGATTGGCAATGGTCTTTTCAGAAAGATCTGTAATTTCTGCAATCTCCTTATAGCTAAGGTTTTCCAGTTTGTGTAAAGTGAAGATTTTTTGCTGTTGCTCTGGAAGCTGATTTATGAAATTTTGTAGTTTTTCTTGTCTTTCTTCAAAAATTCCAGAATATGATTCTTCCTGCGGCACGTCAACTTGATTCGGATCAAGTGATATTATTTTGTTTTCTCTGTTAACGTGATTGATAATAATGTTTTTGCAGATAACAAATATCTGTTTGTCAAACAAAACCTCTTCGTTAAGCAGTTCTCTTTTGTTGTATAATCGGATGAAAGTTTCCTGAACAAAATCTTCAGGAGTAAATAATGAAGAATTAAAACGTCTGGCAATGTTTATCAGTTTATCGTAGTAATTGAAATACGCTTCCTTAAACGCAGCTTCATCACCTTTTTTTAGATTTATAATAAACTTTTTATTGTCCATAACGAAAATATCGTGACCAGTATTCTAGTCTAAACTCATTGGTTTCAATATTATTGCATTCATGATTTGACAACTATCAAATCATGAATATAATAAGTTGCAAAGAACCGTAATTTAATTTAAGATTTGACGCTCTTTTTTAAGAAATGTTACAATTAAATTCAAATAAAAACCCTTAACAAAAATGTTTAAGGGTTTTTATTTTGTGAAATTTTTAATCAGCTTAAATGTATAAGTAAGGACAAGTCTATTTTCTAATCTATTACAATACTCTTAATCGCTTTTTCCATTGCTAGCTCTTTTATTCCGGCAACTTTAAGTCCTTCGGCACGGAAAGCAGTTAAATCTGTCATTCCTAGAAAGCCTAAAAAAGCTTGTAAATAAGGAACCACAAAATCGTTAACTTTATCCGGTCCTTCAGAATAAATTCCACCTGAAGCCATAGCAATATAGATTTTTTTTCCTGTAACTAATCCAATTGGACGACCATCTTCACCATATCCAAAAGTGATTCCAGGTCTGGTAATATAATCAATCCAAGATTTTAATTGAGAAGGTATTGTAAAGTTATAAAGAGGAGCTCCAATTACAATAATATCTGCATTTTGTAATTGTTTCAAAAAATCGTCTGCAAAATGAATGGATTGTTTTTTGTCTGAGTTAAATAAATTCGATGGAGTAAATAATTTTCCAAGAAATTCAGCATCCAAATGTGGAATTTCCTTTTCTGTCAAATTTAATTCTTCGACAGTGCTTCCGTCATATTTTTGTTGAATTTTCTCGATAATGGCGTTTCCTAGTTTTTTGCTGTATGATTCGTTACCCTGAATACTGGATATTACATGAAGAATGTGTTTCATAATTTTAAATTTATTAAACAAAACTAGAATTATAAAGTATGTAAAAAACGTTAGTTACCTAAAGGAAATCAGTTACTTTTAGGAAAGTATGTATCTTTGTGAGTATGAAAACAATTGAAAAAGAAATACTTCCAACGAAACAAGAATGTACAGATTCTCTCAAAAATGTAATAGATGCTCTTTATGTTTTGAACGGAAAATGGAAGATTGCTTTAATTCTTTCTTTGGTACAATCTCCAAAACGTTTTAATGAAATTCTAAAGCAGATTGATGGAATATCACCAAAAGTTCTTGCTAAAGAACTTAAAGATTTAGAATTTAACGGTTTTATTAAACGAAATGTTTATGAAACAACTTCGATAAACATTGTTTACGAAGCTACAGATTACAGCTTAACATTAAAAAGTGTAATAGCCGAACTTAGCGCTTGGGGAGAGCAACATAGAGAAAAAATCAAACAAAGTATGAGAAAATAAAAAAATATTAGTTTTTATAAGCCGATACAAGTTTATCCAGAAACTGAAACAGCTTTTGATTCATCTTTGTATAATCATAAGATAAAATAGTTTCGGGACTTTGAACAAATTTATATTTACTGCTTTTTTCTAATAAATCTTCTTCACTGTCAATTAAAAGCGATACAACTTCTGTAGTTAATTCCATGTGGCATTGAAAGCCATAAACCAAATCAGAATATCGAATAATTTGTCTTGGACAGCCTTCACTCGCAGCCAGAATTTTGCTTTCTTTTGTTAAACCGGGCATATCATTGTGCCAATGTCCTACATTTAAGGAACTTCCAAAATGATTTGTTTTTTCGTCTTCAAAACCAGCTTCGGTTAATGTTATTGGAAAAACACCGATTTCTTTTTCAGGACTATGATCAAAGGAAGTTCCTAAAGCTTCTCCAATCAATTGCGATTCTAAACAAACTCCAACAACTGCTTTTCCTGCCGAAATACATTTTCGAATTAAATTCATTTCGGCTTCAGCATTAAAATGCGGACATTCTTCAACTGAAGTGATTGGACTTTGAGGTCCGCCCATAACAATTAGCAGATCTATAAAATCTGCGGTATCTGGCAGAATATCATTTTCATAAACTTTAGAAAAAGAAATTTCATAGTTTCTATTTTCTGCCCATTGAAGATAAGCGCCTGATGCTTCAAATGTTTCGTGCTGTATAAAATGTACTTTCATGTTTTTCAAAAATTACCCCCAAATTTAAGAATGATAATGAAGATAGATACAGTCCACTTTTTTCATAAAATGATAGTCCAGTATTTATATTTTTTTAATCGATTTTAAAATATCAGTTGGTGTAATGCCATATTTCTTTTTGAATGCAAAAGAAAAATGAGAGAGATCTTCAAAACCAAGATCCAGATAAATATCCGAAGGTTTCTTTTGTTTTTTCTCAATTAAGAAATAACCTTCCTGAAGTCTTCTCTGAATTAACCAACGGCTTGGCGTATCTGAAAAAATAGAAGCAAAATCACGTTTAAAAGCCGAAATACTTCTTCCGGTAAGATAAGCGAAACGCTCCATACTGATATTGAATTTGTAATTCCGATTCATGTATGCTTTTAAATCGATCTTTTGTGGCGGAGCAAAATCAAAAAGGATGTCTTTTAATTCTGGGTTTTCTTTTAAGAGAATCAAAAGCAGTTCTTCGCGTTTTAGATCTGCAAAAGTATCGTCAATTTCGCCTCCGTCATTGTAATATGGCATTAATGAAAGAATGAAATTCGGAATCAAATTGGTATTTTTTAATAGAAAAAATGACGCACCATCTTCATAACGCTGTGCTTTTATTTGATGTTTGGTCATAAAAGACTTTAGAAATTCAGTATCCAAAATCATGACTACTTTTTCAAATTCGCCATTTTCTTTTTGTTTATTGTAACGTGCCAAATGATTTTTTCGCACAATACAATATTCGCCACTTTTTAAGCTGTATTTACTAATGCCGTCATAACCCTCGATCGTGCCTTTTGCGAGATACAAAAAGAAATGTTCCGAAATAAATTGTTCAGGAGATATTTCTGGACCTATATAACAACTTTTGATTTCTGTAAGTCTCATAACGCGTATGGTTTAATTGGCAGAGTCATTTTTCCACCATTGTTTGAAAACTTTAGTAGTATCAAAAATAACTATTTCTCCAATAATGGGTGTAATAAGTGGTATCTGATATTTTTCATTCAATCGAGTCAATTCACTTAAAGGTTCGTTCCAAGTATGTCTGGCAAGAGCAAATTTTGAATTGTGAACCGGAACAAGGCTTTTGGCTTTTAAGTCTCGGCCTGCCATTAAAGTTTCTTCGGGAAGCATATGAATATAATGCCAAGCTTTGTTGTATTGGCCGTTTTCCATAATTGCTATATCAATTGGTCCGAATTTTTTTCCAATTTCAGCAAAATGAGTATCATAACCGCCGTCGCCGCTATAAAAAACTTTTAGCGAAGGCGAGTTGATTAAAAATGATGCCCATAAAGTTTGGTTTTGCTTAAAACCACGTCCTGATTTATGTCTGGCTGGAAGTGTATGAATGGTAAAATCTTTTTCAATAGAAACAGAATCATTCCAATCTTGTTCGATAATTTTGTTTTTTGGATATCCCCAACGTTCAAAATGCGCTCCAACTCCCAATCCGCAGAGTACAGTTTTTACTTTTTTCTGTAGAGACAAAACAGTTGGATAATCCAAATGATCATAGTGATCATGTGAAATTAACAGATAATCAATTTCTGGTAAATCTTCAACTTTATAAGTATTGCTTCCATTAAAAACTTTTACGCTATTAGGCAGAGGAGAAGCATTGTCACTAAAAACAGGATCGATCAGGATTTTTTTACCATTGATTTGTAATAGGGAAGAGGAATGTCCGAACCACACCAATAGATTCTCTGCAGGAAGATTTTTTAAATCTCTTTTGACAGACGGAATTGGTTTTGAAGGTTGAGTAGGTACTGATTTATCAAAAAATTGTTTGCTGATTTCGCCCCAGAATCCGTAACCGGGAGCAAATGTAGGTGTGTTATTAATATTTTGGAATTCTCCGTTTTTATAATGAGATGATTTTTCAATTTGTACTAAATTTTGTTCCGAAGGTTTTCCTCCAAATACATCTTTCTGCATATAAAGCCAAATAGAGAAGCTGAGGATTACGATTAGCACAGCAATGACAACAAACATACGCTTGATGATTTTTAAAATTCGTTTTTTCATAATAAAGTGGTTGCATTTTTAATGTCTTTGGCTTCTAGTATTTTTTTAGAAAAACCGAATTTTGTTACGGCAATCATGGCGCGTCCAATTTCTGTGGTTTTACAGCCTGTATAAAACAGTCCCATAATTGGGTAAAGCGACTTAATATATTTATTGAATCCTTTAAGATGAATTTGCGCTTTGTCTGGTTTCATTAATCCTGGACGGAAATTATATTGCTGTTTGAAAGGCAGTTTTTGTAAAGCATTTTCGGTTTTCCCTTTTACACGTGCCCACATTACTTTTCCTTTTTCGGAACTATCAGTATGCGATCCAGAAATAAAATTGAAAGTCAGATATGAGTTTTGACTCAATACTACTTTTGCAAAATGGATTGTGGTGTCGTAAGTAATATGAGTATAGTCGGTTTCGTTCATGCCTACACTGCTTATTCCGGCGCAATAAAAGCAGGCATCATAACCTGCAAGTCTGCTGTTGTTACTTTTTAGCGAAAGAAAATCAGAAACCAAATATTCGGTGAGTTTTGGATGTGATTTCCCGCTTGGTTTTCTTCCCACATACAAAACCGATTCTACTTCTGTATTGTTCAGACATTCTATTAAAACGCCTTCGCCAACCATTCCGGTTGCACCTGTTACAATTACTTTCATCTTTTAAACGTTAAGAGATTTCCATTTAATTAAACTAATAATAGTGGCTGTAATGGCTTCTTCATTACTGCGCGGGTTCCAGCCTAGAGTTGTTTTCGCTTTTTCATTACTGGCATTTCGGTTAATTCCAACTAAAGGTAAAATCGCTTTTGCTTGATCGTTAAATAATGCCGCGAAACGTAATATAAATGTAGGCAAAGCTTTTGAAGGTGCTTTGGTGGTAACGTATGGCATTTTATCTCTAAGCAGATTTACAATTTCCATTAGTGACATTGTTCCGCCAGATAAGGCTAAAAATCGTTCGCCTTTTGCTTTTGGATTTTCCATTGCCAGAATATGTAATTCGGCAGCATCTCTAACATCTACGATTCCTAATCTGATATCTGGAATTGCTTTCATAGAACCGTCTAGTAATTTTTTAAGCATTTCAAAACCGCTCGATAAATCAGCATTTAAAGAAGGCCCAAAAATTCCCATCGGGTTTACAACAGAAAGTTCTAAAGTTCCGCCTTCATTTTTCATAAAATCCCAAGCGGCTCTTTCGGCAAGAACTTTGGATTTGTTATAAGTTGAAAGTCCTTTTTCATTAGGATCTGTCCAGCTTTCTTCGGTTATAAGCGAATTGCTGTCTCTGTGACTGTAACCAACTGCTCCAAAATTAGAAGTCATTACGACACGTTTTACTCCAGCATTTCTTGAAGCTTTTAATACACGCAAAGTTCCATCAACAGCAGGACGAACCATTTCGTCTTCATTTTTGGGTAAACGTATAAAAATTGGAGAAGCAATATGCAGGACAAAATCACAACCGGTTACGGCTTCTGCCCAGTTTTTATCGCTGGTAAGATCAGCTTCAGTAAATTCTAATAAATTGAAATCAGAAATTCCTCCGTTTGTAAGCATTTCATAAACTTTGTCTTTGCTTTTTAAGGAGCGAACTGTGGTTCTAACCTGATAACCCCGATTTAATAATTGCAAAATACTGTGTATTGCCAGAAATCCCGTTCCGCCTGTAACTAATACTTTTTGATTTGAATGTATCATTTCTTGTACTTTTATAGGGCAAAGTTCTGAAGAAAGTCTTCTAAAAGCTTTGTTAAAAAGTCCAAAGTTGTTTTGTTGAAAGGTTCAGAATTTAGACAGTGGAATTTATTTTATCCAGCCGACTTTTTTTCTCCATTCATTCATTTCTTCCTTTTGTTTGTTGAAATCTTTTGGAGGAGTTTGATTTTCGTTCAGAGCACGTTTTTGTATGCTTTCGGTTTGTTCTTCCAAAGTAATAAGTCCAATTGCTTTTCGTCTTTCGTTTACTTTAGCTAAATCGTCGAAAGGATTTGGAATTAATTTTCCGGTTTCGTCCCAGTCAAATTGAGTTCCGTAAAGTTGAGGTTTGTCTTCAAAAACAGCGATACGATCTGTAAGGTAAGCCAAATGAATTGCATCCGCTTTATTTTCGTTGACGGCAGTTTTTAATTCTGCGGCACATTTTCTCATAAAATCTGGCTGCCCAATAGAATGTTGAATGATGAGCCAAGTGGCTTCATTGGCTTCTTTTCCTACTTTATCAATAGTGGGATAACCAATAATTTCTATTATTTCAGCTAATGTTTTCGCATTTTGATTGTGGAGTTTTTCCATTTCTTGATTGTATCCTTCAGAAAGCTGCTTGCTTTTAATGAGCTTTTCTCTGAGATTCAAATCAGCATTTTTTAATTCTAATATTCTTTTCGCAATGATTTGATAATCCATTTACAATTGATTGAATTAATTGGAAAACGTATGGAGCATTTTATTCTATTCTTCCAGCTCTAAATTATCAGCAGCCGAAATCTGGTCCAAGATATTAGTCTGGTTTGGCGAAATGTAGTTTTTGTTTTCAACTTGAGTTTCTTTTTTAAAAAGAAGATCTAAAGCATTGTAAAGTTTTAATAAAACATCTTTGTCTTCTTTTTTAATATCTAAAGCGTTATTAAAATTAAAAACATAATTATTCGAATTGCGTACTTCTACTTTTATCGTTTTTGATGTGATTTTAAATCTGACTACATCCATAGTTATTAGTAATTACTTTAGTTTGCAAAAATGCTATTTTAATGGCACTTCTCAACGCAATTTTGTGTTTTTTTATTTCGGGATTGCTTATATAGAATCTTCGCTTTTTTGTTTGAGTTCTAATAGTACTTCCATAGCTTTTGCGGCATCTTTTTCATCAACAAAAATATGATCATGAAAATAAGCCGCGACTACATTACAACTGATTCCAGCATTTCCTAAAGCTTGAGAAAATGCAGCAGTTAACCCCACAGCTGCCAATGAAGAATGTACTTCTAAAGTAATCCATGATGCAATATAAGAAAAAGAACGATTAAGATCTTCAGCAGTTTGTTTTTCTACGACAACCGTGATTCCTTCTTTTTCTTTAAAAAGGAATAGAATTTTTGAGAAGGGAATGTCTTCTACAGAATCAATTTTTAAATAAACATATTTTCCTTCGTTAAGAACCGGATTAAGGTTTTTTAAGATTGCATTTAAATTTATTTCGCCTTCCATAAGTCGCTGCTTTATTATGTTTTATTTTAAAAATAATAAAAAACCCTTAAACATTTCTGTTTAAGGGTTTTGCCTTTTTCGTAGCGAGGACGGGAGTTGAACCCGTGACCTCAGGGTTATGAATCCTGCGCTCTAACCAACTGAGCTACCTCGCCTGGACTGCTATCATGAATTCCTGATTGCGGGTGCAAAGATAGAAATAATATTAAAGCGCACAAGCATAAAATGAAGAAAAAAAAATATTTTTAAAAATGTGTTGTTTTTGGACATATATTCTTATATTTCCAAAAAAATTAAAAGTAGCACATGGATTCAAAAATACGTTACGAAATAGAGTTTCCGATAAATTCTTCTCCGCAATTGTTGTATCAATATATATCAACTCCGTCAGGTTTACAAGAATGGTTTGCTGACAATGTTAACTCAAGAGGTGAATTTTTCACTTTTATCTGGAATGATTCACAGGAAAAAGCACGTCTTGCTTCTAAAAAATCTGGAGAGAAAGTAAAATTTAAATGGGTAGACGAAAGCAGTAAGGATACTGAATACTTTTTTGAGCTTCATATTTTAGTTGATGAATTAACTAAAGATGTGTCATTAATGGTAGTTGATTTTGCGACAAAAGACGAAATAGGAGAGGCTAAACAATTGTGGGAGAATCAAATCTCAGACTTAAAACATCTTATTGGATCTGTTTAGTAAAAGTCTATTTTATACCTTATATTTGCCCTGAACAAAATTCAGGGTTTTTTTATGATTAATTTTAACGGAAACACAGTACAAGAAGAAAATTTATTAACTCAAAATCGTGCCTTTTTATATGGTGATGGCGTTTTTGAAACCGTAAAAATAATCAACAACAAAATTTTGTTCCTCGAAGATCATTATTTCCGATTAATGGCTTCGATGCGTATCGTAAGAATGGAAATTCCAATGAACTTTACCATGGAATATTTTGAAGAACAGGTTTTAAATCTAGTTCAGGCAAAAGTTATAACGGCATCTGCAAGAGCAAGAATAACTGTTTTTAGAAATGATGGAGGGTTGTATCTGCCAAAAACAAATGAAATCTCATATTTGATTCATGCGACACCTTTAGAAAATACTTCTTACGTTCTAAATACTGATGAATACGAAGTAGATTTATATAAAGATTTCTATGTAGCAAAACAATTATTATCGTCAATTAAAACGACGAATAAAATAATTAACGTTACTGGAAGTATTTTTGCTCGCGAAAACGGTTTGGCAAACTGTCTTTTGATAAACGATTCCAAAAATGTTATCGAAGGATTGCAAGGAAACCTTTTTATGCTTTTAGGTAAAAAACTAATTACTCCACCTGTATCTGAAGGCTGCTTAAATGGGATTATGCGCAAACAGATTTTAGCCTTAGCCAAAAAAGTTGAAGGCATAGAAGTGCTGGAAGAAATAATTTCTCCTTTTGATCTTCAAAAAGCCGATGAATTATTTTTGACGAATGTAATCACGGGAATACAGCCGATAACCAAATATCGAAAAAAAGAATTTACAAGTAATCTGGCTCATTTATTGGTGCAGAAGCTTAATGAATCCATATCTGAAAATTAATTCAGATACGGATTTTCTGGTGCATTTGACCAAATAAGGTAATCTCCGCCAAGTTCAATAATCTGCTCTTTCCAAAAATGAGTAGTCGATTTTCCGATAATTTTATTTTTGTAGCTGTTATCGGCAATGATCCAGGAATTGCCCTGCATTTCATTTTCGAGCTGATTTTCATCCCAACCGGTATAACCTAAGAAAAAACGAATATTGTTCTTATTGATCGATCCGTTGTTAATTAAGTCTTTGGTTGATTCAAAATCACCTCCCCAATAAATTCCGTTAGAGATTTCCACACTATTTGGGATAAGCTCTGGAATATTGTGAATGAAGTACAGGTTATCTTGTTCAACTGGTCCTCCGTTATATATTTTGAAGTTGGCATCAATTTCTGGAATCAAATCATGAATCGTGTATTTCAACGGTTTGTTAATGATAAATCCAATTGATCCTTCTTTGTTATGGTCTGCTAATAAAATTACCGATCTGTTAAAAGATAAATCTCCAATTATCGAAGGCTCGGCAATAAGCAGGTGTCCTTTTTTTAATTTTTCTGAAATCATACGGTTACAATTTTTATTAAATTTAATCATAAAATTTTTAAAATCGCAAAAAAAATCGTTAAACCGCATAAAAAAACCCTCCATAAGGAGGGTTTTAATTATATTATCTTAGTTTAGAGAACTTTCCTACTTAGTTCACTGCACTTTCTAATTCAGCTCCAGCTTTGAATTTTACCACATTTTTAGCAGCAATTTTGATAGTTTTTCCTGTTTGAGGATTTCTACCGTCTCTAGCAGCTCTCGCAGATACTGACCAAGATCCGAAACCTACTAATGAAATTCTTCCACCTTTTTTCAAAGTAGTTCCTACATTTCCTAAAAATGACTCTAAAGCTAATTTTGCCGCAGCTTTTGTGATTCCTGCATCAGCAGCGATAGCATCGATTAATTCTGATTTGTTCATAATAATTAGTTATTAATTGTTGGTTAAAAAAAATTGTTAATACACAAATTTAGTAGGAAATCCGTTGCGTGCAAGTGTTTTCTTTAATTTTAGCAATAATTGTTGATAACTTGCTTTTTTTGTTCATAAAGCATGTTGTTTATCGACCAAAAACAGGTACAAACCCCTGTTTTACTGAGCTTAATACAACTTTGCGTCATCAGAAAAAGTAATGCCATTTAATAATTCTGACACCTGCATTCTCTTCTTTCCTGGTAATTGTAGGCTTAATAACTCGATAAACCCATCTTTTATTGCAATCTTAATCTCTTTTTTACTACTTATTAATTTTCCAATTTCGTAAGAATGCTGGCCAGATACCAGATTGGCTTCGTATATTTTAATATTTAGTTCTTCATTTTTATCCTTTAAAAAACACCATGCGGCAGGATACGGACTTAAACCGCGGATTAAATTATTGATTTCGTTGCCAGATTTTGTCCAATTAATTTTGCAGTTTTCCTTGTTTAATTTGTAAGCTGTTTTAATGTCATCATGATCTTCTTGAATCGTAGTTTTGACATTTCCGTTTTCAATTACTTTTAAAGTGTCGATTACAGTCGTGCTTCCCAAATTCATTAATCGGTCGTGCAGTTGTCCTGCATTTTCCTGCGGTTCAATCGCAATTTCCGAATTTAAAATCATCGCACCCGTATCGATTTTATCGTCGATAAAGAAAGTTGTAACTCCAGTTTTGGTCTCGCCGTTGATAATTGCCCAGTTAATTGGTGCTGCACCACGATAATCAGGAAGAAGTGAAGCGTGAAGGTTGAAAGTTCCCAGACTTGGCATTTCCCAAACTACTTTAGGGAGCATTCTAAAAGCAACTACAATTTGCAGGTTAGCATTCAGGGCTTTTAATTCGGCTAAAAAACTCTCATCTTTTAAATTGGTCGGCTGTAATAAAGGAAGATTATTTGCCAGAGCGTATTCCTTTACGGCAGAATATTTTATTTTTTGTCCGCGTCCTGCAGGTTTATCTGCAGCAGTAATAACGCCCACAACTTCATAATTGTTTTTCAGAATGGTATCCAGAATGCCAACAGCAAACTCTGGAGTTCCCATGAATATAATTCGTAATTTTTCCATTAGGTTTTTAAAGTGTATTTATTATTGGATAAAATAACCACATGATTGTTTTCTAATAATTCCTGAAGAACCGAAAGAACATCTTTAGTATCTAATTTTATCTGATTTTGAATTTCGCGCGAAGTTAAGGCAGTTGCTTTTAATAAATGGAGGATTTTATCAGCAATCGAATCGGCTTCGGTGATTTTTCCTTTCTGGGTAATGCAGTAGGAGCAGACGCCGCAGTTCGAATCGGCTTTTTCTCCAAAATAATCTAAAACCAATCTGTTTTTACAGGTCTTGTCTTCTTTTATATAATAAAGAACAGACGAAAGCTGATCTCTTTTCAGTTTGTTCTGTTTTTCAAGATATTTAGAAACTCGGTTTATGGTCAAGTCATCTTCACGGACTTCATTAAATAAAATAGTCGCGTCATTGTTCTTAGATTTGTATTCGATGATGTCTTTTTCTTTGAGTTTTTCTAGGACTGCTGTGACCTGAGCTTCTGTGTGATTTGATTTTTTTGCGATCAAAGGCAGATTAATAGCCGTTTTCATTTCATGAATTCCTGGATATGTTCTTAAAATCGCCAGAATAATTTCTTCATCATTAGAATTCAAACTCATATATCGAATGACTTCTTTTGATTCGATTAAAAACTGCATCGTTACTTTTTCAGAAAATTCCTGAGACATTGTAATGATTCCCTGCTGGTTCAGAAACTGAAGTGCATTATACGTTTTTAAAGTCGGAAAATCATATTTATTACAAAAATGATTCATTTTAAACGAGTACGATTCGTCTATGCCTTCGCCATAGGCAATCTGAAAATAATTGCAAAGTTTGACGTACATAGTTTTCAGAAATTTTTTATCAGGAAGAACACTTAAAAATTGCTGTTCGGTTTGATTGGCGTCTGAATTATTAAAAAGCAAAATTGAAAAAGATTTTTCTCCATTTCGCCCCGCACGTCCAGATTCCTGATAATAATTTTCTAAGTTTTCAGGTAATTGAGTATGAATAACCGTTTTGACATTGTCTTTGTCAATTCCCATTCCAAATGCATTCGTAGCCACAATAACTTGTGCCTGTTCCGACATCCACAACTGCATGTTTTTGTCTTTTTCCTGAGCCGAAAGTCCGCCGTGATAGTACGTTGCTCTAAAACCCAGCGACTGTAATTGGGTTGACATATTAAGGCAGGATTTTCTATTGCGGACATATATGATAGAAGGCTGTGGGTTTTTCTTCAAAATCTGCTCAACACGGTATAATTTATCTTCGACTTCGAAAACCATGTAAGCAATATTCTTTCTTTCAAAAGACTGCTGAAAAAGTTTGGTGTCTTTTAGTCCGAGTTCTGTTTTAATGTCTTCAACGACTCTTGGAGTTGCTGTCGCAGTTAAAGCTAAAAATGGAATTTTAGGGAAGTATTTTTTTAATTCTGAAATTTTTAAATAAGCCGGTCTGAAATCGTGTCCCCATTGCGAAACGCAGTGCGCCTCATCAATAGCAATTAAATTGATAGGAAGATTTTTGATTCGTTCTAAAATCCAATCCGATTGCAGGCGTTCAGGTGAAAGGTAGAGGAATTTGTAATTCCCGAATTGGCAGTTGTCGAGAAGATTAATAATTTCTTCGGTATGAATTCCTCCAGTAAGAGCGATAGCTTTAATGTCTCTTTTTTGCAGATTTGCTACCTGATCTTTCATCAGCGCAATTAAAGGTGAGATTACAAGGCAGATTCCTTCACGCATCATGGCTGGAACCTGAAAACAAATTGATTTTCCTCCGCCGGTTGGAAGTAGCGCAAAAGTGTCCTGACCTTCTAAAACCGAATCAATAATTTCCTTTTGCAATGGTCGGAAACTTTCGTGTTTCCAGTATTTTAAAAGAATCTCTTGTGCATCCTGCATGGCCAATGTATTAAAGTTAAAAATTTAGAAATCAGTTTCTAGTTTTGCAACTTTAAACCCGGCTGCTAAATTTTGTCTAAGATATAAAGAATTCTGTTTTCAACCGTATCTTTCGGGACTTCAATTAAATCGTAACCGTATTTTTTATAAGTTTCGATTAGATATTTCTGAATTTCCAATGCCTGTTCGAAATTTTCATAACGCTCTTTGTCACTTTGATAAATTTCTTCCCAAGGCGGTAAAATAAAAGTTTTAGAATATTTGTAATCCTCACAAGCTTTTGTGAAATGCTCTGGATATTCATCGCCAATATAATCCATATAAGCGACAACATCTGGGATTCCTCGATCAATAAATACGACATTGTCAGTTTCTTCTTTGGCATTTTTAAACTGCTCAACACGACCTTCAAGCAGCATTTCGCTAAATAATAAAGGCTGTTCCAAGAATAATTGTTCGATACCTCTTTTTTGAGCTTCGAGTGTAACTTCTCTAGAAATTTCTGGGTAGCAGCAATAACCTCGAGCTACTAATTCGTTTATAAGTGTAGATTTTCCTGTACCAGGCCCGCCAAGGAGTACTATGATTTGTTTTTGCACTATTCTAAAAATAAAGCGCAAATTTACCTAAACTTATTTATAATTAAAAAGAATATTTATAAGAAACGAAAGATTTGATATTTTAGTTGGAAGTGCTATCTTCTTTTAAGTCCCTTTAGGGACGACATATTTATAGAAAATATATGTATAAAGCAAAAAAAGCTCCAGCGGAGCGACATATAAATTAACCAAAATATGTCGCTCCGCTGGAGCTTTTTAATGCTGTGAAATTAAATTTGCTACCAATATTCAATCTCTACGAGATATGATTGTAGTTCATTCAGAAGCAACTCGTTTACGAGTTGAATATTGGTAAAAAAATGACGCTACTAAAATATTGTTCCGTAGGAACTATAGCATGATGATTCTAAATATTTATTCACAAAACAAATACTTTCCAGAATCCTTCCCTTTTTTATTAGAAGGAAAAATTAAATGCGATTGAAACTTTTTACCGTTTAAAACATCATTTACAAAATCCAGAACATATTGCTGTCCGTGATGGAAAAGATAGCCAGAGAATTCATGGCCACCTCCGCAGAAAGTAATCAGTTCGACATCTTTATGTAAATCATTCATTTGATTGTAAACGGCATACGAACCGAAAAGAATCAGCCAGCCCGAAGCATTTGTAGGGCACGAACGATGCGAGCCTGCGCTGTATGGAACAGTGTCATCATTATTTCCGTGCGCCAACAACATCGGAATTGCTTTTTCTTTTGTGATTAAATTAATGTCCTGAATCGCTCCTGAACCTCCAATAAGACCTTTGTATCTGAAATTTTCGGGGATATTGCTTTTGTATAAATTCATTAATTTATAATCCCAGAAAGAAGCATGAAAGCCAATTTCGGCGCCAGCGCTGATTCCCGAAATGAATATTTTTGAAGTATCAAGATTGTATTTGTCAGCGTTCTCAATTAGATATCCGGTTGCCTGCCACATATCGCTTACGCCAATTTGAATTGCTTTTATTTTTTCGGTTAAAATTCCTTTACAGCCAAAATCTTTTCCTTTCATGTATAAACTGTATGAAATACTGGCAACGGCATATCCGTTTCTGGCCATGAACAAACCAAACTCTTTTTCGCTTGTGCGTTCTCCACCCGAAAATCCGCCGCCAAAAGCAAACATGATCAACGGAATTTTTTCACCAGCCTTTTTCTTCGGCAGATATAAATCTAAATCTAGCTTTAAAGTGTCGTTTTGGAAGTAAGTTAGGGTTTTGACTTCTTGCGCTTTTGCGGAATTTAATGAAATAATAACGAGAAGTAAAAAAAAGATTTTTTTCATTGTAATGAGGTTTTGATCGCGTCAAGGTTTTCAGCTATGAATTCACGAATTTTATTTTTTTGATTCGCCAAGTTAACTAAAATTCGTGAAATTGAAATTTTAGTCCAAAAAAATAGATGAAAATTCGTGAATTTGTGGCTGAAAAAAGACTCGTTTTTTAGAGTCAAAAAATCTAAAATCTAAAATCATAAATCTGAAATCAAAACCGTATATTTGCGTTTATTTTTAATTACGAATGGAGAACGATAACGAAAAAAATACAGCCGAATTTTACGAAAGATTAAAATTAGAGCTTGATAACGCAAACACCTGGCCAGCAGAATATTTGTATAAATTCATTGTGCCATCTGTTGCCGACAATGTAGAGAGAGTGGAAAAAGCTTTTGACAGAATGGGAGCGGTGATTAAAACAACAAAATCAAAAACCGGTAAATTTACAAGCGTTTCTGTAGATGTTACAATGCACAGCTCAGACGATGTGATTAGCAAATACAAAGAAGTTTCTACTATTGAAGGTATAGTTTCATTATAAACCTATGATCGAAAAATATAAAAGAGAAGCCGCAAGTGACGTTGTTTACAATTTAGAATACAATTCTGAAAGACAACGTTTGATAATTCCTGAATATGGTCGTCATTTACAAAAATTGATCGATCAGGCTACTGTAATTGAAGATGATGAAACGCGCAATAAAGCTGCAAAATACATCATTCAGGTTATGGGAAGCTTAAATCCGCATTTGCGTGACGTTCCAGATTTTCAACATAAATTATGGGATCAGCTTTTTATAATGTCTGATTTTAAATTGAATGTTGAATCTCCATATCCAATTCCGTCAAGAGATGTATTGCAGTTAAAACCAGAGACTTTACAATATCCGCAGAATTTTCCAAAATACAGATTTTATGGTAACAATATCAAATACATGATTGATGTTGCCAATAAATGGGAGGAAGGTGAAATGAAAAATGCATTGGTAATGGTCATTGCCAATCATATGAAAAAATCTTTCCTAAGCTGGAATAAAGACACCGTAAAAGATGATGTGATTTTTGAACACTTATACGAATTGTCTGGAGGAAAAATCAACTTGCTGCACAGTACAGAAGAGCTTTTAAATACGACAGATTTAATGCGTACTAACAAACGTGTGTCAAATAAAACAGCTTCTGGCGGACAAACAAAACCGCAGAATAATAAAAACAATAAAGGCGGCCAAAAAAAGAATTTTCAAAAAAAACAATAATCAAAAGTAAAAAGGAGCTAAGAAGCTAAGGAACTAAGATTTAGCTTAGAACCTTAGAATCTCAGAACCTTAGAACCTAAAAACAATCTATGGGAATTTTTAAAATCGAAGGAGGGACACCTTTAAAAGGAGAAATTACTCCACAAGGAGCAAAAAATGAGGCGTTACAAATTTTATGTGCCGTGCTGCTGACAGGAGAGAAAGTAAAAATTAATAACATTCCTGATATTATAGACATCAATAAATTAATCACTTTATTGGGTAATTTAGGGGTTAAAATTCAACGTAATGAGCCGGGATCAATTACATTTCAGGCAGATGAAGTTAATGTTGGATATTTAGAAACCGAAGCTTTCAAAAAAGAAGGAGGAGCACTTCGCGGTTCTATTATGATTGTTGGACCGCTTTTGGCTCGTTTTGGAAAAGGGTATATCCCAAAACCAGGAGGAGATAAAATTGGACGTCGTAGATTAGATACTCACTTTGAAGGGTTTATTAACCTTGGAGCAAAATTTAGATATAACAGAGAAGATCACTTTTATGGAGTTGAAACTCCTGAGGAAGGTCTTCAAGGAACAGATATGCTTTTAGATGAAGCATCTGTAACTGGAACAGCAAACATTGTAATGGCGGCTGTTTTGGCTAAAGGAAGAACTACCGTTTACAACGCTGCCTGCGAACCATATTTACAACAATTGTGTAAAATGTTAAACTCTATGGGTGCTAAAATTACTGGAGTTGGTTCTAACTTATTGACAATTGAAGGTGTTGAAACTCTTGGAGGATGCGAGCACACGATTCTTCCAGATATGATCGAAATTGGTTCTTGGATTGGTCTTGCGGCTATGACAAAAAGCGAAATTACAATCAAAAATGTTAGCTGGGAGAATTTAGGTTTAATTCCGAACACTTTTAGAAAATTAGGTATTACAATCGAGAAACGTAATGATGATATTTACATTCCAGCTCATAAAGATGGATATGAAGTAAAAACAGATATCGATGGTTCTATCTTAACTATTGCCGATGCGCCTTGGCCAGGATTTACACCTGACTTATTAAGTATTGTTTTGGTTGTGGCAACGCAGGCAAAAGGAGATGTTTTAATTCACCAAAAAATGTTCGAAAGCCGTTTATTCTTCGTGGATAAATTAATCGATATGGGAGCAAAAATTATGTTATGTGACCCGCACAGAGCTGTGGTAATGGGGCATAATTTCGAATCTCAATTAAAAGCAACAACAATGTCTTCTCCTGATATTCGTGCAGGGATTTCATTATTAATTGCCGCGCTTTCTGCAAAAGGAACAAGTACAATCCAAAATATCGAGCAAATCGATCGTGGATACGAGCGTATCGATGAGCGCTTAAGAGCAATTGGCGCTAAAATCGTAAGAGCTTAATTGAAATAGCCACGAATTCACGAATTATTTTTAATAATTTTTGAAAATATAAATTCGTGAATTCGTGGCGAAAAAAAAATTAATGTCCGTTAAATGACAAACGAACAAAAAGCTATAAAAGCTACTATCTTTAGTATAGTTGGAAATACCTGCTTGGCCCTTGTAAAAGGTCTTGCAGGTTTTTTTGGCAATTCATATGCCTTGATTGCAGATGCGATCGAATCAACTACAGATATATTTTCGTCATTTTTGGTTTTATTCGGAATTAAATATTCGAATAAACCGGCAGATGAAAATCATCCTTATGGACACGGACGTGCAGAACCGCTGATTACGTTTTTGGTAGTTGGATTTTTAATTACTTCGGCAACTATTATTGGTTACGAAAGTATTGCGAATATTGGAACTTCACATGAGTTGCCTAAATCTTGGACATTATATGTTTTAGGTGCTATTATTATCTGGAAAGAATATTCGTTCCGATTGGTAATGAAACGAAGCCGACAAACAAACAGTAGTTCTTTAGCTGCTGATGCCTGGCATCATCGCAGCGATGCTATAACTTCGGTAGCCGCATTTATCGGTATTACGGTTGCCTTGGTTATGGGAAAAGGCTATGAATCTGCAGATGACTGGGCAGCGCTTTTTGCGGCATTTTTCATTTTGTATAATAGTTATAAAATTTTCAGACCGGCGCTTGGTGAAATCATGGATGAAAATCTTAATGATGATTTAGTAGAAGAAATTCGTGTTGTTTCTTTGAAAGTTCCGGGAATTCTTGGAACTGAAAAATGTTACATCCGAAAAGCCGGAATGCGTTATCATGTCGATCTTCATGCTATTGTTTCGGCAAAAATTTCTGTAAAAGAAGGGCACGATCTTTCGCATAAACTTCAAGATAAATTAAAAGAAGAAATTCCCCAATTGGGTCATGTTTTGATTCATATTGAACCAGATGATTATCATTGTTAGAGGTTCAAAGGAACAAAGTGACAAAGGTTCTGAGGTGATAAGAAACAAAGTTTTTTTTTCTATTGAAGATCATATTTTTGTCAGGCTTAGCGAAGTCGAAGCACGCACAAAGAGAATCAAAAAAATATCCGCTTAAATCTGTAAAATCTGCGTGAAATCAGACATAAAGATTTAAGCGGATATTTTTTTATAAGGCAGTAATAACTTTGAACCTTTGTGCCTTTGTTACTTTGAACCTCTAATCTAATACATTTAAAATCTTCAATCCAAACACAACGCCATTTTGTTGTACGCCAGCTTGGTAAGAATGCACATAATCAATTCTGAAAAGTTTAAATTTTCCGAAACCTAAATTGTCTAAACCAACTGTAAATTCAGAATAAGGTTTTCTGTCTGGAATAGCCAAAGAATGAAATCCAATATTCATGGTCGATTTTAAAAGGTTCAAAAGCGGAATTTTATTCATGATATAACCCATGTCATTGTGCTCTAAATGCATTTCAAAATAACGGTCATTTGTACTATTAGTATAATAAGGCATTAAATTAAAAACATTCAAATATCGGTCAGTTGTTCCAATATGAGTTTGGTTTCCATTAAAGTGTCGGTAATCTATAAACGAGATATTTTCAGCATTAAAGAATTTACCCGCTTTAAGATTCATTCCTAAAACACCTTTATTGTCTAATTTTAAGTCATACTGAACGGCAGCGCCAATTCTTTCAAATTCATATTTTTTTTCGCTGGCTGCAAATGCTTTTTCAAAAGCCAGAAAGATTGTCGGATATTTTTCGTCTTTAAAATTATACCTTCCGTCAGGTCTTGAAATGTATTTGTTTCCAAAATTAATTCGGGCATTTAAACCAGCCTTTATCAAATGATGAGGATCAAATGCAGGAGTATTGAAATCATTCGGCGCAAGCGGATTATTAGAAGAATAAATGTCGTCTCTTTTAAAGAAAGAATAATCAGTTGTATTAAAAAGCGGTTTTCGCTGTTCATATCCCAATTTTGCATTCAGATTAATTCCGTTTGCGATATCTTGCGTATAACTGATTTGAGTAAATTCAAGGTTGTACAATTTCATATAATTATCTTTAAAAAATAAAGAACTTATAGAATTGACAAATTTTGTAATTGGTTCTGCGCTATTGAATTGAGCTGTTTTTGTTCCGCCCGAAACATAAATTGTTGCGTAGTTGATATTGTTAAAGCGATGACTGAATTCGCCAATAACACGCAAACGCTCATCTGAAAAACCATAATTAAATGTGGTGCTTAAAGATGTTGTTTTTCCGTTTTCTTCATTCCATTTTTTAAAAGAAAAACCAGAATCCAAATTAAAACCCTGAACGGTATTAAAACTCAAAGAGGTCAGATTTAATAATCCGTCGTATTTAAAAGAGTATTTTTTAAAAGTGTTCTTGTAATCATAACCTCGAAGAATGTCCCAAACTTTAAATTTATTGTTTTTAGCATCAATTGAATCTGTATATTTTTTAGATTTTCGAATGATCTGCAGACTATCTTTTTTAGTATAATCTGTACTTTCTTCAAGTGTTAAAGGTATCGGACGGATTTCATTCCAGAAAGCGTTGTCTTTTTTATTGGCATTTAAATCAAAAGCTACGATTTCGTTTCCAAATGTTTTTTTAGAAAATGAATCTGGAAATTCATAATTCGAATACACATAATTAAACTGCCCTGAAAATTTTACACCAAAACCTCCAGCATTAAAAGAAAGTGTCTGTGCATTTTTTGACCAGATTTTGTTTTCGGCATTATAACTGAAGCTTTGTTTTAGGTTCATTACTTCAGTAAATTCATTTTTCACTCGATACCCTTTGATATCTACATCCAAGGCATAAATAGCAAAACTGTCATCGACTATATAAATATAACCTTCAACAACAGGTTCCTTGTCGCGTTTTGGAATAACTTTAATTTTATAAATCTGATGTTTATTATCATCATAAAAACTTCCTTCGAGTTTGTATTTGTAGTAATTAAAAGCATTGCTGGCAATTGGAGAAATTAGATTTACATCAAATTCTAACGTGTTATCGTAAAAATCATAAGTTGATAATGCAGCTGTATTATAGCTGAAGCCATTATTGTTTCCTGATATTTTAGAAGCAATAATTGTTTCTTTTAGTTTATCGGGTTTCTGGAATGAAATTTTTGAAAGGGTTTCGGATAAATATAAAATTCCAGTTCCGGTAGAATCTAAATTGGAAGATAAATCAGGACCGAGATCGATTTTCTGGCCGAGGATTTTTTTAGGTAAATCTTTTACTTTCAAAATTCCTTTTGAATAGAAATCTGCTGTAAACCGCGATGTTTTCTCAGAATTTTCTTTTCTGTTGGCAATGGCACTTTTAATAATGGCATTTGCAGGATTATTTTTGGGATCAATAACAACTTCATTTAATGAAAAGCTTTCTTCCTGCATTTTTATATCCAAAGTCAAGTTTTTTGAATCTGGAGAAACTGTTATTTTTTGAGTTTTGAATCCAAGATATTGAAAAACGATTTTATTCTTTCCTATTTCTTTTACCTGTAATTGATACTGACCTTGTTCATTTGAAGTAGTTCCTCTATAAGTTCCTTCTTCAAAAACAGAAACAAATGGCAGTGGATTTCCTTTCTCATCAGTAATTGTGCCTTTGATTTGAGCAGAACTGAAAACTGAAAAAAGTAATAGGGCAGATAAAATAATGTTTTTCATGTAAGTGGTTTCTCTTACAAAAATAAAACAACTCGAAAATGAGCTTATTAATAATTTGTTAAATAACGCTTATAGGAAAGACTGAATTGCAAGTTCGTAGCTTTTTAATCCGAAACCTAAAATAACGCCTTTTGCATTTCCTGATAAATAAGATTGATGTCTGAAACTTTCGCGTGCGTATGTATTCGAAATATGCACTTCAATAACTGGAGTGGTTACGGCTTTTATAGCATCGCCCAAACCTATAGAAGTGTGTGTGTAAGCACCTGCATTTAAAATAATTCCGTCAAACGTAAAACCGCATTCCTGAACTTTTCCAATCAATTCGCCTTCGATATTACTTTGATAGTAAGAAAGTTCGATGTTTGGGAATTTCTCTTTTAAAATTTCAAAGTAATCTTCAAAAGTCTGGCTTCCATAAACTTCAGGTTCACGTTTTCCTAAAAGATTCAAATTTGGCCCGTTGATAATGCAGATTTTCATGAGTAATTAAGTTTTTAAATTAAGCTGATGTGAATGCATTTTACAATAATCATTTCACAATTAAGTGTAAAAATAAAAAAACCGCTCCAAATAAATAGAGCGGTTTTTGTAAAAGTATGTGATATATTTTAGAACATGTATCCAGCTGAAAGTTGGAATACAGAGTTTTTAAAATCAGCTTCTTTTGAAACTTCAGTCAAACCTATTCCGTAACGAGCTTGAACAAAAAGACCTCCAACAACTTTTAATCCTAGACCTGCATTAAGCGAGAAATCAAATGTTTTTGGATCTGCAGCATCAAATTCTTTTTTATTGCTTACAAGAAATGAGGCTTGTGGACCAAGTTCTAAGCTAAGAGATTTTGTCATGTAGATTTTTGCCATAACAGGAATTGCAATGTATCCTAACTCGTTTTTAAAATCCTGTACAGCACTTTTGTATTCTGCACCTTGTGTAGTGTACAAAAGCTCTGGCTGAATAGAGAATTTTTCTAATAACTTAAGTTCTGCGACTAAACCACCGTGGTAGCTAGTGATACCTTTTTTATCAACAGAGATTCCGTCGAAGCTGGAACCGCCTGTTTGGTTAGCAAAGTTAACCCCGGCTTTTACCCCGATTTGTACAAACTGTGCTTGGATTGTAGCTGTTGTTGCAATGAACAGTACAGCTGCTAAAAGTATTTTTTTCATACAAAAATGTTTTTTAGTGTTTGGTATTAATTATTCTATGATTCAAAACTACATTTTTTAGAATTTATTGTTTTATATAAGACATAATAAAATTATTAAAATTCTCACTTTTTCATGTCTTACAGGGCTTCAGAAGCATGGTTGCTTGTTAAATATTTGAAAATCAACGCTTTTATTGTAGTGCAATTCTGTCTTATTTTAATATTTTCTGCACTTATTGGGGCTGTTTTCTTGTAAGTATAAAACTACTTTTGGCATCGTAATTAAAAATAAAATCATGAAAAAAATTTTTTTAACTGCTATTGCAGTATTTGGTTTTGCATTTGCTAATGCACAAACAACTGGGTTTTCAAAAGGAGATGCATTTATTTCTGGTGCTTTAAATGTACATTCAACAAAAGAGGGAGATGCTAAAGCTAATGGTTTTATAATTGAACCAAGAGTAGGTTACTTTGTGTCTGAAAATATTGCAATTGGAGCAAAATTAGGTTTTGGAACCACAAAAATTGGTGAAGACAAAACCAATAATTTTACAGCTGGGGCATTTGGTAGATACTATTTCACTCCTGCATCTCAGTTCTCTGTGTATGGTCAGGCTGGTATTGATTTTACTACCTTGAAAGAAAAACCAAGCGATTTTAAATCAAACGAGTTTGGAGCGAATGTTGGTTTAGGTTTAAGCTATTTCTTATCAAACCATTTTGCAATCGAAGCTACTTGGCTTGGTTTAGGATATAGTGTTAACAACAACGGAGGTCATGGTGCTGATAAAACTAACAGTTTTAACTTTGGAACTGATTTAAGAGCCGTAACTTTTGGAGTTGTTTACAAATTCTAGGGTTAAAAAAAATTTAGTTAATTAGAAAGGCTCTTTTCGTTTGAAAAGGGCTTTTTTATTTTCTTTTTACATTCATTATCGATCACATTAAGCTTCTTATTACTACTTTTTTTGTTAAATAAAAATAATTTTTTATGAAGAATATTTTTATATTTGATTACTGAATATCAAAATTTAACCCAAAAAAAGAAATGACATGAAGAAAATTATTTTATTAGCAATTGCTATTTTGGCATTTGGTTTTGCAAACGCACAACAAACAAGATTTGGAGTAAAAGGTGGTCTTAACATCACAAGTTTTAGTGGAGATAATGATTCTGAAGCTTTAGTTGGTTTTCAACTAGGAGGTTTTGCTGAAATTAAAATTATAGAGAGATTGGCTATTCAACCTGAACTTTTGTTCTCTACACAAGGAGCAAAATTTAACAGAATTGGAAATAATAATGACATTGATCTTAAAATGAATTACATAAATATTCCAGTATTGGCAAAGTTTTATGTAACTAAAAAATTTACTGTTGAAGCAGGTCCACAGTTAGGATTTCTTGTTTCTGCAAAAAGTGACGGTACCGATGTTAAAGATGCTTACAAATCTGTAGATCTTGGTTTTAATTTTGGTGCTGGATTTAATATTACTGATAATTTTTCTGTTGGGGCAAGATATACAGTAGGTTTGTCAAATGTTGGCGATTATGATACAGATGATGTGGACCAATATTTAGATAGTCCAAAGAATAGCGTATTTGCCATCTATGCAGCTTATAAATTCTAATTTCAATATTTTTAAAATAATTTAAACCTTCCAAATTTGGAAGGTTTTTTTAGTGCCTTTTGTATATTTAGTAAGTTTTTTCTTATATTTGTTTAATAATTTAAAATTAAATAAAATGAAAAAAAATTTTTTTACTGCAATCACAGTTATCATGTTTGGATTTGTTAATGCGCAAGATGTGAAATTTGGTATAAAGGGAGGATTAAATATTTCTAATTTTTCTGGAGATACAGATGGGATAGAGACAAAATCTAGATATGGTTTTAATCTGGGGGGATTTGTAGAAATTAAATTTTCAGAAAAAATTGCATTACAGCCTGAGATATTATATTCTACTCAAGGTGTGAAATTCGAAAATGTGGGAACAGATGTTAACGGTACTTTCCGCACGGGAGATATTAATTTTAATTTAGCTTATATTAATATACCTGTAATGTTTAAATATTATCCAGCAGAAAGGTTTTCGGTGGAGGCTGGACCACAAATTGGATTTTTAACTTCTGCAAAAACTAAAACGAGACTAGACGGCTTTAATAGGACAGTTACACAAGATGCTAAATACCTTTTTGAGTCAATTGATTTCGGATTAAATATAGGAGCAGGATATTATTTTACCGAAAATTTGGCTGTTGGAGCTAGGTATAACATCGGTTTAGCTAATATTGTAAAAACTGAAGTAGGAGATGATTCAAAGCTTCATAATAAAGTTTTTTCATTGTCAGTGGCTTATAAATTCTAATTTCGAAATTTTAGAGTAATTTAAAACCTTCCTGCTTTAGGGAGGTTTTTTTATACTCAAAAATGTTTTACTTTGTAAATATGAAATGGAATAATTATATAAAAGACTATCAGTCGTATCTGCGAATTGAACGCGGCTTGTCTAAAAATACAATCGATAATTATAGTTTTGATATCGAAAGATTATGTCTTTTTTTAGAAACCAATCAAATTGATGTTTCGCCAGTAAAAATTACCGATGAAACCATTCAGCAGTTTATATATTCTGTTTCCAAAGAAGTAAATCCACGTTCGCAGGCTCGAATCATTTCGGGATTAAAAAGCTTTTTTAATTATCTGATTTTTGAAGATTATCGAAACGACAGTCCTTTAGAATTAATTGAAAGTCCAAAAACCGGACGAAAACTTCCTGATACATTATCTGTTAAAGATATTGATGCTTTAATTGATGCTATTGATTTAAGCAGTAACGAAGGCGAACGGAACAGAGCAATGCTCGAAACGTTGTATGGATGCGGTCTTCGAGTTTCGGAATTGGTTGCTCTTAAAATTTCTGATTTGTTTTTTGATGAAGGTTTTATGAAAATTACTGGAAAAGGTAATAAAGAACGTTTCGTTCCAATTGGGAAATTGACACAAAAATATATTGAGATTTATCAAAACCAAGTCAGAGTTCATCTTAATATTAAAAAAGGCTGTGAAGATACTTTGTTCTTAAACCGAAGAGGAAATCAGCTTACACGTGCGATGATTTTTACCATCATAAAAGATCTGGCAGTTAAAATTAACCTTAAAAAAAGCATAAGTCCGCATACTTTGCGGCATTCATTTGCAACACATTTGCTGGAAAATGGCGCAGATTTAAGATCGATCCAATTAATGCTAGGACATGAATCTATCACAACCACAGAAATATACGTGCATTTAGATAGAAGTTTTCTAAAAGAAGTGATGCATTCGTATCATCCGAGGAAATAATTTTCTTACTAAACGGGCAGTTTTTAGATCAAAATTTAATATCTTGTATTGGATTTTTAAAGTAGTAAGGAAATTAAAAACAAAAATTAATCATGTTTTTTCATGGCTTCGTTTTTGATATTATTGACTTAAACTGCAGTATATGGTTTTTGATTTATATAATAATGAGGATTGCCTGGAGGTAAATAAATTTTATAGAAAATTATTTGCTGAAATGCCTGACCTGCTTTTCCAATTTGTGATTGACACTAATAATCACTACACTTTTCCTTTGGTCAGCAAATCTGTTGACGATATTTTTGAGCTTCCGCTAAAAGAATTTACAGACGATATTAAGTTTACTATTTACGATAGAGTTTTTCCTCAAGACAGGGAAAAGTTTTTTCACTCTTTGGTAAAGTCTAAAAAAGAGATTATTCCGTGGGAAATTGAATTTAGAGCTCTTTTGCCTAAAAAAGGACTTCGCTGGTTTAAAGTTTCTGCCAAAACAGAATTGTCGCCGGAAAAAAAAGTAATCTTTTATGGGCATGTTTCGGATATAACGGAATTAAAAGATAAAGAAGAAAAACTGCGTATTTCAGAAGAACGTTTCCAGTTTGCTCTTGATGCTTCAACTGTTGGAATCTGGGATTGGGATATGGTAACGAATAGGGTTTTTTATTCCTCATTATCTTTGAAAATATTAGAATTAGAATCAGCAGATATTTTTGATGAACCAGAACGCTGGGATAAAATCGTGCATCCAGATGATCTTCCCAAATATTATTCGGATATTAAAGAACATTTCGAGAATAAAATTCCGTATTATGAGAATTACCATCGTGTAATGACTTCAAGTGGTAATTACAAATGGATTTTAGATAGAGGAAAAGTTATCAGCAGAGATGAAAAAGGAAAACCATTACGAGTTATTGGAACCCATACCGATGTTTCTCTGCAAAAAGAGAAAGAATTAGAGCTTTTAAAAACCATGAAATTGTATAGCGATCAAAATAGTCGACTGTTGAATTTTTCGCATATTGTTTCTCATAATTTAAATACACAAGCCGGAAATATAAAGTCTATTTTAGATTTTATTGATGCTGATGGCGATAAGGAAACCGTAACAGAAATGCTGGAACATTTACGCACGGTTTCAAATGATTTGAATGATACAATTTCAAATCTGACGCAGATTGTGAAAACGCAGAGCAATATTAATATTGTGGTAATGCCATTAAAGCTTTCTGAGTATATTGAAAAAACCATATCAACCATAAAAGGATATAATAAGCAGAAAAAAGTAACGATTGTAAATAATGTCCCAGAATATGTAGCAATTAACTTTAATCCTGCGTATTTGGAAAGTGTTTTGTTGAACTTTACCACTAATGCCATTAAATATGGACATCCTGATCGTGATCCCGTAATAGTGTTTGATTTTGGAATTGAACCAGAAGGATATAAATCTTTAAAAATTACCGATAATGGTTTAGGAATCGATTTAAAGGTTTATGGCGATTTATTGTTTGGAATGTATAAAACGTTTCATAAACACGACGAAGCACGCGGAATAGGACTGTATATTACCAAAAATCAAATTGAAGCGATGAAAGGAACGGTTTCTGTTGAAAGTGAAGTTGGAGTAGGAACGAGCTTTAAAATTGTTTTTAATGATGCTTAAAGCTGTAAATTGTATAAAATAATAAAGGCTGTCATTTGACAGCCTTTATTATTTTATAGTTTAAAAAGATTACTTCGCAATATTAACTGCTCTGGTTTCTCTAATTACAGTTACTTTAACTTGACCTGGATAAGTCATTTCAGTTTGAATTTTTTGAGAAATTTCAAATGATAAGTTTGCAGCGTTATCATCAGAAACTTTTTCACTCTCTACAATTACACGAAGCTCTCTACCTGCTTGGATGGCGTAAGCATTTTTAACTCCGCTGAATCCGTAAGCTACATCTTCAAGATCTTTCAAACGCTGAATGTATGAGTCTAATACCTGACGTCTTGCCCCAGGTCTTGCTCCTGAAATAGCGTCACAAACCTGAACAATTGGAGAAAGTAATGATTTCATTTCAATCTCGTCATGGTGAGCTCCAATAGCGTTGCATACTTCGTCTTTTTCTCCGTATTTCTCAGCCCATTGCATTCCTAATAAAGCGTGTGGTAAATCACTTTCAGTATCAGGCACTTTTCCAATATCGTGTAGTAAACCTGCTCTTTTTGCCAGTTTTACGTTTAGTCCTAATTCAGCAGCCATGATACCGCAAAGTTTAGAAACTTCTCTCGAGTGCTGCAATAAGTTTTGTCCGTAAGAAGAACGGTATTTCATTCGACCAACTACTTTAATTAATTCTGGGTGTAAACCATGAATTCCTAAGTCGATTACAGTACGTTTACCTACTTCTATAATTTCATCGTCGATTTGTTTTGCTGTTTTAGCAACTACTTCTTCAATACGAGCAGGGTGAATACGTCCGTCAGTCACTAATTTGTGTAAAGACAAACGAGCAATTTCTCTACGAACAGGATCAAAACAAGAAAGTATGATTGCTTCAGGAGTATCGTCTACAATAATTTCAACACCAGTTGCAGCTTCAAGAGCTCTAATGTTACGACCTTCACGACCAATTATACGTCCTTTTACATCGTCAGATTCAATGTTGAAAACAGAAACACAGTTTTCTACTGCTTCTTCAGTTCCTACACGCTGGATGGTATTGATAATGATTTTTTTCGCTTCTTGTTGCGCCGTAAGTTTTGCCTCTTCAATAGTTTCTTGAATATGAGACATTGCTTTGCTTTTAGCTTCAGCTTTTAAACCTTCTACCAGCTGTTCTTTTGCTTCTTCCGCAGATAGGCCCGAAATTACTTCAAGTTGTTGTAATTGGCTTTTATGTAATTTGTCTACTTCTGCTTGTTTTTTGTCTAAAACTTCAATTTTATTGATGTATTCAGCCGTTTTAGCCTCAAATTCGTCATTTACTTTTTTGGCTTTCGAAAGCTCGTTAGAAACTTGAGATTCTTTATCACGCACTCTTTTTTCTACTTCAGCTACTTTTTTATCTCTTGCTAAAATAACTTGTTCGTGCTCTGCTTTTAACTCGATAAAACGCTCTTTTGCCTGAAGAATTTTATCTTTTTTAATATTTTCAGCCTCTAAATTAGCATCTTTCAAGATTGAAGCAGCTTCTTTTTTAGCGTTTTTGATTAGGTTTGAAATATTACTTTTCTCGATAATTTTAGCTATTGCAAAACCAGCTGCAATACCTACAATACCAATAATGATCGTTATGGTGTCCATGTTTATTAGGGTTTATATATAAAAAAAGCCTACATTAATTGCTTGTATAAACTCGTAAAGACAAGTTTTGAGCTAACTCACTGTTCAAGTTTCCCAGCCAGAAGGAGGGCATACTATAGTAGCGACGATTTGCTCATTCTAAATTGTTAGTGTTGAGTTTACCAATTGTGAACTAATGTAGGCAGTATCTTAGTTTCTTGTAAAGAACGTTTATTTTTCGAGATATTGATCTAAAAGCGAATTTAATCTTTTAATTCTTTCGATAGTTTCTTCTCCATCGATTGCGTTATCAATTTGTTTTTGTTCCACCTGCGATGCAAACTGCAGTGCGCACATGGCTAATACATCTTGTTTGTCACGTACCGCGTAATTTTCTTCGAATTGCTTAATCATAGCATCAATTTTTTTTGAGGCGCTTCTAAGTCCTTCTTCCTGTGCCGGTTCAACCGTTAAAGGGTAAACACGGTCGGCAATTGATATTTTAATTCTAAGCTTTCCGTCCATATCTTTAATCTGATAGTTGTGCTATACAGTAATCAATTTCGCGAATTAATGAATTTATTTTAAGCTTTGTCTCTCTCTTGTTATTGTCGCTGCCAAGCAACGAATTGGCTATCTTAAGTGTTTCATATTGCTTTTTCAAAGCTTCCATTTCTTCAGATTGTTTCTGGATAATTTGCACGGCTTTGGCTAATTCTAATCGTAAATCCTGATTGTTTTTCTCCAGGCCTTTTGATTTTTCAAAAAGCTTTTCGACTTTATATTCAAGAGTATCAATTATTTCGGCAATTACACTCATTATAAATCCTATTCATTACTTAATCCTACAAAGTTAATATTCCTTTTTATTAATGCAATTTTTTCTGGATTTTTTTGCATTAAAAATAGGCAAACGAATGAAATTCAATTAATTGTGTTTTTGGTCACTTTATCTTCGGTTTTTACCTGTTAATTTTTTATCTTAGCAAAAATGTTACTTTATGAAATTACCTGTACTTGCCTTTTTTGTTAGCTGTTTTCTATCTGCCCAGACACAATATCCTAAAGATTATTTTCGACCGCCGCTTGATATTCCGATGCAGCTTTCGGGAAATTTTGGCGAATTACGACCAAATCATTTTCATGCCGGTTTTGACTTAAAAACAAATCAGCGTGAAGGATTAAATGTGTATGCAATTGCTGATGGCTATGTGTCTCGTATCAAAATTTCAACTTTTGGAAATGGCAAATGTATTTACATAACGCATCCAAATGGTTATACTTCTGTTTATGGACATTTGTCGGCTACAATAGGGCCTATTCAAGATTATGTAAAAAAAACGCATTACCAAGAGAAGGCCTATGAAATTGAAATGTTTCCAAAACCTGGTGAACTTCCAGTGACAAAAGGCCAATTAATTGCACTTTCAGGAAATACAGGTTCTTCAGAAGGACCGCATCTTCATTTTGAAATCCGAGATACCAAAACCGAATTTGTAATCAATCCGATTTTCTTTGGCTTTGACCAAAATATAAAAGATACTAAAAAACCAACATTGTCAAGTTTATATGTCTATCCGCTGGATAATGCCACGGTCAATCAGTCAAAACAACCTTTGCTGGTAAATATGGCACTTCAAAAAGATGGAACTTATTTGGCTTCAAAAGTAAAAACCAATGGTAAAATAGGTTTTGGAATCAATGCTGTAGATACTGATGATGTTTCGTTTAATAAAAATGGTGTTTTTAACGTTTCGACTTTTTTAAACGGAAATCAAAATTATAACTATCAGTTTAATACCTATTCGTTTGATGAAATGCGTTATATAAATGCTTTTATCGATTATTACCGATACAAAAAAACGGGACAGCGTGTTCAAAAACTTTTTATGAAAACACCTTTTGCGTTAAGTATCATCAAAACAGATTCTTTGCGAGGTATAATTTCTGCTCAGCCTAATCTTACTTCGATGTATAGAATTGAAGTTTCAGATTATTTTGGAAATTTAAATTCGATTACGGTACCAATTGAATACGATACGGCAACACCGCTTGTTCCTGAAGAACCTGTAACCTCAAAATATTTTGTAAAATACAATAGAGATACCAATTTCGAAAAAGACAACATGTCAGTTTTCTTTCCAGCCGGAACTTTCTATGACGATTTTAATATGAATTTTGATGTTCGAAATAACAAAATATATATTCATGATGATACAGTTCCAGTACATTCTAATTTTACCATTACGATAAAAGATTCAATTTATCCGGAATCTTTGCGTGATAAACTTTATATAGGAAAAGGAACGAGTTATAACGGAACAATACGAAAAGGAGATGTTTTTACTGCCAAAGCAAAAATACTGGGTATATACGGTTTAGTTTTAGATACGATTCCGCCAGTTATAAAAATTACAAAACCAGTTGAAGGAAAATGGATCAGCGATCAAAAGAAAATTGAGTTTACAATAGGAGATTCTTTATCGGGAATTAAATCTTATAATGGATATTTAAACGGAAGCTGGGTGCTGTTTGAATATGAAAATAAAACGCGAAAAATTACCCACACTTTTGACGATCAGTATTTGACTGAAGGTGAAAACTTTTTAAAAATGGAAGTGGTTGATAATGTAGGAAATTCTACTATCTTTGAAACTCATTTTTTTAGAAGTCAACAAAAATAAAATCCAAATCCTTGAATAGAAACAGGTTAATATTCGCTGTACTCTTTTTGTGCTTTACTTGTATTTCATTTGCCCAAAGCGCACATGTAAAGGGAATTATTTTAGATAATGACAATCGTCCTGTTTCGAATGTAAACATTACATCGGGTAAAAACAGCACGCAGTCTGATGCAAATGGTTTTTTTCAGATTGACGTGGTTTCTAATAAAAAGGCTTCTATACTCTTTACACACATTTCGCTGAAAATGATTAGTTTGACTGTGAATTTAAAACCTGATGAAGTTTTTGTTTTTAATCCGGTGATGAATAATTCTCAGGAACAAATGGGAGAAGTTTTTGTATCATCTAAAAACAGAAAAAGAGTTCAAGGAATTACGACAGTTGAAACGGCAACGATAAAAAAGATTCCTGGTGCCAATGCCGGAATTGAAAATATTCTTAAAACACTTCCTGGAGTAAATTCAAATAATGAATTGAGTACGCAATATGCGGTGCGAGGCGGAAATTATGATGAAAACTTGGTGTATGTAAACGAAGTTGAAGTGTACCGTCCGTTTTTAATTCGCTCGGGACAGCAGGAAGGTTTGAGTTTTACCAATACGGATTTGGTGCAAAACGTTGATTTTTCGGCTGGAGGATTTCAGGCAAAGTTTGGCGATAAATTATCATCGGTTTTGGATATTACGTATCGAAAGCCAACTCAGTTTGGGGCTTCACTTGAAGCTAGTTTTTTAGGCGGAAGTGCTTCAGTTGATTTGGTTTCTAAAAATAAAAAATGGTCTGCCGTTACAGGAGTTCGTTATCGAAATAACAGTTTGCTCGTGAATAGTCAGGATACGCAGACGAATTATACACCAACTTTTGCCGATATTCAAACAAATGTCAATTACGATATTTCTGAAAAATGGCAGATGAGTTTTTTAGGAAATATTTCTCAAAATAAATATTTATACCAGCCTTTAACACGAGAAACAAAATTTGGAACTGCCGATCAGCCAATGGCGCTTGCAGTATATTATGAAGGTCAGGAAAAAGATCAATACGATACCTATTTTGGAGCTTTTAAAACCACCTATAAAGCTTCTCCGTCGTTAACTTTAAAATTGATTGGTTCGTTATTTCATACAACTGAGAAAGAACATTTTGATATTCTGGCGCAATATCGTTTGGGAAATATTGATACAGAAAATCCAACAAATTCTTCTGGAATTGATTTTAAACGCGGTATTGGTTCTCAGCTTAATCATGCCCGAAACGATCTTGATGCTTTGATTGCAAATATAGAATTGAAAGGGGCAAAAGATTGGAAAGAAAGCCAGCTTGAATTTGGATTAAAATATACCAGAGAATCCATACGAGATAGAGTAGTAGAGTGGGAAGTAATTGACTCGGCAGGATTTTCGATTAATCCTCCATTAGTAATTCTGCCAGAAAATAATCAGCCGTATTCGCCTTATACAGGTCCGCTTTTGCCATATCAAAATATTCGAGCAACAAATTTTAATACCATAAACCGATTTTCGGGATATGCACAATGGAACAAACAATCGGAGTTAGGATCAAGCCAGATTTGGTACCATCTTGGAGCGCGTTTTCAGGGATGGAATGTTGAAGGAGCTTTAGAAGAAGGTAAAACGCAATTTGTGGTAAGTCCGCGTGCGCAGTTTGCGATAAAACCAGATTGGGAAAAAGATATGGTTTTCAGGATTTCGGGAGGATTGTATCATCAGCCGCCATTTTATAGGGAGCTTCGTGATTTAGATGGTGTAGTAAATCCGAATGTAAAAGCACAAGAAGCCATTCATGTGGTTTTGAGTAACGATTACAATTTTAAAATGTGGAATCGTCCTTTTAAATGGGTTACGGAATTGTATTATAAATCGCTTTCGGATGTAAACGTATATTCGATTGATAATGTCAGAATTCGTTATGTAGCCAATAACAATGCAAAAGCATATGCGCAGGGACTTGATTTTAGATTAAATGGAGAATTTGTTCCGGGAACCGAGTCGTGGGTGAGTTTTGGATATTTGAAAACCGAAGAAAATTACGAAAATAAAGGCTATATCGCACGTCCGACAGATCAACGTTTAAAATTTGCGATGCTGTTTCAAGATTATATGCCAAATATTCCAAGTGTAAAAGTATATTTAAATTTGGTTTATAATACTGGTTTGCCAGGCGGTGCGCCAGCATATTCAGATCCGTATTTGTTTCAAAACCGACTAAATGATTACCGTCGGGCAGATATTGGTTTTGCAAAAGTTTTTGTAGACAGCAGTAACCAAAATTTAAAAACAAGCTGGCTTAAGAATTTTAAAGAACTGTCACTTGGTTTAGAAATCTTCAATTTGTTTAATAATCAAAATGCGATAACCAATACCTGGGTTCGCGATGTGTATTCTAAAAATCAATATGCAATTCCAAATTATATGACTTCTAGGGTTTTTAACGTTAAGTTAAATGCTAGATTATGATTTAGGAAAGCTTGAAAAAAAGAATGTGTTTTTCAAGTTCCTTTTGCTTAAAAATAGAAATTAATCCGTTTAGAATATTCAGGACTTCTTCTTCTCAATATCTTTGCCTTAGTAAAATTCAATAAAAACAAAAATTACAATCAAAAATAGTATATTTGATAATCGAATATAACCTATGCAGATGAAAAAGTATTTTAAATATATAGCCTTAGCAATTATCGGAACCTTAATCAGCTGTCGTGAAGAAGTACAGAAACCAAAGGTAAGTTATGATGTTTCAAACAAAGTAAGTATTACAAAGACTGATACGACTCAAATTGAAATCGCTGATTTACCGATTCAGATGGAAGGAACAGATTATTTAATTCATCCTGTTGGAGATTTGAGAGTTTTGGAAAGAGGTTCAAAAGCACGTTACGGATCTTCAAGTGTAAATGATGTAAGTTTTACGATTTCTAATTTAGGCGAATACGAAATCACAGGATATCTGCAGAATTTGAAATTCCAAAAAACAGATTCAGATTCTATTCGTCCTTTATCTGAGAAACCAGTTTTAATTTTAACTGCTACCTACTTAAAAACAGTTGCAGATAAAACTCAGAATAAAGTAATGGTGTATACTTTAACAGATTCTGATACCAACAAAGACGGAAAAATTGATACCAGCGATATTAAAACATTGTATTTAAGTAATATCAGCGGAGAAAACTTTACAAAAGTTTCAGCTGATTTAGAAGAATTAGTAGATTGGAATTTAATCGAATCTAAAAACCGTTTGTATTTTAGAACGATCGAAGACACCAACCAAAACGGACAGTTTGATAAAAACGATGTTTTGCATTATAATTATATAGATTTGGCTTCGAAGAAATGGGAAGTGAAGTCTTATAAGCCTATTTAAAAGGTGCTAAGGTTCTAAGATGCTAAGATTCTAAGATCTGTGTAGATTGAAAATAAAAGGTGCTAAGATACTAATTCTAAGATCTGATGTAAATTGAAAAAATAAAAGCCGCGTAGAATAAAATTCTACGCGGCTTTTATTTAAGTCACAATAAGAAAAACTCAGCACCTTAGAATCTTAGTGCCTCAGAAACTTAGATAAGAATATCACTTTCTAAATCTGATTTTTCGATTTCGAAACCAAAACCTAAACGTTCAACTAATTCGATTACAAGTTTTTTATACCAGTTTTCAGATTTTGGATGAATGTAAATCTTCTCAATTAATTGATTGATATCAACATTAATTTTGAGTCCGTCATTTAATTTGAGTCCGCTTTTTGAAGTGTCAGTCAGAATGCGGACTTCTCTTTCGTATTGAAAACTTTTTCTTTTAAACAGAAAAGGAAAAAATAAATCCTCAAACGGAATGTATTCTTTTTTGTAGTCAATGTAATTTACTTCGCCAATATATTGATCAAAATTGTTTTCGGGTTTTACAGCTTTCTGCAATCTGCTAATGGTAGACTGAATAGCTAATCCTTCGTGGTTTTTGGTGAAAATCTGCCACATGGCAAACGATTCGTATTCATTAATATGCCAGCTGCTTACTGCTACTTGTTCACGATGGGTTTTGTAGTAATTTAAAAAGTCGGGATTGTCAATAGCGAGCTTTTTAATCTCTTCGTAAGTGGGTTCGCTGAAAGTACCTTCATATTGATCCTCAAATTTGTCGGAACGCGACATAAAGAGTTTCTTAGAAAGTAAAAGGTCAAGAAATTTAGATAAATCAAGGTATTTCCAAACGATAGTATCAGGATCTTCCGGCAGTTTGATGTTTGGGTTGGTAAGATACATTTTAAAGGCAATTAAATGACTTATTTTTCTCACCTAAAGTTATAAAATAAAACACAGATTAAAGAAATTAAATTTAGTTTTAATGTTTCCTTAATCTGTGTTGGTAAAATGAACTGGAATATGGGTTTTCTAAGATTCGAAAGACTGCATGGTTACCAGTTTGTTATAAGTTCCGTTGTGGGCAATCAATTCATCGTGAGTTCCTTTTTCGACTATTTTGCCTTTTTGCATTACTACAATTACATCGGCTTTTTGAATAGTTGAAAGTCGGTGGGCAATTACAATTGAAGTTCTATTCTGCATCATATTTTCAAGTGCTACTTGAACGAATTTTTCGCTTTCAGTATCTAGTGCAGAAGTTGCTTCATCCAAAATCATAATTGGAGGATTTTTCAATACGGCGCGCGCAATTGATAAACGCTGTTTTTGTCCGCCTGAAAGCTTATTTCCGCTGTCGCCAATGTTAGTATAAATTCCTTTTGGTAATTCTTTTACAAATTCATACGCATTAGCAATTTTAAGCGCTTCAATAATTTCATCATCTGTAGCATCCAATTTTCCTAATGCAATGTTCGCTTTAATAGTATCATTAAACAAAATACTATCCTGAGTAACCAATCCCATTAAACTACGAAGAGAATGCAGGCTGATGTCTTTTATGTTAGTTCCGTCAATTGAAATAGAACCGTCTTGTACATCATAAAAACGCGTCAATAAGTTGGCAATTGTACTTTTTCCGCTTCCTGATTGTCCAACAAGAGCAATAGTTTGTCCTTTTTTAATTTCAAGAGAAAAGTCTTTTAAAACGGTTTCTTCTTCATATTTAAAGTTGATATTCTGAACGCTGATATTGTAATCAAAAGTGGTTTTTTCAACTGCGTTTTCTTTAGAAACAATGGTATTTTCTTGATCTAAAATTTCAAGAACACGTTCTGCTGCAGCGTTTCCTCTTTTTACTCCGTATGAAGCTTTAGAAATAGCTTTTGCTGGAGTCAGAATGTTATAAGCCAATCCCATATAAGCAATGAAAGAAGCACCTGCAAGTGTTTTGTCAATTAAAACCATTTGTCCGCCGTACCAAAGTAAAATTGCAATAACTGTGATTCCCATAAACTCACTCGCAGGAGAAGCCAAGTTCTGACGGTTCCCGATGCTGTTTGATAATTTAAAGAAACGATCTGTTGAACTCTGGAAAACATTGTTGAAGTAATTTTCGGCATTGTATCCTTTAACTACTTTTAGTCCGCCAATTGTTTCTTCAATTGTAGATAAAAATGTTCCTTGTTCCTGTTGTGCTTTAGTAGATTGTTTTTTAAGCTGTTTTCCAATCAAAGAAATTAAATATCCTGAAATTGGAATAAAAACAAACACAAAAACAGTCAATTTAATGCTGATGGCAAACATCGTAACGATGGTAAAAATAATCGTTAAAGGTTCTTTTACAATAAGCTCTAAAATTGCCAAAAAAGAAGTTTGAACCTCGTTTACATCGGCAGAAATTCTAGAGATAACATCTCCTTTTCTTTTTTCAGAATAAAAAGCCAGTGGAAGTTCAAGTGTTTTTTTATACATAGCGTTACGCATGTCTCTTAAAATTCCGTTTCTTAAGAAATTAATAAAAAACATTGCCATATAATCGCATAAGTTTTTCAATAAAAAGATGCTGATGATTCCGGCAACCATAATTCCAAGAGTATAACCTACTCCGTAACTATCAGTTGTTTTGGTTATGAAATAGCTCAAATAATTCTCGCCATAATCTTTAATATGCATGATGCCTTCATACACAGGTTTTACAGTATTTCTTTTGGTTTGATCGAATAAAACTTGAATCATCGGAATTAATGAAACAAACGAAAGCGTACTGAAAAGCGCATACAAAACATTAAAGAAAATGTTTAAGAATGCATATTTTTTATATGGGTATATAAAAGGAACTATTTTTTTGAAATTACTCATTTTGGTGTTTTTTACCATTAAAACCCGATAGTTTAGAGAAACGTATCGGGTTTTAAAAGAATCTATTTATGTTTTATTAATTCAATTGCATGTCTGCAATGATGTTTTGTATTTTTTGATCTAAGAATTTTTCGGCTTCATCAAATTCTAAAACCGATTCAATTTCAGCATTTACACTGATGTAGAATTTAATCTTAGGTTCAGTTCCGCTTGGTCTTGCACAAATTTTAGAACCGTCTTCTGTGTAATAAATAAGTACATTCGATTTCGGGATGTCCATTGTTGACTCTTCGCCGTTTAATAAATTCAAGGCGATAGATGACTGGTAATCTTCTACCATAATGACACGTTGTCCGTTGATTTCTTTCAAAGGATTTTCACGTAAGTTAATCATCATCTGGTTGATTTCTTCTAAACCTTCCATTCCTTTTTTGGTCAATGAAACTAGATATTCTTTGTAGAAACCATTTTCAACATAAAGTTGTAAAAGTTCTTTGTAAACAGAACTTCCAGCAGCTTTTGCTTGAGCAGCTACCTCGCAGATTAATAAAGTTGCCGCAACAGCATCTTTGTCTCGCACGGCATCGCCAACCATGAACCCAAAACTTTCTTCACCACCTCCAATGAATTCAAGTTCAGGAAAATCTTTAATCATTTTAGCGATCCATTTAAATCCTGTTAATCCAACTTTACATTCAACCCCGTAGCTTGTTGCCAATTCCATCATCATTGGTGTTGAAACAATAGTTGAACCTACGAATTGTTTTCCGTTGATTTTACCAGCTTTTTTCCATTGTTTCAATAAGAAAGAAGTCATTAAAACCATAGTTTGGTTTCCGTTAAGAAGAATCATTTTGCCATCGTTATTACGAACAGCAACTCCTAAACGGTCGCAATCAGGGTCAGTTCCTACTACGATATCTGAATTTGTTTTGTCTGCCAAAGCCAAAGCCATTGTTAATGCTTCTGGTTCTTCAGGATTTGGTGATTTTACAGTTGGGAAATCACCATCTGGAATAGCTTGTTCAGGAACAATATGAACATTTTTGTAGCCTGCCTGAGCTAAAACATCTGGAATTGATTTTATAGAAGTTCCGTGCAATGAAGTAAAAACAATGTGAAGATTGTCTTTGGCTTCAGCCGGAGTGTTAAAACTTGCGTTTTCGATAGATGATTTTATAAACGCTTTGTCAATTTCAGTATCGATATATTGAATTAAACTTTCGTTGGCGTTAAATTTGATTTTATCGTAACTTAAATTTTCGATTACTTTAATGATTGCTGCATCTTGCGGAGGAACAATTTGTCCGCCATCTTGCCAGTATACTTTGTAGCCATTGTATTCTGGTGGATTGTGTGAAGCTGTTAAAACAATTCCGCATTGGCATCCTAAATGTTTAAGAGCAAATGATAATTCTGGAGTAGGTCTTAAGTCTGAAAATAAATAAACCTGGATTCCGTTTGCTGAAAAAACATCAGCAACAACTTTTGCTAAGGTGTTACTGTTATGACGGCAGTCGTAAGCAATAACAACTTTTAAAGCTTCGTTTGGAAAAACTTCATGTAAATAATCCGATAATCCTTGAGTATTTTTCCCAAGGGTGTATTTGTTGATTCGGTTATTTCCAATTCCCATTACACCGCGCATTCCTCCAGTTCCAAACTCTAAGTTTTTGTAAAAACTCTCTTCAAGTTCTTTTGGAGAAGTTGTCATTAATTCTTTGACAGCAGCTTGTGTTTCCTGATCAAATGTTGGTGTTAACCATTCGTTTACAGCGTTTAATATATTAGGTGCTATATTCATGTAATGTTTTTTTAAATGTTTTAATTAAAGATAGGTTTCTTTAAAAAATAATTTTAATCCGATAACTATCGGAACTAACGCAAAAGGATTTTCTTTACTAAAAATTAACCTCTCGAGCTACTTTGTAACGCGCTTCGTTGTTTTTTGTTCTTAAAATAATTTCGCCTAAGAATCCTGCCAAGAAAAGCTGAGTTCCCAGAATCATTGTGGTTAAAGCAATAAAAAACCAAGGATTGTTGGTTACTAAACTGTATTTCATGCCATTGTACATGTGGAATAATTTAGACACTCCAATATAGCCGGCAGATAAAAATCCGATAATAAACATTAGCGAACCCATTGCGCCAAATAAGTGCATAGGTCTTTTTCCGAATCTTGATAAAAACCAAATCGTGATTAAATCCAGGAATCCGTTTATAAAGCGCTCCATTCCAAATTTGGTTTCACCATATTTTCTGGCTTGGTGAATAACTACTTTTTCGCCAATTTTGCCAAATCCGGCATTTTTAGCCAAAACCGGAATGTATCGGTGCATTTCTCCCGAAACTTCAATGTTTTTTACCACAACATTTTTGTAAGCTTTTAATCCGCAGTTAAAATCATTTAACTCAACACCCGATGTTTTTCTAGCCGCCCAGTTAAATAATTTTGAAGGAAGATTTTTTGCTACAACAGAATCGTAACGTTTCTTTTTCCAGCCCGAAACCAAATCGTATTTCTGATTTACAATCATTTCATACAATTCAGGAATTTCATCTGGACTGTCTTGTAAATCGGCATCCATAGTGATAATTACATCACCTTTAGCTTTTGCAAAACCAGCATGTAAAGCTTGAGATTTTCCGAAGTTTTTCATAAAACGAATGCCTTTTACATTCGGATTTTCATTAGAAAAACCTTCTATAATTTTCCACGAATCATCTGTACTTCCATCATCCACAAAAATGATTTCATAAGAATAATTGTTAGACTGCATCACCTTAATAATCCATGTATAGAGTTCTTTTAGTGATTCCTCCTCATTTAGAAGCGGTATAAGTATAGATAAATTCATTTATGTTTTTATTCTTGAGTAGTTTTGCTTTTGAAAAATGCGGCGAAAATTAAGCCAAAGATTGCGCTGAATACCATAGCAAAAATAGATCCTTTTAATAACTCGAAAGTCGAATAAGGATTTGTTTCTTTCATTTTATCAATGGTTTCATTAATTGAAGAAGCAGGAGCACCAAACTTCTGCATCATTCCCACCGTATATTTTATCATGATCTCGCTTAAGGCATCTTTTGCAGCAGGATCAACGAAATTAAATAGGACAATATTAAAACAAGTAGAAATTAAAATACCAATTACGGCAGCTATAAAATAAGTAGTAAACGCATCTTTAAAAGAAAAAACACCGTTTAATTCTTTTTTGGTTTTAGAAAGTAAAATGATGCTTAAAGTAATGCTTATAGCTATACCAATTAATCCCATCCACCACGCGGTGAATAAATTTAAATCAACACTATATATAATAGCAGTAACCAAAGCAGATGCTACTCCAATAATTACACCATACGTAATACCGTTCTTTTTTATAACTTCATTAATCATATTTCTATGTGTTTTAAAATTAATCCACAAATATAGTAATTCCCCATATATTCAATGATAAAAAAAGCTTTTCGAAATAAACTAAAAAAAAGAGAGCTAACTATTTGTTTATTAAAAAAGAATTGTAAATTTGCACACTCAAAAATAATTAAATTTTTAAAACAAAAAGAGTATTGTTTTGTTTACACCTTTTCAAATATGGAAAGCTTCAGAATAAAAATACTCCAAACAATAAATAAAACGAAAAGATGAAAAAAGGAATTCACCCAGAAAATTACAGATTAGTTGCATTTAAAGACATGTCTAATGATGACGTTTTTATCACTAAATCTACTGCAGATACAAAAGAAACAATTGAAGTTGACGGAGTTGAGTATCCAGTTGTAAAAATGGAGATTTCTAGAACATCTCACCCATTTTATACTGGTAAATCTAAACTTATCGATACTGCAGGACGTATTGATAAATTCAAAACTAAATACGCTAAACACGCTAAAAAATAATAGCTGTTTTACATTATACAAAAGCCTTCCAATTCTGGGAGGCTTTTTTTATGCGTTATTTTTTAATAGCTACGAATTCACGAATTTTATTTCCTTCCAGTTTTATTGAAGAATGATTATGAAAAAATAATTCTTGAATTCGTGATTATCAGAAAAAACATATAGAATGAAACGCATAAATATTTGTAACTTTGGTTCCGGTAACCAAACAAATTTTAACACATTAAATTAATTTTATGAATTACATTCTTTTTGACGGTCCCGTCCGGAATGCACTTTTACCTTTTACTTTTACAAGACCTGTCGCTGATATTTTAGTTGGAATCATGACCATTCGTCAAAAATGGGAAGCTCGTTTAGGTTCAACCATAACAACCATTACAGAAGAATATCTTTCTGCCAAATTCCCAATGGTAGAAATGGAAGAAAATGTAATGATTAACGCTGCGTATCTGCCAAATGATACGCTGGCAGAATTGGTTTCTGATTTAAAACCCAATCAAGCTATTTTTAAAGGAGATGATGTAATTGCATTTTTCTCATCAGAAAATCAGGAAGAAGTTGATTTTGATACATACGACATCATTCAATATTCAGATGAATGTCTTACGATTGAACATACTTGGGATATTTTCTCAAAAAATGATGCAGCCATTCGTGCTGATTTTGCTTTCTTGACAGAAGACAGAAAATCACAGCCAATTCCGAAAAGCGTAAATGTTATTGCGCCTGAAAATGTATTTATTGAAGAAGGGGCAAAACTAGAGTTTGTAACTTTAAATGCATCGACTGGACCTATATATATAGGTAAGAATACCGAAATTATGGAAGGAACTGTAATTCGCGGTCCATTTGCACTATGCGAAAATGCAATGGTGAAAATGTCTGCTAAAGTGTACGGAGCAACAACTGTTGGACCTGGATCTAGAATAGGAGGAGAAGTTAAAAACTCCGTTCTTTTTGCAAATTCAAACAAAGGACATGAAGGGTTTTTAGGTGATTCTGTTTTAGGAGAATGGTGTAATATTGGTGCAGATTCTAATAATTCAAACCTGAAGAACAATTATGAAGAAGTAAAATTATGGAGCTACGAAACAGAAGGTTTTGCTAAGACCGGACTTCAGTTTTGTGGTTTAATGATGGGAGATCATAGTAAATGCGGAATCAATACGATGTTTAATACCGGAACTGTTGTTGGTGTAAGTGCTAATATTTTTGGATCTGGTTTTCCTCGTAATTTTGTTCCGAGTTTTTCTTGGGGCGGTGCAGCGGGATTTACAACTTATGTGACTAAAAAGGCTTTTGAAACCGCAAGATTAGTAATGAGCCGTAGAAATATTGAATTCGACGAAACAGAATCGGCAATCTTAGAACACATTTTTGAAGAAACCAAAAAATGGAGAAAGGATTAATTAGATAATTAGTCAATTCGAAAATTAGATAATTTTTTTAAACCCGATAGTTTTACCAAACTATCGGGTTTTCGTTTTTACACAAGCATGAAAATTATCTAATTGACTAATTGACGCATTTTCAAATTATCTAATTGACACATTCTCAAATTATCTAATTGACACATTCTCAAATTTTCTAATTGTCTCATTGGCACATTATCTAAATTAAAATCTATCTTTGCAGCACGAAAAAAAAGGGTAGTCGGTTAAACGATTAACCGGGTACACAAAATCACAAAAAAACAAATGATTACAGTTAACGATATTTCAGTTCAGTTTGGCGGAACTACACTTTTCAGCGATGTTTCTTTCGCGATAAATGAAAACGATAAAATTGCCCTTATGGGTAAAAATGGTGCGGGAAAATCGACACTTTTAAAAATTATTGCAGGCGTTAATAAACCGTCGACTGGAAATATTTCAGCTCCAAAAGAAGCTGTTATTGCTTATCTGCCTCAGCATTTGCTTACTGAAGATGGAGCAACTGTTATGGAAGAAGCTTCAAAAGCATTCAGTGAGATTTTTAAAATGAAAGCCGAAATTGACGAAATCAATGAGCAGTTAACTGTTCGTACAGATTACGAAAGTGATGAATACATGAAATTGATCGAAAGAGTTTCGGACTTAAGCGAGAAATTTTATGCAATCGAAGAAGTAAATTACGAAGCTGAAGTCGAAAAAATATTAGTTGGTTTAGGATTTGAAAGAGAAGATTTTACACGTCAGACTTCTGAATTTTCCGGAGGATGGAGAATGCGAATCGAATTGGCAAAAATCCTTTTACAAAAACCAGATTTGATTTTGCTGGATGAGCCTACCAACCACATGGATATTGAAAGTATTCAATGGTTAGAAGATTTCCTTTTAAATCAAGCAAAAGCAGTTGTCGTAATCTCGCACGATAGAGCATTTGTAGATAATATTACCAATCGTACTATCGAGGTAACAATGGGAAGGATCTACGATTATAAAGCAAAATATTCGCATTATTTAGAATTAAGAAAAGACCGTCGTATTCATCAGCAGAAAGCTTTCGACGAGCAGCAAAAAATGATTGCAGAAAACCGTGCTTTTATCGAGCGTTTTAAAGGAACATTCTCAAAAACAGATGCAGTTCAATCTCGTGTAAAAATGCTTGAAAAATTAGAAATTGTTCAAGTTGATGAAGTAGATACATCGGCATTGCGTTTGAAATTCCCGCCAGCACCACGTTCTGGACAATATCCCGTTATCGTAAAAGAAATGTCTAAATCGTATGGCGATCATGTTGTGTTTAAAGATGCCAATATTGTAATCGAACGCGGACAGAAAGTTGCTTTTGTTGGAAAAAATGGAGAAGGAAAGTCAACTATGATCAAAGCGATTATGAAAGAAATCGGCGTTGATTCTGGAAGCGTTGAAATTGGCCATAATGCACAAATTGGATATTTCGCTCAAAATCAAGCGGCTTTACTAGATGAAAATGCCACCATTTTTGAAACTATCGACAGTATTGCTGTAGGAGACATCAGAACTCAGATTAAAAATATTTTGGGAGCATTCATGTTTCAAGGAGATGATATCACTAAAAAAGTAAAAGTACTTTCAGGAGGAGAAAAAACGCGTTTGGCAATGATTAAATTATTGTTGGAGCCTGTGAATTTGTTGATTCTGGATGAGCCTTCGAATCACTTGGATATGAAAACAAAAGACATTATCAAAGATGCTTTGCGTGATTTCGACGGAACCTTGATTTTAGTTTCTCACGACCGTGATTTCCTTGACGGATTAGCAACTAAAGTTTTTGAATTCGGTAATAAACGAGTAAAAGAACATTTCGAAGATGTTGCAGGATTCCTTGCTCACAAGAAAATGGAGAATTTAAGAGAAATAGAGAAGTGATCGTTATATAAAAAATAACCAAAAGGCATAAGTTGATTCTTATGCCTTTTTTAGTTTATAAAATTTGGCATTGATATTTTACTGTAACTAATTACAATTGTAAGATTTTTTTGTTAATTTGGCTGTATATTTCCAAAAGACATTCTCTAAACTGTTTTAGACAGTTGGAACGAAGTTTAATTTTTTATTTCAGAAAGTGTATGAATAAAACTTTACTAATAAAAATTGCTTTTGTTTTTTTATTACTTCCATTTTTTATGAACGCTCAAGGCAATGTGAATCAAGCTGAAAGTTCTGAAGAAATTGGGAAGTATCCACAGTTTCAATTTAAAGGTCTTTTGCAGGCCAGATATCTTGAAAGTTTTGGAGATAATGTCGATGTTTTGGGAATGCATCATTCTACAGGCGATGTTACACAAAGTTCTTTTGATATTAAAAGAATGCGTGTTGGACTTAATACCAAATTAAGTGAAGCCACCGAAGTAGTGATATTGGTAAACCTCGCCGATTTTAAATCAGATACAAAGGGAAAGGTTCTTGAAAATGCTTACGGAAAATATACCTTTAATAAATACATAGCTTTAACAGGAGGACAATTTCGTCCTGCTTTTGGTATCGAGGAATTAGTTCCGGTTGATATCATAAAATCCTTTGATTTCTCTAATCAATATTACGAATTTGGAAAAAATGGCTGGACCAGTTTTCAAATTGGCGCTTCGGCAACTGGGGCGTTTGATATTGGAAAGATTCCTGTGAATTATGCTCTTTCAGTTTTAAACGGAAATGGGAAGAATCAAGAAATGGATAAAGACAATGGAAAGCAGTATTCTACAAGATGGGTTTTTGAATTATCTAAAACACACAAAATCAATTTAGGCTTAAACGGTGGTTATGGGAAAGTATTTAAAGAAAAAGTCTTTGCGGTTGGAGCCGATATTACCAGTGATTTTAAACTGACAGATCGATTTACTTTTGATCTCCAGATTGAATATAAGCAGGGAACTAATCACAATTTATATTTTTCACTTCCCGCAGAAAGCAGAACGCCAAATGTTGCCGACTATCAAATGCGCGGAATTTATTTTCTTCCGAATCTTCGATATGTCGTAAATTATAAAAAACTAACTTCTCTGGAATTGTCTTGCCGCTATGAAACATTTGATCCGAGTTATAAAGTAGATTCAAATGTGAGACAGACTTACACGCCAATGATAAGTCTTGAATTTGGAAAAGCCTATTTAGGAAGAATCGAAATGGGATTTGAAATTGACCGATTTGATAGAAACATTCCTGATTCGGCATACTATAATGACAATTTATTCCTGATACAATTACAGCTCCGACTTTAATTTAAAAACCTGTTTTTATGAAAGAAGTACAAAATCCTCAAACCCTTATTACGCTTGCTGTTGGAATTGCAATCTGGCTGATTCCTGCTCCAAATGGAGTTGTGGCAGAAGCGTGGCATTTGTTTGCCATTTTTGTGGCAACCATACTCGGAATTATTTTAAAAGCAGCTCCCATGGGAACGATGTGCATGATTGCAATTGCTCTGACGGCTTTTACACAGGTTTTGGCGCCAGAAGATCCCGGAAAATCAATTACACTCGCTTTAAAAGGTTTTGGAGATAAAGTGATCTGGCTTATTGGAATTTCGTTTTTCATTGCCAGAGGATTTATAAAAACAGGTTTAGGAAACCGGATTGCATTTTTATTTATTCGAATATTTGGGAAAAGTTCACTAGGATTGGCGTATGGTCTCGGTTTGGCTGATTTGGTTTTAGCGCCTGCGGTACCAAGTAATACAGCAAGAGGAGGCGGAATTATATATCCAATTATGAAATCAATGTCAATGAGCTTTGGTTCGATGCCCGAACAACCCGAAACACATCGAAAATTAGGTTCCTATCTAACATTGAATTGTTACAACATGAATTTAATAGCATCTTCTATGTTCTTGACCGGAACAGCCAGTAATCCAATGTGTCAGAAGTTTGCCTTAAATTTAGGAATTAAAATTACTTGGATGTCTTGGGCGGCCGCAGCCATTGTTCCGGGTTTGTGTGCATTTTTTGTAATTCCGTTTGTGCTGTACAAAATTTATCCGCCAGAATTAAAGAAAACAGGAGATGCTCCGCAGATCGCAGCTCAAAAATTGAATGAAATGGGACCAATAACCCGTAACGAATGGATGATGTTGTTGACCTTCTTTATTTTATTATTTTTATGGATGACGGGCGATTTATTCTCTATTGATGCTACGACAACAGCTTTTATTGGTTTAGTGATTCTGCTTCTAACTTCAGTTTTAACTTGGGATGATGTAAAAGCCGAAAAAGGAGCTTGGGATACTATTGTTTGGTTTTCGGTTTTGGTAATGATGGCCAGTTCTCTTAATGAGCTGGGTTTTATAGGATGGTTCAGCAACGTTGTAAAAGCCGAAATAGGTGGATTAAGCTGGCAAATGGCTTTTCCTATTATAATATTGGTATATTTTTTCAGCCATTATCTTTTTGCGAGCGCAACGGCTCACGTGGCAGCTATGTATGCAGCACTTTTAGGAGTGGGTATTTCGCTGGGAATTCCGGGACTGTTATTGGCTTTTATGCTGGGATTTATGGGATCGATTTACGGAACTTTAACGCATTACGGACATGGTCCGGCTCCCGTGTTTTTCGGAAGCGGATATGTGGATTTAAAAAGCTGGTGGGTTAAAGGTTTGGTAACCGGACTTGTAATGCTTCTTATATATATGATAATCGGTGGATTATGGCTTTGGGTAATCGGTGATTTTTAAATTCGGATTCCTGGAGGCAATAATTCTTTGTATTTAGGATTTCTTTTGAAAAAAGCTGCGATTTTTGGATGAATCGGCACAACTCTGAATTTTTTCTCTATGCTTAATTCCATTATGTTTTTAAGAAGAGTGTCAATTACAGACTGGTTTTCATAGTTTTCCGGTGTGTTAATTTTGGTTAAGAAAATCTTTTTTTCCTGAAATGAATATTCTACGCTTAATAATCCTTCAGGGACCATGGTTTCAAATTGTCTGGCAAAAGTATTGTCTTTGATTTCCATAGTTTCATTAGGCTCCATATTTGTCATGTTTTTGGGGTGGATAAAAATATTAGAAAAAGAACGTGAAAATAATATCAAATAAAATCCTTAAAAATAAGGCGCTGAATATGAAGTATTCAGATTGCAAAGTTAATTAATTGATTTTCAATATTGAATTGTTTTCTAAAAGATTTAATATATAGAACACATACTATATATTATTGATGCAATTGGTTTAATGTGAATTGTGGTGTAAGATTTGCAGGATATATTGTTTAAAGAAGTATCTTTAACATAAAAAAAACTAAACCAAGTACAATAATCCTTTTTTTTCTGGCAAATGAGTAAAATTCCTGTATACTTTATGCCTGGTCTCGCTGCAAGTCCGGCTATATTTGAAAGAATCAAATTAGATGAATCTATTTTTGAAACGTGCCTTTTGGAGTGGCAGATTCCGCATCCAAAAGAACCATTATCAGATTATGCACTCCGAATTTCGAAAAACATTAAACATGAAAATCCTATTTTGATAGGAGTCTCGTTTGGAGGAATTCTGGTTCAGGAAATCGCAAAACACATCAAAGCACGAAAAGTAATTATTATTTCAAGTGTTAGAAGCAATGTTGAATTTCCGAGAAGAATGAAAATAGGGAAGAAAACAAAAGCCTATAGACTCATTCCGATGAAACTAATTTTGAATATCGAAAGTCTGGCGAAATACTCTTTTGGAGAAAAAGTAAACAAACGAATTAAATTATACGAGAAGTTTTTAGCAGTTCGTGACCTTAATTACCTGCAATGGGCTGTCGAATCGGTAATTTTATGGGACAGAGATAAAGTTGACGAAAATGTGATTCATATTCACGGTGATAAAGATGATGTTTTTCCAATAAAATACATCAACAGCTGTATTGTGGTAAAAGGAGGATCGCATATTATGATTCTGAATAAATACAAATGGCTGAATGAAAATCTGCCTTCTATTATATTGGGAGATTAAAAGGTTTAAATTCTAAATTTTTAAATCCCAAATTCTACGTTTTTGATCTTTATCAAAGTTTTAAACTTTGACAAAGATTTGTATGAAGTAACAATGAAGTTTTGTCTTCCTGAGCGAAGTCGAAAGACAAGCAAAGTAAATACATACTGAATTGGTTAAGTATCCTGTTCTATGACTTCTATATGAGAATATAAAATGAGCATAAATCTAAAATCTAAATTCCACAATCTAAAATAAAAAAAATCCCAAACGCCAGAAAATTGGAATTTGGGATTTTTTAATATTGTAATTTAAAAGAAATTTAGATTTTCTTCATTTGTTCTTTCATCATAGAGATTTGATCTTTCAGCATTCCCTGTTTGTCTAATTTCTTTGCCTCGTTTAATAAATTTGTTGCTTCTAGTTTTCTACGGCGTGACATGGCAACTCCGGCAAGATTCAATTTAGCAACCGCTAAATCCATATCCATTGATAATCCAAGTTCAATTGCTTTTTTGAAATGTTTCTCGGCCTGAATAAGATTGGTCTGCGATAACATGATTCCGTGAAGGTAATTAAAATACCCTTGTTGTTTTCTTACTAAAGCAGTTTCAGGGTTTTTGATGTATGCTAACCATTTTTTAGCGCCTTCAAAGTCTTGTTTTCTTAATTTAAGGAAGGCTAAAAGGATAAATTCGTTTTTAAAATAAAGAAAAATTGGAATAGCAGACAATAATATAAGGAAAATACCATTTCCAGTTTCTTTATCGATAATTTGCCAAATCCCTGCAACTACAAGAAGTCCGGCTAAAATAAGTTTGATAATTTTATTAAACATAATAGATGTATATTTGTGATTGCAAATATAGTAAAAGGAATTAAAAATATTTTTATAAAACTACTTGCCAGAAAAAAAAGTCTTTGTATATTTGCACTCGGTTTTTGAACAACGATATCCAAAACCAAAACAAAGAGTTAATAGATACCATTTTTAAAGATACAAAGCAATGAGCAAAAGAACATTTCAACCATCGAAAAGAAAAAGAAGAAATAAGCACGGATTTATGGACAGAATGGCTTCTGCGAATGGAAGAAAAGTTCTAGCGCGTAGAAGAGCAAAAGGAAGACATAAATTAACTGTTTCTAGCGAACCTAGACACAAAAAATAATGTTTTTATAAACATACATAAGGCGATTACTTTCTTAGTATCGCCTTTTTTTATACCTTGTCGGTAAAAATTTTCTCAACTTTCTAGTTTTTAGCACACTAGAAAAGTTTTTTAAAGCACTTATATAACTACACAATACATAAAAAATGCCTAAAGACACATCAATTAAATCCGTTTTAATAATAGGTTCAGGACCTATCGTTATTGGTCAAGCTTGCGAATTCGACTATGCAGGTTCTCAATCTGCACGTTCTATTCGTGAAGAAGGAATTGAAGTTATCTTGATTAACTCAAATCCAGCGACAATTATGACCGACCCATCTATGGCCGATCATATTTATTTGAAACCATTAACTACAAAATCGATTATTGAAATTCTTAAGGAACATCCACAAATTGATGCTGTTTTACCAACGATGGGAGGGCAAACAGCCTTAAACTTGTGTTTGGAAGCTGAGGAAAAAGGAATCTGGCAAGATTTCGGAGTAAGATTAATTGGTGTTGACGTAAATGCAATTAATATTACTGAAGACAGAGAACAGTTTAAACAGCTTTTAGAAAAAATCAACGTACCAACTGCACCGGCAAAAACAGCTACTTCTTACTTAGAAGGAAAAGAAATTGCTCAAGAATTTGGTTTCCCACTTGTAATTCGTCCTTCGTTTACACTAGGAGGAACTGGAGCAGCTGTGGTTTACAAAAAAGAAGATTTTGATGAGCTTTTAACTCGTGGTTTAGAAGCTTCTCCAATCCATGAAGTTTTAATTGACAAAGCTTTAATGGGATGGAAAGAATACGAATTAGAGCTTTTAAGAGATAAAAATGACAACGTTGTAATTATCTGTTCAATCGAAAACATGGACCCAATGGGAATCCATACAGGAGATTCGATTACAGTAGCGCCAGCAATGACATTATCGGATACCACTTTCCAAAAATTACGTGACTATGCTATCTTAATGATGAGAAGTATCGGAAACTTTGCGGGAGGATGTAACGTACAATTTGCAGTTTCGCCAGACGAAAAAGAAGATATCGTAGCCATCGAAATCAACCCTCGTGTATCTCGTTCTTCTGCTTTAGCGTCAAAAGCAACTGGATATCCAATTGCAAAAATTGCTTCTAAATTAGCTTTAGGATACAACTTAGATGAATTACAAAACCAAATTACAAAATCTACTTCGGCTCTTTTCGAACCAACTTTAGATTACGTAATTGTAAAAATACCACGTTGGAACTTCGATAAATTTGAAGGTTCAGACAGAACTTTAGGTCTTCAGATGAAATCGGTTGGGGAGGTTATGGGAATCGGACGTTCTTTCCAAGAGGCACTTCACAAAGCCACTCAATCTCTTGAAATTAAGAGAAATGGTTTAGGTGCTGACGGAAAAGGATACAAAGATTACGAATTAATCATCGACAAACTGACTCATGCAAGCTGGGATCGTGTTTTTGTGATTTACGATGCAATCGCAATGGGAATTCCGTTGAGTACTATTCATGAAATCACAAGAATCGATATGTGGTTCTTAAAACAATATGAGCAGCTTTATACTTTAGAAAAAGAAATTTCAAACTACAAAGTTTCTAATCTTCCTAAGGAATTATTGCTTGAAGCGAAACAAAAAGGTTTTGCTGACAGACAATTAGCGCACATGATGAATTGTTTGGAAAGTGAAGTGCACACTTTACGTATGGAACAAAAAATCAACCGTGTATTTAAATTGGTAGATACTTGTGCGGCTGAATTTAAAGCGTTGACTCCATATTATTACTCAACTTTTGAGGCTGAAATTGAAAAAGCAAACGGAGAACGTTTTGTGGATAACGAAAGTATTGTAACAGACAGAAAGAAAGTGATCGTTCTAGGTTCTGGACCAAACCGAATTGGACAGGGAATTGAATTTGATTACTCTTGTGTACACGGAGTTTTAGCAGCAAAAGAATGTGGTTATGAAACAATCATGATTAACTGTAATCCTGAAACGGTTTCTACAGACTTTGATACTGCTGATAAATTATACTTCGAACCAGTTTTCTGGGAGCATATTTATGATATCATCCAGCACGAAAAACCAGAAGGTGTAATCGTTCAGTTAGGAGGACAAACAGCTTTGAAATTGGCAGACAAACTTTCTAAATACGGAGTAAAAATTATTGGAACTAGTTTTGACGCACTTGATTTAGCAGAAGATAGAGGACGTTTCTCTGACTTATTGACTGAATTAAACATTCCTTTCCCAAGATTTGGAATCGCTGAAACAGCAGATGAAGCTTCAAAATTAGCAGATACTTTAGATTTCCCGCTTTTAATTCGTCCTTCTTATGTATTAGGAGGTCAGGGAATGAAAATTGTAATCAACAAAAAAGAGCTTGAAGAGCACGTTATCGATTTGTTGAAAGCAATTCCAGGAAACAAATTATTACTGGATCACTACTTGGCTGGAGCAATCGAAGCAGAAGCTGATGCCATTTGTGATGCTGATGGAAATGTTTACATCATCGGGATTATGGAGCACATTGAGCCTTGTGGAGTTCACTCTGGAGATAGTAATGCTACATTGCCTCCTTTTAACTTAGGAGAATTTGTAATGCAGCAAATTAAAGATCATACACATAAAATTGCTAGAGCTTTAAAAACAGTTGGACTAATCAATATCCAGTTTGCGATTAAAGACGATACAGTTTACATTATCGAGGCAAACCCTAGAGCTTCTAGAACAGTTCCGTTCATTGCAAAAGCTTACGGAGAACCTTATGTAAATTACGCTACTAAAGTAATGTTAGGTCATAATAAAGTAACAGATTTTGATTTCAACCCGCAATTAAATGGTTATGCAATCAAACAACCGGTTTTCTCTTTCAGCAAATTCCCGAATGTAAACAAAGCATTAGGACCTGAAATGAAATCAACTGGAGAAAGTATCTTGTTTATTGACGACTTAAAAGACGATCAATTCTACGAATTGTACTCTAGAAGAAAAATGTATTTGAGTAAATAATCTCAAATTCTATTATAAAAAAAAGGCTGTCTTTTTCGGACAGCCTTTTTTGTGTAAAATTTATCTTGTAAATGGGTTATTTTAGAACTTCCAGCGCTTTTAAAATTGCCGGATCATATTGGTTCTCAATATCCTTTTTGGTATTCTTGATTTCGATTTTTACAGGAACACCAACATCTTCAAGTAATTCATTAGTAGTTGAATAATATCGCTGATTCGATAGGGTGAAAGAAATTTTATTCGATAAATCAGCGCCAAACATATCCGACATCATTCCAGAAGTATTGGTTCCTATTGTGGTAACATTTGGCTGCTGATACAATGAAATGGTAAAATCTTCGGCCGAACTTGCAGTTTTGTCGTTCGTTAAAATCACGATAGGTTTTAAATAACGTACTCCTTCATTTGGGCTTATGTAAATTGGTTCGGGATTAGTGAAGTTTTCATAATCTCCTTTTTGTCTAATGCTTTTATAATGCGTTATTCTTTTTTCAGATGCAAATCTGGATGCTAAAAGATCACCGCCATGACCGCCGCCGTTTGATCTCATATCAATTATAATAGCTTTTGTTTCAGCAAAGGAATTTAATATACTATCGAAAAGTGTAAGCATTAATTGAATATCTTCTTTTTCTTTATTATCATCAAAAAGACTTTCAAGATTTCCAAAACATCTTGAAATGCGAATATACCCTATATCATTGCTTTTGGCAGAATTGTACAAATAATTGTTTTTGAATATTGGTCCGCTCCCTTTGATTTTCGAAAAACCATTGTTTTCTAATGTGGTAAAACTGGTTTCCCATAATTTGTTTTCTGTTCCTTTAAATTCGTCAAGAAAAGCCGATTGTTTTTTTACTTTATAAACGACTTCATCTCCTTTTGAAATTGTAATATGACCATCTTTTAGCGGCGTAATCATTTCTTCAAATATTTCAAGAAGTTCTTTTTCTTTCGTTTTTGAGCTTACTAAAGGACGAAACTTTTTATAAGTATCATCCCAGTTTACTTTTTTAAGTTTAAAAAAAGCATAATTATCCTTAAATGTAGTCCAGAAAGTTTCGAAATCTTTTTCGGGTTTGCTGAGTTTTTTTGAGGCTTGGCTGGTGGCAGTAAAGCTAATTATCAGAAGAGTTATTGCTAAAAACGATTTTAATTTCATTTTGATTTTTGATTGATTGGTTTAGTTTTGGCTAATAATTAATACGTTAAATATAAAATTAAAAATAAGAAAAGCTCCGTTGTTGGAGCTTTCTTTATAAATGTAAGATGTATTTATTTTATGAGCTGTTGTAAAGGCTCTAATTGTTTCATGTCGATTTTTGATTTTTGCAAAACCGACATTAATGTCATGATATTATTTGGATTCATATTTTTACCTAGAACACGAACTACGGCAAAACCATTTTCCTTTCTGTTGGCAAAAACTACAAACTCGCTGATATTTTCATCTGAACCTACATAGCTGATTGAAGCACCGTCCTTACCAGAACCAAATTTCATTAGTTCCTGATATTTTGGATTTTTTAAAATGGCAGTCAGTTTTTTACGCTCAGCGTCATATTCAGCCTGATTAGTGCCATTAGCTTTAAAGGCTAGAATGTTCATTTTATCAAATGAATTTATAGCTTCTTTCTGCTCTGCTGACAGCTTGATCTGTTCCAGATTTAAAATGCTCGACGAAACATCAACTGCAATAAAATCTTTTTTCTCTGTATTCTCTACAAAATACTTTTGTAATGTAGGCTCAGAATTACAACTTACAAGAGTTAGTAATGCCAGCAGGACTGAGGTGAAAACACTGACTTTCATATTATTTTTTACCTTTAGAAGCTTTTTTCAAATCAGAACCACCAGGGAGCTGCATTTTATCTGTTAATACAGAAATCTCGTTAAGATCGAAGTTACCTGTAAGAGACAATAAAACCGTATCGTCATTTTTGGCACCGTCAACAAACATCAGTAATTCTTTAATTTGTGTGTCTGTTGCCCCAGATTTTACCATTATTTTTACGTTTTTACCGCTGTCATTTACTCGCATTAATTCTTCTAAACCAGCTGTTTTGATGTATTTATCAGCAGAAGCTTTCATGTCGGCTTCGATTTTAGGATTTTTGGTTGTAAACACTTTTAGGTAATCTAATTTTTTGATAAGCTTAATGTATTGCTGTGTTTCTTTATCAGAAGCATCAACTTTTACTTTACTCATTAAGTCGAACATCTTTTTGTTTACAATTACAGATGTTACGTCGTCTTGACCATCAAATTTGTCAAAAGCACCTTGTGCATAAAATACATTTGTTACAAATGCGAAAACTAAAGTTATGATGAAATTTTTACTCATATTTAGTTTATTATTTTTTCTGTATTCGTGAATCGTTGATTTCATATCTTTTTTAATTACTGTTTAAAAATTTTATTTTTTGTTTGCTCGTATTCTTTAATGTACTGCATACTTTCAATGCCTACATTAACATTGTTCGACAATAATGCCAAAGCTTTTTGTGTTTCTTTTAAAGCTTCTTCAGGATCGTCGTAGGTTCCTAATTCTGATTGCGCTGTAAGAGCAGGAGCTGCACTTTCTTCACTAACCAATAAATAGGTTCCAATTCCTAGTAAAACCACAACTGAAGCTGCAATCGATAGCCACGCCACGTTTCGTTTCTTAGTTTTTAGTGGAATCGTTTCGCTTAAAGCAAGATTTTCCAAATTCTGCGTTGACTGCTGTTGTTTTACCTGAGAGAAATAACCAAACATAGGTTTGTATTGTTCTAGATGCTGCGCAACATCTGATGAAGAAAAATATTCTTTTAATTGATTTTCTTCGGCAATCGTTGTTTCTCCCTGAAAGTATTTTTCTAATATATTTTCTATTTTATTTAATTCCATAACTGTGTGCATTTACCATTGATTCTCTAATTTTTTTTCTCGCTCTTGAAAGCGCAACTCGAATTGCGGTTTCGTTCATATTCACAATTTTTGCAATTTCTTCAAATTCATATTGTTCAACATCCCGAAGCTGAATTAATAATTGCAGCTGTTCTGGTAGTTGGTTTATAATTTTTTCAACCCATTCTAAACTGTTCGAATCTTCGAGTTTTTTGTCTAACTGCGGCTCACGATCGGTGTAATTATTATGAACTAATTGAAGATTTCCTGCTCTTTTTGATTTGAGCTGATCTAAACAATAATTCTTAGTCATCGTCATCGCAAGTGCTTCGACATTATTGTACTCCTCCAGATTTTCTTTTTTATTCCATAATTTAACCATTACTTCCTGAGTAGCATCTTCAGCTTCCTCAGTGCTGGTAAGTAATCGTTTTGCCAGACGAAAAACTTTGTCTTTGAAAGGATTAACTAATTCTATAAACACATTCTGGTTCATAAATTAAAGGTTATTCGTTAGCGTTATATAGTCAAGACGAGCCACTATTATTTTTGTTACAGCCAAAATTGTTTTTTTATAAAAAAAAAGAGAATAAACATAAGACTGTTAAAACTAAAGGTAGTATTTTTACGTTAATACTCTAAAGCACCAAACCAAAATACAGTTTATATGAAAACAATTTTAAAGAGTGTATTACTTTTGTTTCTGTTGGCATTTTCTTTACAGTCCTGCGAAGATCAGGATGATGTAGAATCTCCTGCAGACTTACAGATAAATGATTTTATATGGAAAGGACTGAATCAGTTTTATTTATGGCAACCAGATGTTCCTAATTTAGCTGATGATCGTTTTAGTACACAAAATGACCTTAATTCTTTTTTAAGAGGTTATTCTGATCCAGAAGATTTGTTTCAGAATTTATTATACAAACCTATCAGTAAATTTCCAAAAGGGCAGGCGGTTGACCGTTTTAGCTGGATTGTAGAAGATTACAGCGTTTTGGAACAAGAACTTCAGGGAACTTCTAAAAATGATGGCGTTGATTATAGATTAAGCTATAAACCAAACAGTACAACAGAACTTGTAGGTTTTGTGCGTTACATTCTTCCAAACTCTTATGCTTCAGCCAAAAACATTAAAAGAGGTGATTTGTTTACTGGAGTAAACGGAACACAACTTACGGTTTCAAATTACCAGTCACTTTTAAATGCTGACAGTTATACGCTGAATATGGCAACTTATGACGGAAGTACTATTAAAACAAACGGAGTTACTGTTCCGTTAGTGAAAACTACTTTAGATGAAAATCCAGTATTTATTAATAAAGTGATAGTTTCTGGAAGTCATAAAATTGGTTATTTAATGTATAACGGATTTTATTCTAATTATGATGCACAGCTTAACAGTGCTTTTGCCTCTTTAAAAGGAGAAGGAATTACGGATTTGGTTTTGGATTTACGATACAATGGAGGAGGTTCAATCAATACAGCAGCACGTTTGGCAAGTATGATTACCGGACAATTTAAAGATAAGATTTTTGCTAAAGAAAAGTGGAATCCTAAAGTGAACGAGTTTTACGAAAATGAAGATCCAGAATCGCTAAATGTTAGATTTGTTGATAAAATTGATGGCGCGGCAATCAACAGCTTAAACTTAAATAAAATTTATATTATTACAACTGACGGTACGGCTTCTGCGAGCGAATTGGTAATCAACGGACTTGTGCCTTATATTTCTGTTATTCAAATAGGAGAAACAACAGTAGGGAAAAATGTAGGTTCTGTTACTTTATATGATTCTCCAACTTTTGGAAAAGCAAACCGAAACTTGAACCATAAATATGCGATGCAGCCATTGGTTTTGAAAATTGTGAACGCAAATGATTTTGGTGAATATACAGATGGTTTAAAACCTACTTACGAACAATTAGAATACATAACTAATATGGGGGTTTTGGGTGATGCATCTGAACCATTATTAAATCTTGCAATTTCAAAAATTACAGGTTCAGCTGCAAAAAGAATACAACAAGATCGTAAAGAAGCTTTACAAACCTTTACGAATGTTAAAGCAATGAATGGTATACGCAATCAGATGTATCTTGAAAAAGCTCCGGAAGGACTTTTAAAATCATTAAAATAAAAAAAAAGGCTTTCAGAAATGAAAGCCTTTTTTTTCCAAAAACTAATAAACTAATTCTAAAACAAATTAATCATTAAAATAGAAACCGTTAGTACCAATTCCGGTAGTTAACGTTTTCTGTAAATCTCCATTTAAACTGTAGATGTATGCTTTTCCATCTGCTGTAAAGCTTCCATCAGCCATGTATATACGATTGTTGTTAACTGCAAATCCATATAAGTAACTTACTGGTGAAGTAAGAATTGGAGTTGTAGAAGGTGTTGCGGCTGTTAAGTTCATTACATAAGCAGATTTATTAACTGTATAATAAATTTTGCCATCTTCAATATCCATGAAAGAAGCACCGTCTAAGCTTTCAGGGAAAGTAACATTAGAAACAGATTTGTCTGATAATTTTACTTTTACAATTTCACTTCTAGCGCCATAAGGACCTCTTAAAATATATAAAGTTCCGTTCTCTTCTTCGATGCAATCAGCATTGTAACCTACTTCGATTGGAGCTTCTAATGTCTTTGTTGCAATATTTACAATTAATAATTTGCTGTTGTTATATGGTTCAGTGATGTATAATTTGCCATCTTCTAAAACTAAACGGTTGGCCGTAGCATTTAATTGAATTTTAGACTCAACCGTATTGGATGCTAAATTGATCACGGCCACATAATCATCAGTATTTCCATTTGGATTTTGTTCTGGTTTATCATAGTCAAAGTACGTGTTTGCATTTGTTACATAGGCTTTTCCATCCTTAACAACACCATATCTTGGATTAGCAAGTCCGCTGTCGATTTTAGCGATTAATTTAAAAGTGTAACGGTTTACTACATTAATAACATTTGAACCACCTGCAATGATATAAGCTCTATCTCCGTCGAAAAAGATGTTTTGAGCAAATTTTCCAAGTAAATCAGTTGGGTTTGCTGCTGAGTAAATGTCTTTTACAAAAACATTTAAATCGTTGCTTGCAAATGAAACAGTTCCTTGTCCTGTGCTTCCTTCATTTAAAATAAAAAATCCGTTGTCGTATTCTCCTTTTGATGTATCATTATCGTCATCGCTCGAACAAGAAGCAAAAAAGCTAATGCACATTGCTATTAAAAGTAATTTACTAAGTTTCATAAATATTAAAATTTTAGAGTTAAATACACGTTGAAATTGGTTCCGGGCATAGGTCTGTCTTCCAGACTTTCATAATTCTCATTAAAAAGATTTAGAACTTGAAATCCGAGTTTAAAGGAATCCAAAAATTTAAAATCATAGTCGATCCCGATATTTGAGATCATATAATCTTTTACAATTTCGTTTGGATCATTATCGGCTCTGGTATAAACAAAACCATTGTATAAAAATTGATAGTATGCCGAGATTCTGTTTCTAGAATAAGCAACAGAAGCGGTTGCTTTGTGGAATGGAACGAAAAAAAGCTGTTTTTCGGTTTCTTCATTTTTCGAAACGGTATAAGCATAAGATGCGTTGGCACTTAAATGATTTTTACCATATTGTTTTTTCCAGCTTACCAAAGTTTCGGCTCCATAACTATTTACTTTATCGGTGTTTTGAGGAGACCAAATACCACTTGATCCTGGAATCCATTGCAGTAGATCTTTTATTTTCATGTAATAAAAGGTTTGTGTAAGCGAAATGTTTCTGAATGTAAAAACGTTCCCAATTTCAGCCTGATAAGAACTTTCAGGTTTCAAATCCAAATTTCCTCCTGGTTCCCAATATAAATCATTGTAAGTCGGAATTCTGAAATTTCGAGATACATTTAGTTTCAAATTATATAACGGACTAAATTGATAAGAGGAACCTAATGAAAATAACAGCGGTGATTCATAGTTATTTGTAAATTCTTTTCTAATACCAAATTCATTTTTCCAATTCGCCCCAATATCTTGTTTTACCAGTAAAGATGCAGAACTAATTTCGCGAACATGATCTCCAAAACTTGTTCCGTAGCCTTTGGTTCTATTATAATCTACAATACCATTTATCTGAGTAGTTTTAAAAAGAGTATATCCTAAATCCAGTTTGGTGATTAAACTTTCAGTATTGCCAGAGCTGTAATAGTCTTTCGTATTATCGGCGTAATATTTATAGTTTTCGAATATGTAAGCCGTTTTGAAATTGGTTTTAAATTTTCCGAAATCACCATCGTATTCTAATAAACTTCGATTAAAACCATTCACATATTTGCTTTTAGTTTCACTTTCTGTTACTAAAGATGTATTTCGATCTGTATTTGAAGTCTGACTGTACAATTTTAGAGTGTTTTTATCGTCAATTTTATACCCCACATTAGCACTCATAGTTATAATATCGTATTGGCCGTTTTGGTTCCAGCGCTGTTCGCCACGCCAAGTATAACGGTTTAGATATTTATAATCGTTTGTAGAACTATTTTTGGAAAAACCAACCTGTGCGCTCCATTGCTTATTAGAAATGTTGGTTTTATAATTTATTCCAATTGTATTAAAACTTCCGTAGTCTAGTTTTAGGGTATTCTCAAAACGATTAGAAAACAACAAATCGTTATTTAGGTGTACAGTTCCTCCAATCGCTCCACTTCCATAAATAACACTTCCGCCTCCGGCTTTTACACTCACAGAATTATAATCAGATCCTGAGATCGTATTAAAATCCGTGCTTCCATTCATTTGTGAATTAATGTTGATTCCGTTCCAGATAACTGCAGTTTGCGAAGAAGTCGTTCCGCGAAAAGAAACTGTAGAAAGCATTCCGCGTCCGTATTCTTTGAAATAAAGCGTAGAATTAAAGTTTAGTAAATCAGTCAGTAAAGCTTCATTTTTATTGATGATGGAATCATTCAATTTTAAAACCGACTGCGAATTGGAGTATTTTTTCAGATTAGAATCAGAAACAATAATTTCTTTCAGTTTGGTAATAGAATCGTTCTGCGCCGAAGTTAATTGGCACAACACAAGGAATAAAAAAGCAAAACGTAACCTTAAAATCATAATTTCTACACTCTTTTTCCCGAGAGCTCGATATTTTGTTATAAAGGCAGGTCTCCTGGCTTGCGTTTTGTTGTTTACCTTCCCATTCGCCTGAGCGAGCAGTGGCATCGTAGTTTACAACAAACATTCGTTTAGAACTAAGCTTACAGTTGCGGGTACAGCTCAAGATTTTACTTGATTCCCTTTTAATGTGTTAATAAAACACAACCTTAAATTTGCAGCAAAGATAAAATTAAAAATATTGATTATTCAAATTTCTTTTGCGTTTCGTATAAAATTATAAATTATTAGCGCTAAATTTCAATTTTTATAACTTGTCCAAAATCTACTTTATTCGTAAAAGCATTTTTTAAGGGCAGTGAAGTCTGATGGCAAATGATGCTTCGGATTATTCCGGCATGTGCGACAATTATGACTGGAACATTTGTTTTTGCAATTTTATCAGATAAAAAATCGCCAACTCTTCCGTGTAATTCTACAAAAGATTCTCCATTTGAAACTTTAATGTTTACAAAATCTTCCATCCAAGGATTGAGTTGTTCCGATGGAATTTCATCCCATTTTTTCAATTCCCAATCGCCAAAATTCATTTCTTTTAAACGTTCATCTTCCTGAAAAGAAATCGTTTTGATATTTTCCTGAATATGTTTGGCTAAAATTACACAGCGTTTCAACGGACTTGTAAAAATCACGGCTTCAGATGGCAGTTTAGAAATGATACTGCCGAATATGTTTTCAAAAGGTTCTGCAATATCAACATCAGACTGACCATAACAAATTCCTTTTTCGCAGATCGTTTCGGTATGGCGCACTAGATACATTTCCATATAAAAAGAAAACTTAAGTAATATATGACTTCACAAACTTGCTGTGTAGCGCCTAAACAATCGCCAGTGTAACCGCCAATCCATTTTTGAAAATAACGTGCCAGACAATATCTTGTAATGAAAACAGGAAGTAACGCTAAAAGAATTTTATAATTAAAGTAGGAGAGTGCTGCCAAAGGAATCAATCCAAACAAAGAAGAACCAAGAACTTCTTTCCAAGTATGTTTTTTGGCAATAGGTTTGCTTTTGCTGGAAGCATCTTCACGAGAATATTCATGCGTAAAAATAATGCTGATTGCAGCTAATCGGCTTAAAGAATGAGCAGAAATGAACAACAAATAAATCAGAATATTGTGATTTGTAATGATTGAAATAGATTCTGAAAGCAGTTTAAATTTCGCTAGAAAAAGCAGAACAAGTCCAATTGCGCCATACGCTCCAATAGCACTGTCTTTCATAATCATTAGGATTTTTTCTTTCGTCCAGCCGCCGCCAAATCCATCGCATACATCTGCAAATCCATCTTCATGAAAAGCTCCAGTTGTTAAAATAGAAGCAATTATTGCAAAAATAACCGCAGATTCTATCGAAAGGAAAAAAGAAAAAACATAGAAAAACAAAAATGAAATACTTCCCACAATCCAGCCAATAAAAGGAAAATAGCGTGTGGCCTTATTTAAATAATCAGGATCATGAGTAATGTTTTTTGGACAAGGGATGCGGGTGTAAAACATTAAACAGGTAAAAAAAATGTCAAGTTGTTTTTTCATTTGAAAAATGAGGATTTTATATAATTTTTATTGAATCTGAAAACTAGAAACTGAGACTGGAAACTTATTTTTTACTAATTCCAGCACTTTCAAAACTAGCCATTTCATTCAAAAATGCTTCTGCCGATTTTAAAATAGGAAAAGCAACTGCGCAGCCGGTTCCTTCACCCAGACGCAAATCTAAGTTTAAAATTGGTTTAGCTTCGAGATAATTCAATAATTTTTGATGTGCTTTTTCGGCGGAACAATGACAAAAAACGGCATTTTGTTTAATAGCCGGATTGATTTTATGAGCAATTAAAAAAGCTGTGGTGCAGATAAAACCATCAACAAGAATCAGCATTTTATTTTCGAAAGCACTCAGCATTCCGCCTGCCATTTGAAGAATTTCAAAACCACCAAAATAGGCGAGTTGCGACATTAACTCGGTTTGACCGGAATAATTATCGATGGCTTTTTTGAGTAAATTTTGTTTGTGAAGTAATTTTTCATTTTTTACACCAGTTCCTTTTCCAACACATTCTTCAATAGGAAAACCAGTAATAACGCTCATTAAAACAGAAGCTGTAGAAGTATTTCCAATTCCCATTTCGCCAAAACCAATACAATTAGAGCCTTTTTGTGCAATATTTTCAACAATGCTTTTTCCTTTTTCAAAACACAATTGAACTTCTGTTTCGCTCATGGCAGGTACGTGGAGGAAAGATTGTGTTCCTTTGGCGATTTTGGCATCGATTAATTTTGCATTGGTTGGAAAATCATAATTAACACCCGAATCGACGATAGATAATTGAATATCATTTTGCTTGCAGAAAACATTTATAGCTGCGCCGCCATCAAGAAAATTATTCACCATTTGGCGTGTAACATCTTGCGGATAATCACTTACACCATGATTGGCGATACCATGATCCGCAGCAAAAACAACGATATTGGGTTTTGTTATTTTAGGATTTAAAGTTTCAAAAACGGTCGACATTTGAAAAGCCAGAGTTTCTAAAGTTCCCAGAGAACCAACGGGTTTGGTTTTGGAATCTATTTTTTCCTGTAAAAGTCTGTTGAAATCAGATTGGTTCTCAATGTGGTTTTCTGATTTCAATGCAAGTTCAGGAATATGTATTTGATGAATCTCTTTGATTTCTTTACAATCTGGAGTTTCTGATTTTTGTTTCCAATGTAATTGCTGCAACATAGGCTGATTGCCATAATTGGTAGCCGGTTTTCCTATGCAGAAATATCCAAGTGGTTCTATATGTTCGGGTAAATCTAGGATTTTTTTGAATTGATGATAATTAAGAATCGAAACCCAGCCCATTCCGTAACCTTGTTCAGTAAGTGAAAGCCAAATATTCTGAGCCGCACAAACCGAGCTGAATTTGACAGCTTCGTTACTGCCAATAGTACCAATAGTAAATTGATTGAGAACAGAGCGATCATATGCAATTATCAGTCCAATAGGAGCTTCTTCGATTGCTTCTAATTTTAAAGATCTGTAAAGTTCTTTTTGTTCGGGATTATCGGTAAGTTCTTCTGCTTTTTTATTGTATTCTAAAAATAGGTTTTTAATAGCCGTTTTGACTTCATCAGATTTAATGACATAATATCTCGTAGCATCAGTCAGACCAACAGATGGTGCCCAATGTCCCGCCTGTAAAGCTTTTTGAAGTACTTCATCAGGAACCTCATCGGTTGTAAAATGTCGGGTGTCACGTCGTGATTTTAATATGTCGTCTAGATTGCTCATTTTTAAAAATCAATAAGAATTTCAAAAATCAATGCCAAGAAAGGGAATTGAATCTCAAAACTTTTTAGTTCTAGTAAAATTAAAATATTCGTTTTGGAATCAGAATTAATATTTATACTTTATTCAAGTGATTACATCCAGATTGAAAATATTGTTTTTTGAAATTGCATTGAGTTTTTTTATCCTTTTATTTTGACTGGAATTCCCGAAACCATTAAAACCACTTCATCAGCATTTGAAGCCAGAAACTGATTCATCCAGCCTTGCAGTTCTGTAAATTTTCTTCCAATTTCGGTAGAAGCATGAACGCCCATTCCAATTTCGTTGGTTACAATAATCAGAGTGGCATTTTCCTGATTGGCTATCGAAAGAAATTCTTTTTTAGCTTCTTCCAGACTTAACGCGACATCATTTTTATGGTCAACGAAAAAATTGGTCAGCCAAAGGGTTACGCAATCAATCAAAGCCACTTTTCCAGAGAAGTCAATTTCGTTTAAATATTTTTCTTTTTCAATATTGGTCCAACGTTCATCGCGTTCCTGCTGGTGACGGTCGATTCGGTTTTGAAAATCCGAATCCCATTTTCGTGCCGTAGCCACATATAAAGGAGAGTTAGAAAGTTCTAAAGCCAATTTTTGAGCATAACTGCTTTTTCCAGATCGTTCGCCTCCGGTAATTAAATAAATCATTTTTGAGGAAGTTATGTGTTATAAAGTTATTTGTCAAAGGTATAAAAACTCATAACTTATAACTCATAACTTTCAATTTCTAATATGGACAATGCCTGCATTTATTGCCGCAGCAGCTGCCTCTTTTAAGATGAAACCAGGCTTTGAAAACGTAATTTCCATCTTCTAAATAATAATCAATTCCTTCAATTAATTTTTCTGTTTTGGGTAAATGCTGTGCTTTGTTTTTATGTGCATTTTTTGTGGTAATAGTCTCTACGTAAGCGTCTATTTTATCTTCACAAGCTTCTTGGAAGCATGAAGGACAAAGGCAGTCGCCTCCCTCTGATAGATTGAAAATAGGCGGATAATCATTGCACCAGCATTTATTTTCAACCGAAATATCTCCGCAGCTGAACTCGGAATCACAGCTGGAGCAGATTTTTGTTTTTGTAACATTCATCAAATAAAAATATTATTTGTTTAAAATTGTAGAAATAAAAGTAAACAAAAAAAATAGAAATTCTTTTACCTTTGTTGTCATACAAAATGTAAAATATGAAATATTATTTCTCTAAATTAATGGTCGTTTTTTCGCTTTTTCTCCTTATTGGCTGTAAAAAGAATGAAACGCAGACAGTCGTAAAATCTGATAATCCTAAAAATAGTATTGAATACGCTTCTGGTTTTTCTATTGTGAAATACGAAGGTTATTCTGTTGTAAATGTGATGAACCCTTGGCCAAATGCTAATGAGAAATTTACATATGTTTTAACAGAAAATAATACTGAAATCCCTGATAGTCTTCAAAAATATACTTCAATTAAAGTCCCTTTAGAATCTGTTGTCGTAACCTCAACCACTAATATTCCTTTTTTGGAAATGCTTGAAGTAGAAAATAAATTGGTTGGATTTCCACACACGGATTATATTTCTTCAGAAAAAACAAGAGCTTTAATTGATAAAGGTTCGGTTAAAAATGTTGGACAAAATGAAAAATTGAATATCGAACAATTAATCGAATTATCTCCAGATTTAATTGTGACTTTTGGAGTTGACAACAACAACCCAATGCTGGATAACTTGAAAAAAAGCGGTTTAAAAGTTTTAATTCAAGGCGATTGGATGGAGCAATCTCCGCTTGGAAAAGCAGAATGGATCAAACTTTACGGAGCTTTATTTGGAAAAGAAGACAAAGCAAAAGAATTGTTTGATAAAATTGTTGAAAGTTATAATCAAGCGAAAAAGTTAGTGAATGATAAGCCCGCGACCTCAAAAGTTTTGTACGGCTCTATGTATGAAGATGTTTGGTATGTAGCAAAAGGAAACAGCTGGGTGGCGCAGTTTATGAAAGATGCTAAAGCCAATTATCTCTGGGCAGATTTAAAAGGAACAGGAAGTGAAGGTTTGTCTTTTGAAAAAGTATTAGACAAAGCTAAAACGGCTAATGTTTGGATTGCTTCAGGATCATTCAAAAGTTTGGATGAATTGCAAAAAGCAAATCCGCATTATTCTCAATTTGATGCTTTCACAAATAAAACTATATATACTTTTGAAGGTAAATTTGGAGCGACAGGCGGAACCGTTTATTATGAATTAGCACCAAGCCGTCCGGATTTAGTTTTAAAAGATTATATTAAAATCTTTCATCCTGATTTATTGTCAAGCTACGAATTTACTTTTGCTTCTAAACTTAATTAAGAATAATTGATCAATAGAAAGCAAAATATAATTCTCTTCAGCATACTTGGTTTAGCACTTTTGTTTGTCTTTTTTCTAAACATTAGTCTGGGATCAATTACAATTCCGTTTAAAGAAGTGTATACTAGTATTACCGGAGGTCAGGCAAGTAAATCGACTTGGGAATATATTATAATTAATTACCGATTGCCAAAAGCTATTACAGCTGTTTTAGTTGGCGTTGGATTATCGGTAAGTGGTTTGTTGATGCAGACTTTATTCAGAAATCCTTTGGCAGGTCCTGATGTTTTAGGATTAAGTTCGGGAGCGATATTGGCTGTAGCCATTGTGATTTTAGGAGCAGGTTTTCTGCCGTCCTTCTTAAACTCATTTTTATTATCCTCATACGGAATAGTATTGGCTTCTACCTTAGGAAGTGTTTCAGTTTTATTACTTGTGTTGTTGGTAGCACAGCGAATGCGAAACACCATGGCAATCTTGATTATCGGACTTATGTTTGCCAGTTTTACGAGTGCAATTGTTGGAGTTCTGACGTATTTTAGCTCTGCAGAACAATTGCAGAAATTTACTTTTTGGTCCTTAGGAAGTTTGGGAAATCTTTCTTGGACTTCAATTTCAATTTTGGCGGTTTGTGTTGGTTTTGGTCTGCTTTTAAGCGCGAGCAGTATAAAACCTTTAAATGCATTGCTTTTGGGTGAGAATTACGCCAAAAGTATGGGGCTGAATTATAAAAGAGCACAATTGGTAATTATTTTTGCAACCAGCATTTTAGCAGGAAGTGTTACTGCTTTTGCCGGTCCAGTGGCTTTTATTGGTTTAGCAGTTCCCCACATTGCAAAACTGACTTTTAAGACAAGTAATCATTTGGTTTTATATTGGAGTACTTTTTTTTACGGAGGCACCATCATGCTGTTTTGTGATATTGCATCGCAATTACCAGGATTAGAAACGACTTTGCCAATCAATGCTATAACTTCTATCATTGGTGCACCAATTGTAATATGGCTGTTAATGCGAAAAAGTAATTATCAGTAAAAAAACTTAGAACCTTAGAATCTCAGAACCTCAGAATCTTTAAAAAATGAAAACAATCTTAAAGACTTCAGATTTAAATATTGGATACAAATCCAAGAAAGGCGTTGTACCTATTGCTGAGAAATTGAATTTAAATTTCAACGAAGGAAAACTGATTTCTTTAGTAGGCGCCAACGGAATTGGAAAATCTACTTTGCTGAGAACTATTACTGGAATCCAACATCCATTATCAGGAAATGTCTTTTTGAATGAAAAGAATATTTCAAGCTATAAACCTTTGGAATTAGCCCAAAATTTAAGTGTTGTTTTAACCGAAAAATTACCGCCAAGCAATCTTTCCGTTTTTGAACTTGTAGCTTTAGGACGACAGCCGTATACGAATTGGATTGGGACTTTAACGCCGGAAGATATTACGAAAGTAAATGAAGCTTTAGAACTTACTCAAATCAGTCATCTGGCTCAAAAAAGACATCATCAAATAAGTGATGGGCAATTGCAGAAAGTTTTAATTGCAAGAGCTTTGGCACAAGATACACCATTGATTATTTTGGATGAACCTACAACACATTTGGATTTGCTTCATAAAGTTTCGCTATTCAAATTACTGAAAAAGCTGACTCAGGAAACTCAGAAATGCATTTTGTTTTCAACTCATGATATTGATCTGGCAATACAATTAAGCGACGAAATGATCATTATGACCCCAGAAAGTGTTGTGCAGGACCAACCTTGTAATTTGATTTTAAATGGAAGTTTCAACAGCTTATTCAAAGATGAACATATTATTTTTGATGCTGAAAAAGGAAAATTTATAGTGAGTTAAGAATTATTGTTTTCGAAGCGAACACGATACACATGAAGTAAATTCTCTAAATCATCAAAATGTATATCTAATTCTCCAATTTCAATCTGTTTATTATTGAATCCAAAATAGTTAGCAAAAGAATATCTTCTAAACTTTGTGAAAATTCTGTCGTTTTGAATGTTATTCCAACTGACGAGATTTTCGTCTTTTAATTTTATTCCTTCTGCATTAATAGTAATTTGAGGACTTTTATCACGTAATTTTTTAATTTGGATATAAATGGAATAAATTCCAATCCCTAAAAATAATACTCCAAAATAATTTTTTTCATATATAAAATAAATGCCCAAAAGAATTATTCCCACATACATTATTAATAAAAAAAGTAAAGCCGTTCTTGAATAATAAATTACGGTTTCTTCTGGTACTGAAATATCGTCTTTGTAAGTGTTTTTCTCTTTCATAATAAAAAGAAGGAATGTAATTTCTTATCTGCAAAACAAATTGCAAATATAAGATTAATCTTTCTTTTTTTAATATAGTTTTTTAATTTATTCTACTAGATAGAACTTTAAGGGAAATTTATCGTGAGTTAAGAATTTTTTGTCCTGCAAGGTTTTCAAAACCTTGTAGGTATTTGTGCTTATCAGGATGCTATTCAAACCTACAAGGTTTTGAAAACCTTGCAGGAATTAAATAATTATTTACGTAATCCAATCTGTCTTTTCGCTTCTCCAACAACAAAAGCAACCGAATTGGCGATATTAAAACTACGAATAAGCGGTGACATAGGAATCGTTAAATGATTCTCGAATCTTGCCATAAATTCTGGACTTAAACCAACACTTTCTTTTCCGAAAACCAGCCAGTCACCATCTTGAAATTCGTTTTCTAAATATGATTTTTGAGAATGCGAACTCATTAAAAATACTCGCGAATGGTTAGGGATTTTTGCCATCCATTCCTCTACATTTTGATATTCGGTTACATCAAGATGAACCCAGTAATCCAACCCAGAACGTTTTAGATTTTTATCATTAATTACAAAACCGAAAGGATGAATTAAATGAAGCCTGCTTTCTGTGCCCACGCACAATCTGCCGATATTTCCGGTATTATTTGGTATTTCTGGTTCTACAAGAACTACGTTTAGCATTTTTTGTTTAGTTATGAATTATGAGTTATGAGTTTTCAATAATTGTCTAATTATCACATTATCTAATTGCCACATTTCTAATTATCTAATTGAAAATCAGAAACCTCTTGAACATCTCCAGCTTTTAGGTTTTGCAAATATACATTTCCAATTCGAACACGAACCAGACGCAGCGTAGGAAAACCAACTGCAGCAGTCATTTTTCGAACCTGACGAAATTTCCCTTCATTAATGGTGATAGATGCCCATGAAGTTGGGCCATGACGCTCGTCCCGGATTTTTTTGGCTCTTGGTCCAAAATCAGGAATTTCGGTAACGATAAAGGCAGAACAAGGTTTGGTTTTGTATTTACCTCCGTCAAAACCAATTTCAACACCATTTTGCAATTGTTCAATTGCCTCGGGGGTTATAATGCCATCAACTTGAACATAATATTCTTTGTCGACTTTTTTGCTTCTAATTTGTTCGCTTATTTTTCCGTCAGTTGTCAATAAAAGTAAACCTTCAGAATCTTCATCGAGTCTTCCAATTGCCATTGTTCCTTCAGGAAAATCATATAATTCGCCCAAAAGCTTTTTCTTTCTTTTTAGTTCATAAATAAATTGGCTTAAGTAGCCATAAGGTTTAAAAAGAAGGAAGTGTCTGTGCATTTTTAATTTTTTGCAAAGATACTCGCTTTATCACATTAATTAAAGAAAGTTAAATTCTTTCTGATTTCATCTTTTTTAGCCATTGGTAAACAAACCAAACTGCGGTAACTATAAAGATGATTCCTAAAATTGGATAATAGGCAGAGAAGAAATCGTGAAAATAACTTCCCACAAAGATATAGGCAGAAGCCATGCAAAGTTTTATCAAGATAAATTCGGCATTTGACCAGCTGGTTTTGATTTTAAAAAAGCCCATAATTATGTATTTTAAGATTAGAAATATAAATATTAAAAATAAGAAAATCCTGTAATTATAAACTAAAAGCAATGTTAAACCATTTAGATTTAAAATTTAGAATTCGTAATATTATAATAGAAACTCAAAATAATACAGTTATGGGAACGAATAATTTAGGCTCCAAGAAAATAAATGGAGTACAAAAAGATATAGACGAAACAAAAGGGAAAAATATTTCACACGATGGTAAAGCCGATGATGCCAACCTTAAAAAAGAAGTTGTAACAGACAAAGAAGGGAATAAAAAAGTGGTAGATCGTGCTCGAAATGAAAATGAAGATATTAAGAAAGCGCCTCATCAAATAAATCCTGATAATCCGAATGCCAATCGCGGAGTCGAAACGGAAGAAGAAGCCGAAAAAACGGTAGAGAACAAAGACCGTAATTCTGATATTGCTTCCAATAGATATCCAAATTCTCATCCCGACAATCATGAAGATAGAGGAAACATGAAATTAGATGAAGATAATTAACAGATATTACAATTTTTTTTGGACATAAAAGCGATCTTAACATCAAATAACATATGATTAGCACAATCCGTTAATGTTATGATAAACTCCCGTTTTTAGGGTATTCCGCCGTTTTATCTTCGTAAATTTAGAGAACAAATTTAAATACCTAATAAAATGGCACTTTTAGAAAATAAAGTAGCTTTTGTATCTGGCGGCGGTTCAGGAATTGGACGTGCCGTTGCAGAAGCCTACGCTCGAGAAGGAGCAAAAGTCGTAGTTTCGGATATTAATGTGGAACACGGTGAAGAAACCGTAAAAATTATAAAAGATAGTGGCGGAGAAGCTTTTTTTGTAAAAGGAGATTCGTCGAGTGCAAGTGACAATAAACATATGGTTGAGGTTACCGTTTCAAAATACGGCCGACTTGATATTGCGTGTAATAATGCAGGTATGGGAGGTCCGGCGAAACCAACTGGAGAATATGAGCCAGAAGCTTGGGATCGTGTAATTGCATTAAACTTAAGTGGTGTTTTTTATGCCTGCCGCTATCAATTAGAACAAATGGAGAAAAACGGAGGAGGAAGCATTGTAAATATTGCCTCTATTCATGGTCAGGTTGCAGCTCCGCTTAGTCCTGCTTATACGGCTTCTAAGCATGGTGTTGTAGGATTAACCAAAAATATTGCGGCGGAATATGCTCAGAAAAAAATCCGTTGTAATGCAGTGGGTCCAGGTTATATTGAAACCGCTTTATTAAAAGATAATCTTAATAGTGATGCCATGAATGCCGTGGCAGCAAAAGCACCAATGAATCGTTTAGGAACTTCTGAAGAAATTGCCGAATTGGTTACTTTTTTAAGTTCTGACAAATCTTCCTTTACAACCGGAAGTTATATCATAGCCGATGGCGGATATACAGCAGTGTAAAGAAAAAATAGTATCAAATATGTCGAAAGCCGTCTGATTTTTCAGATGGCTTTTTTGTTTTTAAAGGTGATCTATTATTTGCAATAGTGTTTTTTCCTGTTAATTTAAAATGCTGTTTGTTTTTTTGAAAGAAAATATAAATGCATTCTCAGACAGCATAATTTCTATCATTTATCGCAATTGGAAAAGTGGTGGATTTATTTTTCTGACACTTTTTTATAAAATACCTTACAATTAATTTATGTTTTTACAATATTCTCTTAACTTTAAACGAGATAAATTTGAATTCTAAAAACTCTATTCTACAACGTATGAAAAACAATTACTCTTTTCGTCATTTAATGACTTTTTTAGTTTTTTTTTATTGCTTCTCTTTACATTTAAGTGCGCAGACCATGCCCGCTGCTCAAAATCTGCCTTATGCGCAGAATTTTGACGGATTAGCAGCAAGCTCTACAACTTATCCAGCAGGTTTTCAGGGTTGGACAGCTGCCACCGCTCCAAGCGCTTCTTTTAATACCAATGGAATTTTAGTAGCCGACAGAGCTTTGGTTGCCAATAGTGGTGCAAGTACAAATAGTGGAAATTTCCATAATTATAATGGGAAAATTGGTTTTCTAAACACAGGTTCACTAGACTTAACAATTGCTCTTGCTGTTAATACAACAGGACAATCTGCTATACAAGTTCAGTACGATGCAATGACTATTCGTAATCCTTATGACGGGACAAATAATACTCGTATAAACGAAATGGTTTTACAGTATAGAGTAGGCACTGCTGCGGCATTTACAACTTTAACAGAAACTGTTTATTCTAATAATACTACATTACAAACGGGTTCAGGAGTTACTACGCCGCAAAATCCTCAAACTATATCAATTACACTTCCAGCAGAATGTGAAAATCAGCCTGTAGTGCAGCTTCGATGGATTTCAAGACAAGTTTCTGGAGCAGGATCTCGTCCTTCATTTGCCATAGATAATATTACAATAGGAAGCGATGTTGATGCGCCAGTAAATGTTGCAGGTTATCCAAAAGCCGATAATATTTTATCTGAAAGCTTTGACTTTATTAATAAAATCAACGAAATCGGAAAAACGTATTTTGTATTACTTCTGGGAGGAAGCGCAGCTCCATCTGCAGCTCAGGTAAAAGCGGGGCAAGATGCAACTGGAACAGCAGCGTTGCAATCAGGATTTTTAGATATTACAGATGCTTCTCAAGAATATATAAAAAACTTTGCTGGACTAGCCTTAAACACCACTTACTCTGTTTTTTCTGTTTCAGAAGATGCTCATGGCAATGTACAGTCGGCTGTAGTTAAAGTTGATGCGACTACTTCAAGTGTTGCTATTCCTTCTATCACGACAACTGAAACTTCTTTAGATTTAGGTTTTTCTGAAGTAAATTACGATTCAGAAACTTTAAGTTATCAAATTCAGGCCGCTAACCTTACCAATGATGTTATAGTGACAGCTCCTGCTAATTTCTCAATCTCAAAAGATAATACCACCTTTTCTTCATCATTAACTTTCGCTGTGGCTGATTTTGCTTTAAATGCTTCTCAAACCGTTTACGTGAAATTTATTCCAGATGCACTAACCAGTTTTTCAGGGTCAATTACAAATGAATCTACTGGAGCTGCAACAAAAACAATTGCTTTAACAGGAACAGGAATTAATCCGTATGTTCAAAACTTCAACGATGCAAATGTTTTAACAAACAGTGGATGGACGCAATATAATGCAGCTGGAACTGTAAACAAATGGACTTATACAACTACAGCAAGAAACGTAAACAGCGCTCCAGGTGCAGTTTTAATGAATGGATATTCTGACAATGGACCAAGTAAAGATTGGTTGATCTCACCAAAATTACGTTTGGATAATTTTGGAGCATTTCCATTGTTATCTTTTTATTCACGTAAATTTTATGCAGGACCATCTTTAAAATTAGTGGTTTCTACAGATTACGATGGGAAAAGCAATCCGGAAACAGCAACATGGGTAGAATTAAACGGTAATTTTCCAACGGTAACCGGAACTTACACACCGTCACAATATATAGATTTAAGCGGTTATAAAACCAGTCATACCTATGTGGCTTGGGTTTACGAAACAACAGCTGGTGGGACAAACAATGCATCTGAATGGTCATTTGATGATTATGCGATTACAAATGAAATAGGTTATGTAGATGCTAATCCCGTTTTGGATTTTGGAGACGTAAGTCCAAATGCACTTTCTGCTAGCCAATCTTTTATTTTTAAAGCAGAAGGTTATGGAGATATTACGATTTCTGCTCCAGCAGGATATCAATTATCATTAGATAATACGACTTTCCAATCAAGTGTAGTAGTTGATGCTACAGATGCTGCTAATAATAAAGTGGTTTATGTAAGATTTGCTCCAACAACTAAAGAATTGTCTATTACAGGAAAATTGACGGTTACAGGAACTTCATTAAACAAACAAATTGGTTCTCTAACTGGATCATCTTTACCAAAAGCAGATACTTTTGATGTAGTAACCTATAACCTAGAATTCTTCGGAACAGATGTAAAAGGAACAGACGGAGTAGAATTTGGCCCTGTAGATGATGCATTACAAATTGAAAACGTTGCTAAAGTAATGAATAAACTAAATGCAGACGTTTACGTGGTTCAAGAAGTTTCGGATGATCCTTCAATTGATATTTTAATTCAGAAAATCAATGTAAACGGAAAAACATTCGACAAAACAATATCAACTTCTTGGTCGTATTCATTTCAAGCACCAGATCCTAATTTTCCTCCTCAAAAATTAGTCGTGCTTTACAACACTCAAACCACTACGGTAAAAAATACACGCGTAATGTTCAAAGAATTTTACGATGAATTACGTGCCGGAACCAAAACATTGGCGAATTATCCTGGCGGTAACAGCAGTAGTTTTTTCTCTTCAGGACGTCTTCCATACATGGTAACAATCGAAACAAATATTGCAGGAGTTAAAAAAGAAATCAAATTGATAGACCTTCATGCTCGTGCTAACAGTGGTTCAGATCTTTCTCGTTACAACATGCGTAAATACGATACACAAGTGTTGAAAGATAGTTTAGATGCAAATTATCCAAACGCTAATCTAATTATTTTAGGAGATTATAATGACGATGTAAAAGCTTCTGTAATTGCAGGGCAACCTTCATCTTATGAAAGTTTTGTAACCGATACAAACAACTACAGCGCGCTTACTTTAGGAATCAGCCAAGCTGGTGCTTACAGTTTTTTAAGTTCAGGCGGATTCTTAGATCATATCATGATTTCTAATGAACTTAACGACGAATATATTGCCAATTCGATTGCAGTGTATGATCCGCGAAATGATATTGCTAGTTATACAACAACGACTTCAGACCACGGACCAGTTATTGCGCGTTTCGAATTAAAAGAAGATGTTTTATCAACACCAGATTTTGGGGTTAATAACGGATTCTACGTGGCATCTTTCCCAAATCCAGCGTATGATGTTATAAATGTTGCGGTGAAAACCAATGACAATAAAAATCTTAAATTGAGACTTTACGATATCAACGGACGTTTGTTAGGAAACCCAATCGAGATTAAAAGCAGTCAGGAACTTTCAAATACGGTGCTTTCTGTACGCGACTTATATCCGGGACTTTACGTTTATACGTTATCTGAAAACAATAAAGTGGTTTACAAAAACAAAGTGCTTAAAAAATAATCTTAACAATTTAAATACATAAAAAAGGCAGTTTAAATTTGAACTGCCTTTTTTGTTTTTTATGCGAATATTTTTTTCAATTCTTTTAAATCAATATTGCTTTGATCTGTAAAGAGAAAGAAATAATCTAATTGCCATTTCTGAGTTTTTTGTGCTTGTTTGCTTGTGGTTTCATCCCAAGGCGGATACACTCTTGTCGCTCTGATTCCTTCTTTATTTTGAGTAGAAAAAATGCCTTTTTCTAATAATGCTTTCTTCGGAAAAATAAATTGTCCCCAATTTTGATCTTTTCGAACATTGACAATCACAAAATCAATATCATCAGAATGATCAAAAGGTTCAATACTTCCTTTTTGATTGCGTTTCCATAGAGTAACGAATTGTCCCGTTTTGGTTGGAGTGATTTTCGCTTCTCTGTAACAAATATTTTTATGGTTTAACACAAAACGATATGCACTATATTCTTCGCTTTCAGTTTCTTTTTGCAACGAAGCTGGCTGTAATTCGGCTTTATCAAAAACAATTTCTCTGCTTAATAATAAATCAGATGAAGCAATAGCAAAATTCATAAAAAATCAATTCTAAAATTTTTCTGAAAATTACTACAAATTAACTTTAGAAAGAAACATTTAGACCAAAATTAAATCCCCATTGAAACTGGTTGAAAGACTGGCTGTTTAATGGATTTATGTAATAATTCATTGCAGGTTCTACAAAAACATTTGTTTTTTTGTACACGCGATATTGCAAAGTACTGCTTAATGTAGAACCGTAAACATAATCTTTTGCACTTATATTTTCTCCAATAGAATGTCCGTCTAAAGCCACATTATTCGAAATAAGTTTACCAACAAAACCTCCTGTATTAATATTGATAGTCGCTTTATTTCTGTTGAAAACAGAATACGAAACCTCTAATGGCATTTCGATATAACGAAGACTTTGATCCAGATTACCACTTTGTACATCATCATTTTTAAATGCCTCTTTGGTAGTATTTGAAATAAGTAAATATTCTGAACTGCTTACAATTTGCTTAGGTTGTGCAGGCGAATCATAAACATTGCTTGGTGCAATTAGAGCAAAGTTTCGAGCGCTTAAATACGATACATTAGCCACGCTTTGACCTAATTCATTGACTTTTAAACCAGAACCTACAGCCCACTTTTTGCTGATCTTATAAGTAGTCTTAACTCCGTAGGTATTAGATTGCTTAGAATCGTTTGAACTGCCCAGCGTTTTTTCATTTTTATAATTTTCAGAATTGTTAATTCCGGCAAAAACCGCAACAGCCCATTTATCTGTTTTAGCGGCTAATTTTTCTTCAATATTCTTTTTGTCTTCCGGCGTTAAAATTCCTTTTTCAAGATTATGAAGTTCTGCAAGCTGAATAGAATCTTTGTGGCTTAATACATCTTGCTTTTTATTTATTGAATTTACATTCGGAAAAGAAGAAGTACTTTTTGAGTTTTCTTTTTGAACTACACTAGCCATTTCTCTGCTTTCAATGGCATTTTGAGCAGTTTGCTTTTCGATACTTGATTTTGCTGCATTTTGATTTCCGGTTAAAGGAATAAACGCAAGTGCATCATTATTTTTTGGGTTTGAAGCTTTTTCAAAAACAGAATTTGAAAATTGGTTTTTAGAAGCCTCATTGAATGTTTTCTTTTTTCCAGAAGAAAATGTTTTTTCGGCAAGTACCTTATCTGCATTTCTTTTTTCAAGATCGGCTGATTGAGTTTTTGAATCAAAATTAAAGCTGTCAGATCGATTTGGGACAAAAGATTTAGCAGCAACCTGCTTAGATTTAGCAGTTTTAGAATCGTTGTATTGATTTTTAGAAGTCTGGTCGAAAGCATTTCTTTTAGCCGAAGAAAATGATTTTTCTGCAACGGTTTGATTAGAAACGCCTTTTTTAGAATTCAAAATCTCATTTTTTGAAACCGCATCAGGTTTATTTTCTTGAGCTGAAACAATTGCCTTTTCAGCCGAAATTGAGTTGTTGAAATGGTTTTGTTGTTTTTTTGAATCGAAAGTATTTTTAAGTTTAGAACCAGTTTGAGCATTAACTGATTCCTGTGTTTGGTTTACTTGGTTTTGGTTTGATTGATTACTAGTTTTTTCTGATGATGAAACCTGGCTGTCATTCATAAGCTGTTTTTCCAGTTCTGCCTCTTTAGTTTGAGCATCAGATGCAGCTGGAATAGATCTTTCATGATCTTTTTGATCAAGAACAATAGTATTTTGGTCTAAAACATTCGGAACAGTTGTTTTAGTTTCAGAGTTAGAAGTAAAATGCAGAACAGAAGGAAGTAATAAGCCCAATAACAAGCATGCTGCCGCCGACCACCAAAGAACTGCTCTTCTTTTCTTTTTTGGTTTGTCTAATTTTTCTTCAATTTGGCTCCATAATTCTGGAGGAGGAACACTTGAGAAGTCTTCCATTGATGAAAAAATATCTTCTATTTTTTCCTTCTTCATGCTGTTTTAAAATTTTTTATGCTCAATATTCTCTTTTGCAAAATATGCTTGGCCCGATTTAAATTTGATTTTGATGTTCCTTCAGAGATTTTTAATAAATCGGCTATTTCTTTGTGCTTCATTTTTTCAAAAACGTAGAGGTTAAAAACCGTCCGGTATTGATCGGGTAAATCCCTAATATATTCCAGTAATTTTTCCTGATCTATCGAAATGACTTCGAGTTCTTCCTCCTCTACAAAATCAGTATCGGGATCAAAAACATCCAAAAAGAAACTCTCTTTTTTCTTCTTATTTAAGGTTTCGATAAGTTTGTTGATAAAGATTCGTTTTAACCATCCTTCAAAACTTCCTTCAAACTTATATTGGTTTATTTTTTGAAAAACAATGACAAAGGCTTCTTGAAATACATCTTTGGCATCATCTTCATTTTTCATATATTTTAAGCATATACCATATAAAACAGGAGAGAACAACTGATATATTTTCAGTTGTCCTGCTCTGTCATTTTTCATGCATTGCTTAATATATTTTTCTAAATCGTCTTTCAAAAAATGAATTAATTTTGGTTTTGCAAAAATAGTTTTAATAAGCTTACAAAAGAGGCTTTTGTAAATACTTTTAACAGCATATTTCTTTGTTAGTCTTTGGTTGTCAGTGTTTTGTTTCTTTTTAAACACATAAGACTAATGATTTTTAGACGATTATTTTAAGCTTGTAATTTTATCTTTAACAGCTTTTTTAAACGCTTTTACCTCAGCGCTTTGATCTGCTGTATCGTTGTTGTCAATATAAATTTTTGTTATACTTGTGCCTTGGCGTAGTTCAAAATAAACTCCTCCCTGACCTGCAGAATCTGGTGTTCCGTATGTTTTAGTCTGACCTTTTAAAGCTAAAATCTCAGCAGGAACAGTTTTTAAGAATAAAGTATATTCACTTCTTTTAGTTTTAGCAGTATATTGATATTGCCCAAAATCATACATTCCAGCTTTTACATTTAGAAATTTCAAAATGTTGAAATCATTAATCTGAAAGAAATTTTGGCAATCAGCTCCTGTACAACCAGCATTGAATGTTCCAATTACAATATTATCTGGGCTTTCATTTGTTCTGTTGAAAAGTATTCCTTTACTAGTTTTTGGAATAACAATAAAATCGGATGGGTAGGTTGGCGTTTGCGTTACATTTTCTCCTGTTAATGGTGCTTTTTCATAGAAATTGATTACAATTTCGCAGTTGTTCTCTACGATTGAAGTCATTTTTATAGCATAACCATTTGTTGGTTTTGCTCCTGCGAAAATTCCAATTATAAAATTTTTAGAGAAATCAATGTTAAGATCACCCGAAGCAGGACAAGTACTTTCATGCTTTGTAAAATAGGTTTCCAGTTTTTCCTGAGAGTTTATCACAAGCGCAGTTGGAGTACTTGGCAGTGTTTTTACACTATAAGTGCACAAAAGAGGAATACCAGTAAAAGGAAGTTCAGCATTAGTTCCGCAGTTTACATTTGGCAGATCATCGTTTCCAAGTGAACAAGCAGCAATTCCAAAAGCTACAAATAAGCACAGCATTAATTTTTTCATGATACTATTTTAATAGGTTATACTCATGTAGATGACGACTTATTGAAAAGGTTGCGTAAAAAAAGAAAGAATTATTAAAAAATGTTCGTTTAATTTAAAATCCTATAGTAATTCGTTATTTTTTAATTTTATAAACTTTCAACTCTGTATTATTGTGTACTTTTATTTTAAAATAAACTTAAATATGATAGATTTTCTTCCGGTTTTATTGGCTTTTGTAATCGCTTTACTAATAGGTATATACTTAGGAAAACTGCTGTTTTCGGCTCGATTTCAATCAGAGAAAGTAAGTTTGGAAGAACGATTGCAGGCAAATGCCAATCAAATGCAGTTGCAGAAAGAACAATTTGAAATGGAACGAAATAATTTTCAAAAACAGTTTCAATTAGTCAATTCTGAAAAAGAAAATATCCGTACCGAAAAAGATAGTCTTGCCATTCAGCTTTCGAAAAAAGAAGTAGATTTTGAAAACTTATGGGAACGTCATAAAGAACAAAAAAGTGAGATAAACGAGCTTCAAGCTAAATTTACCAAAGAGTTTGAAAATCTGGCCAACAAAATTCTCGAAGAAAAGTCGGCTAAATTCACTGAACAGAATACCTTGAATATGAAAAGTATTCTGCTTCCGTTGCAGGATAAAATTCAAGGGTTTGAACAAAAGGTGGAACAGACACATAAAGAAAGTATTGATTATCACGCCGCTCTCCGCCAGCAGATTATTGGTTTAAGCGAAATGAATGCTCAAATGAGCAAAGAAACCTTGAACCTGACCAAAGCTTTAAAAGGCGATAGTAAAATGCAGGGAAACTGGGGCGAGTTGGTTTTGGAACGCGTTCTCGAAAAATCAGGTTTAGAAAAAGGACGCGAATACGAAGTACAGCAGAGTTTTGTGAACAGTGAAGGAAATAGGGTTTTCCCGGATGTTGTAATCAATTTGCCAGATGGAAAGAAAATGATTGTCGATTCGAAAGTTTCGCTGGTTGCTTATGAAAAGTGGGTCAATGAAGAATCTGAACTATTAAAAATTGAATTGCTCAAGGAACACGTAATTTCCATAAAAAGACATGTTGAACAATTAGGAAGTAAAAATTACCACGACTTGTATCAAATAGAAAGTCCGGATTTTGTTCTGCTATTCATTCCTATTGAACCTGCTTTTGCCATTGCCTTAAACGAGGATTCAACTTTATACAATAAAGCTTTTGATAGAAATATTGTTATCGTAACGCCAAGTACTTTATTAGCAACTCTGCGAACGATTGACAGTATGTGGACGAATCAGAAACAGCAGGAAAACGCTTTTGAAATTGCGCGTCAGGCCGGAGCACTTTATGATAAATTTGAAGGTTTTGTAGTCGATTTGGTCAGAATTGGAAACAAAATAAAAGACACAAAATCAGAATATGAAAATGCGATGAATAAACTCGTTGATGGAAAAGGAAATTTAATTTCCAGTGTAGAACGATTGAAAAAGATGGGAGCCAAAGCTAAAAAATCACTTCCAGAGAATATTATCAACAGAGCTTTAAACGCAGATGAAACTGAATTATTAAATTAAATTGCAACACATAGGCATATAGAAGTTGAGATTGACTAAAAGGCGTTATTTATTAAAATAGCATAGATAGGTGACAAACTAGTTTCTTTCTTTTTACTCTTTTCACAAAAATCTAATCTATGTTTCTATGTGTTGATGCATATAATTAATCAAAAATACCAAAAACAAAAACATGACATTAGATTACAAACCCGTTTCATCATCAAAAATTAGTATTTCAGAACTAATGCTTCCTTCGCATACCAATTTCAGCGGTAAGATTCACGGAGGTTATATTTTACAATTACTTGACCAGATTGCCTTTGCTTCGGCATCAAAATTTTCAGGTAATTATTGCGTAACCGCTTCTGTAGATACCGTGAACTTCTTAAAACCAATTGAAGTTGGAGAACTGGTAACGATGAAAGCCTCTGTTAATTACGTGGGAAGAAGTTCAATGGTTGTAGGTATTCGTGTTGAAGCAGAAAACATTCAGACAGGTGTAATAAAACATTGTAATTCGTCTTATTTTACAATGGTTGCCAAAGATAAAGATGGTAAAAGTGTACAAGTTCCAGGACTCATTTTATCTAATCTTGAAGAAGTCCGCAGATTTAGAAAAGCGATTAAACATATAGAAGTCCGCAAAGAAATTGAAGAACACGAAAAAGTAACTACAGTAAGTTCAATCGAAGATTTGGCCAGTTTAGATAAATACAATGTTCTTTTAGAAATCAGCTAAGTATTCTTATATTTAGTTTTTAAACTCATTAAATTTAGAAAACATGGTAAAATTTGGATATACAATTTTATACGTTGATAATGTCGAAGAATCGATTTCGTTTTATGAAAATGCTTTTGGTTTTTCGAGAAAATTTGTCTCGCCAGATAACGATTATGGAGAATTAATTACAGGAGAAACCACACTTTCATTTGCTTCAAAAAAATTGGCAGCAACTAATTTAAAAGATGGTTTTATAGAAAGCAGTTTAGAAGACAAACCTTTTGCAATAGAAATTGGTTTTATTACAGATAATGTACCGGAACTTTTGCAAAAAGCAACTTCTTTTGGGGCAGTTATAGTTGCAGAACCGGTAGAAAAACCTTGGGGACAGATTGTAGCATACGCAAGAGATTTAAATGGATTTTTAATTGAGATTTGTACAGAAGTAACTTCTTAAGAATTTCTCTAATAAAGGTATAAATGCAAAACCTATATTTTAAACCTTATTTTCTTCTATAAAATTTAGTTGTAATAATTTAAAATATGGGTTTTTTAAACCAAACGAGATACTTTTCTATTAGTGTTTTATCCTTTTAATAAATAGAAGAATTTAGGTTTTGGATTTTTTTCAAAACATGAAAAATTCACAAACATTTGGCAAAATTCTGGAAACCATTTGGTTAAAAAATCGTAACTTTAAGTATATGTTTAACCAATAAAAATTCACTGAATACTGCCGTTCCATTTTTATAAATTAATCTGATTTTTAGAATAATTTTTTGCTTTCTTTTTAAAGAATAAAAATAGAATGACATAATTGTTTAACTGTAGACGATTATGAAAACAACTACTTTATTATTTTTACTTTTTACTACTTTTTCTGTCATTGCCCAAGATAAGTTTTTTACTAACACAGGGACAATTAACTTTGAAGCGTCTGTTCCTTTGTTTGAGGAAGTCAAAGCTGTAAATAGACAAGTTGCCATACTTTTAGAACCAAAAACAAGTACATTTATCTGTACTGTTGTTATCAAGGATTTTCGTTTTAAATTAGATTTAATGCAAGAGCATTTCAACGATAATTATATGGAAAGCAATCGTTATCCTAAAGCAATATTTAAAGGAAAGATTGAAAAATTTGATTTGAAAGATCTTAGCGAACAAGAAAAAGAATATCTGATAAAAGGCAAACTAAATTTACGCGGAAAATCAAAGGAGATTATTGTGAATGCTTTAATTAAGAGAGTTCCAGAAGGAATTCAAGTTATTTCAGATTTTCCAATTGCGATATCCGATTTTAATATTAGTATTCCAGAAACTATTCTGGGTAAAATCGCAAAAACAGCCAATACAGAGCTAACGGGCGTAATACGAAGCGATGATACAATGTTAACCTTGAAGTAAGCTTACTTTAGGCAATTGATTAACGCTTTTTCTAAATCAGTACATTGAAATTCAAATCCGGTTTTTTGTATTTTTTCAGATGAAACCCTTTGCCCAGTTAAAATAGCTTCACTCATTTCTCCTAAAACAATTTTAAGAATAAAAGAAGGAGCTTTAGGAAGCCAGATTGTATATCCGTACAATGATGCCAGTATTTTGGAGAATCTCGAATTGGTAGTATTGTCTGTTATAGCAGCATTGTACGGGCCATGCAATTGATCGTCAGTAACTGCTTTGCAGTATATCTGACATAAATCTTCAATATAAATCCAAGGGAGATATTGTTTTCCTGTTCCTAAAACAGCGCCAAAACCGGCTTTAAAACTGGGTGCCACCTTTTTCATAAAACCTTCATCTTTTCCTAAAACAATTCCGGTTCTGATTTTAACGGTTCGAATGCCTAAACTTTCAATAGTATCTGCGGCATTTTCCCAAACCTGACAGGTCATGCCTAAAAAGTCATCAGCAGGAGGCGTTTCTTCGGTACATATTTTATGACTTGTAACCGCACCGTAAATTCCAATTCCCGAAGCAGAAATAAAAGCGTTAAGTTTTTTATCATGCCGTTTTAAAACAGAATGAATCAATTCAACTGGTTTTACGCGGCTTTCTGCTAGAACTTTTTTTCGTTTCTTCGTCCATCTTTTTTCTACTATTCCTTCTCCTGCAAGATGAATGATATAATCTGCATTAAGAACGGCATTTTCATCGATATAATCTTTGTTTAAATCCCATTTATAGTACGTTACACGTGGTGTGTTTTCTCTATCAGAACGGCTCAAAACAGATACAGAATATCCCGCTTCGATAAGAACATCAGTTAAATGTTTTCCAATGAAGCCAGTTCCGCCTGTTAATAGAACATTTTGAGTCATAATAGTTTATAATATATTTAACAGTGTCTAAGGTTTTGTTAGTAGTAAAGGTACTTAAACAATGTTTACCTTTATACCAAATTCTAAATTTTAATAAAATGGCATCTAAAAAGAAGGTAATTACCAAAGATGAGATCGTTTCAAAATATATGGAAGAAGTGTTAGAAAAAGGACAAAAACCAAAATCAGTGTATCATTTTGCCAAAGGAAATGATTTTACTGAAGCCGAATTTTACTCTTTTTTTGGAACACTAGAAGGTTTAGAAAAAGAAATATTCCGACTGTTTTTTGAAAATACTGTAAATCTGCTTCACTCCAACGAAGAATATCAACAGTATGATATGAAAAACAAAATGCTGAGCTTCTACTTTACTTTCTTTGAGATTTTAACTGCTAATAGAAGTTATGTGCTTCAATCGCTTAAAATCGACAGAAATCCACTTAAAAACCTAGTTCAGTTAACGACACTGCGAAATAGTTTTAAAGAGTATGTCTCTGAAATTTTAACGGATGATTACAGATTAGAACAAGAAAAATTGCAGAAGTTTCAAGAAAAAGCCATTCAAGAATCGGCTTGGCTGCAATTGATGCTGACAATTAAATTCTGGATGGAAGACGAATCAGCCGCTTTTGAAAAAACAGATATTTTTATTGAGAAATCAGTGAATGCATCATTCGAACTCATGAATGTAGCACCAATGAATCACTTAATTGATTTAGGAAAGTTTCTTTTTAAAGAAAAAATATACAGCAGACCATGAAAACCATCGATTATATTCCAACTTCAAAAATAGAAAGAGCCGGAAAACTAGTTCAAACCGGAGCCAAAATTGGGATAAACTATGTAAAACATTATGCTGAAAAAATAGTAAATCCTGATTTGACCCGTGACAAATTAAATGAAAATAATGCCGAAGATATTTACGACGGCTTAAAAAGCTTGAAAGGAAGTGCTCTGAAAGTGGCTCAAATGCTGAGTATGGATAAGAACTTTCTGCCTCAGGCGTATGTAGAGAAATTTTCACTTTCGCAGTTTTCTGTTCCCCCGCTTTCTGCGCCTTTGGTTTTAAAAACATTCAAAAATAATTTTGGCAAAACACCGACTGAAATTTTTGATGAATTCAATCCAAATTCAGTAAACGCAGCCAGCATTGGCCAAGTGCATTTGGCTAAAAAAGGAGATAAAAAATTAGCGGTTAAAATTCAATATCCTGGAGTTGCCAACAGTATTTCATCCGATTTGGCTTTGGTAAAGCCTATTGCAATCAGAATGTTTAATCTGCAGGGAAAAGATTCGGATAAATATTTTAAAGAAGTTGAAGACAAACTGATTGAAGAAACCAATTATTTGTTAGAATTAAAACAAAGCCAAGAAGTCGTTGATGCCTGCAGTAAAATTGAAAACATCATTTTTCCAAATTATTATCCTGAATTTTCATCAGAGAAAATCATTACAATGGATTGGATGACAGGGATTCACCTTTCTGAATTTACTGCCAAAAATACAAACCAAGAAGTTGGAGATAAAATAGGGCAGGCGCTTTGGGATTTTTATATGTATCAAATTCATGTTTTGAGAAAAGTTCACGCAGATCCGCATCCGGGGAACTTTTTGGTGAATGATGAAAACCAATTAATTGCTTTGGATTTTGGTTGTATGAAACAAATTCCGGATGATTTCTATACTCCGTATTTTGAATTAATCAACAAGGATGTCATTACAGATGAAAAGCTTTTCAACGAAAAATTATTCGAATTAGAAATTCTTCGTAAAGATGACACACCGGCGGAAATTGAATATTTCACCGAAATGTTTCATGAATTATTATCGCTTTTCACCAAACCTTTTCAAAACGAAACTTTCGATTTTGCCGATGAAAAATTCTTCAACGCTATTGCCGAGTTAGGAAAACGTTTCTCAGAAGATACAAACCTTAAAAAAATGAACGGAAACCGTGGTTCTAAACACTTTATTTACATGAATCGTACTTTCTTTGGTTTGTACAATTTAATGTTTGATCTGAAAGCAAAAATTGTCGTTGATAATTATTTGAAATATTAGACTTCGAAAATTCCAAATATTTAAATTCCGAATTCCAATTTTAAAAACATAAGCCTTTGTCAAAGTTTAAACTTTGACAAAGGCTTCAGCATATTTGAACATAGCCCAAGGTTCAACCTTGGGTATACAATGTGTTCCATTCCAAGCGTTCCCAAGGTTGAAACCTTGGACTATGTTTTAGTATTGGGGTTAAAATTTTTGTCGAATTCTTAGTTCGGCCGTCCGTTTATAGCAATGACAAGATTGCGGGTAAATTTTTGGAATTTTGAAATTCATTTAATAATTCTCTTTTTGTAAGAATTTGTTTTTTTTATTTCATTTTGTTTGTATTTCGATTGTCTTCCTGAGCGAAGTCGAAGGATCGCTATGCATTGTCAATACTATATGTCCTCACTTTGTGATCCTTCGACTTCGCTCAGGAAGACAAAAAATTGCGTCTACTAATTGGAATTTGGAATTTTTAAAACTTGGAATTTTACTTAACGATTCCCTTCTTGTAAGTTTCAATCGCACGATCTCTCGCAAAAGCGTGATCGATCATTGGTTCGTTGTAACCTAAATCAAATTCAGGAATCCATTTGCGGATGTATTCTCCTTTAGAATCAAATTTCTGTTGTTGAATTTCGGGATTAAAAACCCTGAAATAAGGCGCCGCATCACAGCCAGTTCCTGCTGCCCACTGCCAATTTCCCACATTAGATGCTAATTCAAAATCTAGAAGTTTTTGCGCAAAATACGCTTCGCCCCATTGCCAGTTGATGAGTAAATGTTTGCAAAGAAAACTCGCCACCACCATACGCACACGATTGTGCATATATCCCGTTTCGTTTAACTGACGCATTCCAGCATCGACCATTGGATAACCAGTTGTTCCCGAACACCAGCGTTTGAAATCTTCTTCGTTGTTTCGCCATTGAATTCCGTCGTAATTGGACTTGAAATTATGATTGACACATTTCGGGAAGCTAAACAGAATTTGAATAAAAAATTCTCTCCAGATTAATTCGCTTAAAAAAGTTTGGTTCTTTCGATCTGCCCAGTTCACCAATTTCCGAATGCTGACAGTGCCAAAACGCAAATGAGGTGAAAGATAAGATGTACTGTCTAAAGCAGGAAAATCTCTGGTTTCTTTGTAATTTCCAATTTGTGTTAAATTGTGAGGCTGTACTTTTATTGAACTTCTTTCAAAACCAATTTCGGACAATTGGGGAAATTTGAAGCTATGTTTTGCAAAATTAGATTGAAGTTTTACAGTGTCATATTCCGAAACAGGCCCAGAAAGCTTATATTTTTCAAGCCATTTGTTTTTATAAGGAGTGTAAACAGTATACGGGCTTCCGTCGGCTTTTGTGATTTCTTTTTCTTCGAAGATTACATGATCTTTAAAAGATAAAGATTTGATGTTATTTTCTTTTAAGATAGATGAAATTGCAGTATCACGTGCAATAGCAAAAGGTTCGTAATCTTTGTTGAAGAAAACGTATTGAATGTCAAATTCTTCAATTAGGGATTTCCAAACGTCTTTCGTCTTTCCTTTTTTGATTAAAATAGAAGAATCAAGCTTATGTAATTCTGAGTTTATTTTTTCAAGCGAATCGTATATAAAAGTTACTCTGGCGTCATTTTTTGGGAGATGTTCTAAAATATCATTATCGAAAATGAAAAGAGGTACAACAGGAAAATCAGATTGCAAAGCATGAAATAATCCAGTATTGTCTTCTAAACGCAAATCACGTCTAAACCAGAATAAAGTAACTTTTTGTTTTGTCATTATTGTTTTGTTTTCTGCAGATTAAATGGATTTATTTATGCTCTAAACTTATTTTTTTTTAACACATAGAGACATAGATTTTCTTTTGATTAAAAGGTAAAAGAAAGAAACCAGTTTCTAACACATAAGCTATTTGGATATTTTAACTATGTTTGTTTATACAAGTGAAACGCCTTTTTCTCCATCTGAATTCTATGTTTCTATGTGTTTAATTTTATTTTTTATAGCAAAGATTAAAAGAATTCCAAATGATTTATTTATTCTCTGACTTGTTTTTTAACACATAGAAACATAGATATTGTTTTTCTTTTAAAGCCTTTAGAAAGAAACTAGTTCCTAACACATAGCTATGTGTATGTATGTGAGTGAAACGCCTTTTTTCTTCCTCTAAATTCTATGTTTCTATGTGTTTAAATTTTTAAGCTTTTTTAGAATTAAACAATTCTTCGATTTTGTTATATCGGTAATCGAAGATGTTTTTTAGTTTGGTTTTTACAACTAATCGATTCACGATCCGTCCTAAAATTCCGAAAGGAAGAGCATAATGAACAATGTCGGTCATTTTGGTGCTGCCGTCTTCTAATCGTTCAAAAAAGTGTTTGTGATGCCAAAGTTTGTAAGGACCAAAACGCTGAATATCTATAAAGTACTCGTTTTCTTTACAAGCTGTAATTTCCGTGACCCACGAAATTTTGATTCCAAAAAGTGGTTTTAAGGTATAGGTTATAATCTGTCCGTGATACATACGTTTGTCGTCGTAATCCTGAATTTGGAAATTCATGTTATCGAGCGTAATAGTCTGCAGGTTTTTCGGGCTTGAGAAAAAATCCCAGCATTCTTCTACACTGGCATTGATATGTTGTACGGTTACTATTTTATATAATTTCATAATCACAAATTATTCTTGAACACGTGAGCTCATCCGCTGCCGCGGAAAACATCTAATAATTTTATATTTTATAATATTTAAAGGGTACGAACAACATCCCGAAGCATTCTCCTTTTTCTTTGTTAAGGTGTTTGTGGTGAATTTTATGTGCTTTTCTTAATCCGATGAGGTATTTGTTTTTGGTGTTTTTAAACCATTTAAAGCGCTGGTGAATCAAAACATCGTGAATTAGAAAATAACACACTCCATAAAGAGTGATTCCGCAGGCAATGAAAAACAAATAGTTGAATCCGCCTTGTACACCAAGATAGAACAAGATTATACTAGGAGTAGCAAAAATGACGAAGAATATATCGTTGCGTTCAAAGGTGTTTTCGTATTTCGGTTGATGATGATCGGAGTGAAAGTACCACATAAAACCGTGCATGATGTACTTGTGCGTAAACCAGGTCACACATTCCATAAACAGAAAAACGCCTAAAAAGATTAAGAAGGAAATCATTTTACAATTATTCAAATATTAAAAGTATCATTTTGTGGATTTTGAGTTTAGCTTTATATTATAAAAGGTTAACTCAAAAGCATTTCGTTTTTTAAACACATAGAGACATATTTTTATTTTTCTTGAAAAGATTGTGGAAAGAAACTAGTTTCTAACATATAGCTATGTTATACAAGTAAAATGCCTTTTATGATTCTATGTGTTTAAATTAAACCAATTTCAATTTATAGGTTACAAAAGACTGCGCTAAAAGTCCAGCTTTTGTGTAATTCGAAACCCTGATTCTGGAATTTCCAATTTCATAATACGGTGTATTCTTCAGCTTTTTCAGCAGTTTTTTATAATATACATAAGCGGTGTAAACCCCAAATTTCGCTTCGATTGGCAGTTTTACAATTCCTTGATAAGCAATTCGGAAATCTTCTTCGATTTCATTGATGATTTGTGTTTTCGAATCTTCGTTGAAATTGTTGAGGTTAACTCCCGGAAAATACGTTCGGTTTAAAATCAGGTTGTCGTCTTTTAAATCTCTTAAGAAATTTACTTTCTGAAAAGCCGATCCCAAACGCATGGCTTCGTTTTTTAATTGTTCGTATTTATGTTCTTTTCCTGAAACAAAAACTTTTAGACACATCAATCCCACTACATCAGCAGATCCGTAGATGTAATCTATATATTCGGTTTGGGTTTGATAATTTGATTTGATAAGATCAAGTTTCATGCTTTTTAGAAAAGCTTGAACCATATCATCGGTAATATTGTATTGTTTTACAGTTTGCTGAAAAGAATTTAGAATCGGATTTAAGCTGATGCCTAATTGCATTGCTTTGTAGTATTCTTTTTCAAAATCATCAATCAGATATTCTTTTTCGTAATCATGAAATGAATCTACGATTTCGTCAGCAAAACGAACAAATCCGTAAATACTGTAAATGGCATCGCGAATACTAGGGGAAAGCATTTTTACCGCAAGCGAAAAAGAAGAACTGTAATTTTTGGTTACGAGTTTGCTGCATTTAAAAGAAACGGCGTCGAATAGTGATTTCATTTTTTAAGATCTTAAAGATTTTTGAATTAATTCAGCGGTCAGTTTTCCTGAAATTAAGGCTGGAGGAACTCCCGGCCCTGGAACGGTTAATTGTCCTGTGAAATATAAATTTCGGACTTTTTTACTTTTTAATTTGGGTCTTAAAAACGCGGTCTGCAATAAAGTATTGGCCATTCCGTAAGCATTTCCTTTGTACGCGTTGTAATCTGTTACAAAGTCATTTTTACAGAATGATTCCTTAAAGATAATGTTATTTTTAATGCTCTGCTGTGTAAGTTGCTCAAAACGAGCGATTATTTTTTCGAAATAGAGAAATCGTAATGCTGGTGTATCTTCAATTCCCGGAGCTAACGGGATCAGAAAAAATCCAGATTCCATTCCGTCGGGTGCAGCAGTTGTATCTGTTTTAGATGGGAAATTGGCGTAGAACAAAGGTTCTTTCGGCCATTTTGGATTGTCGTAAATATCGGCTGCATGCTGATTGAAATCAACATCAAAGAATAAGGCGTGATGCGAAATGTTTTCTATTTTTTTATTAAAACCAACAAAAAATAGGAGTGAAGAAGGAGCAAAAACGCGGCTTTCCCAATATTTTTCAGAATAAGCCCGATGCTCTTTTTCTAGTAACGTTTCGGTATGTTGGTAATCGGCTCCGCTTACAATAATATCTGCTTTTATAATTTCACCATTGATTAAAATTCCTATTGCTGATTTATTTTCAACTATAATTCGTTCAACAGGAGAATTCGTCTTTATGGTAACGCCCAATTCTAAAGCTAGTTTTTCCATTGCTTTTACAACATCGTGCATTCCGGTTTTGGGATGCCAAGTTCCTAAGCCGAAATCGGCGTAATTCATGAAATTGTAAAAAGAAGGTGTTTTAGTGGGTTTTGCACCTAGAAACAAAACAGGAAATTCTAAAATCTGGATCAGTTTTTCGTTTTTGAATTCTTTCCGAATATCAGCGCTTACGGAGCTGAAAAATTGATTAAGTTTTAAAGCTGTCTGTGGTGTAACTAATTCCAGCGGAGAAACTCCGGGACGGTATACCAAATCTTTTATGGCGATATCGTAATTGCTTTTTGCTTGATCAATAAACTTTTGAAGTTTTACGGCACTTCCTTTTTCAATAGCTTCAAAAGCTGATTTTATATCTTCTAAATTATCACAAATGCTAATGAAATCATTAATGCCAAAATAAACCCTGTAAGCAGGATTTAACTTTATGAGTTCGTAATAATCAGAAGGTTTTTTATTAAAATCCTGAAAGAAACGTTCAAAAACATCAGGCATCCAATACCAGCTTGGCCCCATGTCAAATGTAAAACCGTCTTTTTTAAATTGTCGGGCACGGCCGCCAATTGTTGGATTTTTTTCATAAATAGTTACTTGGTTTCCCTGCTGTGCAAGGTAACAAGAAGCGGCTAATGAAGAAAAGCCTGATCCTAATATTGCGATAGTTTTTGTCATTTGTTTAACAAATATAACAAAAACTTTAAACAAAACTTTTAAAAACGTTCCATTGTTTCTTCCATCGAGTCGAAAATATGGATTCTTTCAGGTAAAACCTTTCTGTCAATATGTTCAACCATTTTACCCATAAGCCATATTTCATTGTTATTCTGCAGTAATTTCTGCCCCATAGAACGTACGTATTGGTTGATTACATTTCGATCCGGCTGAATGGTCATGAAGGAAACAAAAGTGATGTTTTCAAAATGTTTGGTCAAATCCTGAAGGTTTTCAATAGGCATACTTTCGCCCAGATAAATGGTTTTATACCCTCTTGATAAAATTTCGTATTGCAGATATAACAAACCAATTTGATGAATTTCATTCAACGGAAGTGAAAGCACAAAAATTCGGTCTGTTTTTGTTGGTTTTTGAATCTGAAGGCTTTCGGTATAAATCAGGATTTTCTGTTTGATCAAATGGCTCATGAAATGTTCATTTGCCGGAGTTATGGTTTCTGACTGCCATAATAATCCTAATTCTTTTAATAATGGTAAAAAATGATCTTTGAAAACTTCTTTAAAAGTTTTCTCAGAAATAAGCCAGTCAAAAGTATTGAAAAACAATTCCTGGTCGAAATTCATCATTGCCATTTTAAACGAAGTAATGGCGTAATTCTGAGAGTTTTTCTTTGATATAATTTCGCGAACCAGCTGCGGAATCTTTTCTTCCGGATAGGTAGCGATCTTAGAAATTTTATAACCGTATTCGTGTAATAAGGTAATATTTAAAAGCTTCTGTAAATTTTGCAGGTTGTATAGCCTTATATTCGTATCTGTACGCATGGGTTCCAGAATGTTATATCTTTTTTCCCAGATACGAATGGTGTGTGCTTTAATACCAGATAAATTTTCGAGATCTTTTATACTGAAAACAGTTTTAATATTGTTTACCATTTTATGTAATTAAGTGAACAAAAGTAAAATAAAATCTTAAAAGCAACATTAAAACAATCTTAAAAAGAAAAGATTGTTAGAGGTTTACGATTTGGAGAATTAAACCTATATACGAATTGTATTGTTTTAAGATTTGTAAGGTATTAAAAAAAATAACAAAATGATATATTATAAAAAAGAAATGTAGTATGTGAAGATATTGAAATCAAATAATAGTCAGGATGTCTTGGAAATATTCTTTTTTACTTCTGAAAAAAAAGAACTTCTGTAGAAAAAATTAAGGAATATATTTAGGTGAAAATTCGATTATGAAAAAAGCGCAAAGTCAAAAACTTTGCGCTTTTTGTTTGAATTATTTTTAAAAATGTTATTTGCATATCGAAGCTTTATTCACAGCGGCACTTTTACTGCCAAGCTCGATTGCTTTAGAAAAATCAGCACAAGCGTTTTTCTTGTCTCCAATTTTATTGTAGGCAAGTCCTCTTAAATTGTAAGCGATATAATCTTTAGGATTTAAGCCAAGTGATGAGGTACAGTCTTCGATTGCTTCATTAAAATTTGAAAGCGTAAAGTTTACATTGGCACGACCCGTATACGCATCGGCATTCATGCTGTCAAGATCGATTGTTTTGCTAAAATCAGCCAAAGCGCCTTTGTAATCTTTTAATTTGAATTTTGCGACACCTCTGTTTTGGTAGGCTTCAACAAATTTCGAATTCATGCTGATGGCTTTGTTGTAATCGGCAATGGCGCCTTTGTGATTTCCAGCTTCGGCTTTTTTGAAAGCTTTGTCAAAATAAGCAGTTGCAGATTGTGCCCAGATCGAGCAGCTGATCATAAGAAATGATACAAGTAGTAGGTTTTTCATAAAACTAATTTGGGATTAGTGATTAATTATTCGAAAACGAATTTAAGAAAGTTCTGCTTTTTTGAAAGAATTATACGTAAAATAATTAGGATTATTTGCTGTTGAATTTCGCTTTGTATGTGGGATGCTTAAACGGGTTACTTAAAGATATTGGTAATAGTTTAGCTTAAAACAAAAAAAGGCTGAGTAAAATAAATTACTCAACCTTTTGTGACCCGACTGGGGCTCGAACCCAGGACCCCATCATTAAAAGTGATGTGCTCTACCGACTGAGCTATCGAGTCTTCATTTCTTCAATGAGGGTGCAAATATAAGGTCTTATTTTAGCTTAACGGTACTTTTTTAAGGCGAATTTTAAATAAATTTTACCTTATGGTTCTAACTGCTTATTTTGCAGTGAAATATATTTTTATTTTTTAAATGCTGATGCAGAGTTGAACTTCCTAATGCTTTTGGAATTATTATTCTCTTTTGAGATTTTTGAAACGTACGATGAAAAGAAATTTAACCTCAAAGAAAAACGGGACAAAGCAGAAAAAATCTTCTTTGTCCCGTTGCGTGACCATGGAGGGATTTGAACCCTCACGCCCTTACGAGCACCACCCCCTCAAGATGGCGAGTCTACCGTTTCTCCACATGGCCTAAAAATGAAAAAGGTCAAGTAAATTAAATTACTCGACCTTTTTGTGACCCGACTGGGGCTCGAACCCAGGACCCCATCATTAAAAGTGATGTGCTCTACCGACTGAGCTATCGAGTCATTGCTTTCAAGAAATTTAATTTGTTTATTACAAAATTTGTGACCCGACTGGGGCTCGAACCCAGGACCCCATCATTAAAAGTGATGTGCTCTACCGACTGAGCTATCGAGTCATTTAATTTCTTGAATGCGGGTGCAAATATACGGAGTTTATTTTATAATTTGCAAGCGTTTTTATTATAATTTTGTCTTTTTTTAATTAACTTTTACAACGCCCTAGTTTATAGGGTTTTATTGAAATGAAAAAAATCGTTTTATTAGGATATATGGGATGCGGAAAGTCAACGATCGCCCAAAATCTGTCAAAAATTACCAATATTCCGTTTTTGGATTTAGATATTTGCATCGAAAAAAGAGCAAATTTGTCCATAAAAGAGATTTTTGAAAAGCATGGAGAGATCTATTTTCGAAAATTAGAGCATGAAATGTTTCTAGAATTGCTTCAATCTTCAGAAAATTACATTATTGGTTTAGGCGGAGGAACCCCATGTTATGCCAATAATCATTTGTTATTGCAACGAGATGATATAATTTCAGTTTATTTAAAAGCTTCGATTGAGACTTTATATAATAGATTAGTGCATAACAAAAGCAAGCGCCCGTTAATTGCTGATATGAATGAAGAGGAAATGAAAGAATTTATCGCGAAGCATTTGTTCGACAGAAGTTTTTATTACAACCATGCACAGCATAAAGTGTCGGTTGATCATAAAACAGTCGAAGATACGGTAAACGATATATTGGCAATATTAGCTTAAGAAGGCGTAATTGTCTCCGTTTTCATCAAAAACAACCTGAACGTGTTCTAATAGTGATGTTGAAAGAGAAATTCCTTTAAAATCAGCTTTTACAGGATATTTTTTATGGTTTCGGTCAACTAGAACTGCAGTCTTGAATTTTTTAAGTGGTACATCTAAGAAATGACGGACTGCATATATTAAGGTAGTTCCAGAATTTAATACATCATCAACCAAAACTAATCCTTTGTTGGCATATTCTTCTTTTGTTAAAGAAGTCTGAATTGGCAGTTGCGGATTCTGTTTGTCGACTTTTACTTCGCAAAGTGAAACTTTTAAAGTAGAAATATCTTTTAAAGCCGAAGCAATTTTTTGAGCAAAAATAGAACCGCTAGAAGCAATTCCGGCAATTACAACTTCTTCTTCGTCAACAAATGTTTCGTAAATCTGATACGCGATACGTTTTATTTTGTGTTCGATTTCCTGATTGGTTAAGATGATATTCTTGCTCATGATGTAATTTTTTGGCTAATGTACAAATAATAAATTCCAAAATTTAAATTCCAAATTCCATTTTTTGGGATTAAAAATCACTGATGAAAATCAATGATGGAATTCCAAATTCCAAGTTTCAAATCCAATCTCGTAGTTTGAAATTGGGATTTCATTATTGAATATGGATTACTTTGGAATTTGAAATTTTTAAAAATTGATAATTAATTTTCTAAATCTCGTCGTCGTCGTCAATAAAATCATTTCCGTAGTCGTCAATATCACGACGATCTTTTTTGGTAGGCCTTCCTGTACCGCTTCTGCGATAATGTTCTTTAGAAAGTTTCAGCATTTCTAAATGTTCGAATGCTTCAGGCGGAGTTTCGTTTTTACGATAAATATCGACAAGTTTTGCTCCAACACGATTTTCTGGAATATCCAGTACAGTTATTATATAGGTAATCTGATCTTTTCTAAAGGTAATTCGGTCGGTAGGAAAAACTTCTTTCGATGGTTTTGCAACCTGCCCATTTACAGTAACCTGATTCTTTTTGCAGGCCTCGGTTACCATATTTCTGGTCTTATAATAACGTACGCACCACAGGTATTTATCTATCCTCATAATTTTTCTAAAATCCAAGTTAAATTCTTTACAAAAATAAATCAATATTGTATCTTGCGCACCTAAAAAAATAACAATAATGAATAAATTTAAATATTACTTTGTTTTATTACTTGCAGGTATTGCAATGGTTTCTTGTAATAAAGATCATGATGATCCTGAAACAGTTCCTTTGAGAGATTATAAGGAGCAGTATAAAGCAGACAAAGACTCTATTGAGGCATATTTAAAAACCCATTATATTGAAGAAGTTACGGCTAATTATGATATTAAAATAACTAAGATTCCTGCGGGTGGGACTCAGGTTTCTATCTGGGATCAAAAAGTTTATCCGTTGCAGACCAGAAAAGTTTACAATCATGATGTTAATTATGATGTATATTATTTGAGTTTAAGAGAAGGAACAGGATTAGCACCTACAAACACAGATCGAATTTCTGCTTCTTATGAAGGAACTTTATTAAATGGAAAAGTTTTTGATTCTTCTTATGGAGTCGCGAGAAGTTTTGAATTGTATATGCATGCTGCTTCATCTGTAATAGATGGATGGGGTGAAATTTTTCCTAAATTTAAAACTGGAACTTCAACAACTGGCGCAGATGGTTCAATTACCTATGATAATTACGGAGCTGGGGTTATGTTCCTGCCTTCAGGATTAGCATATTACGGTGGTGGAGTTGGAGATATACCTTCGTATTCTTGTTTGGTATTTAGTTTTAAATTGTTTAACCTGCAGCGATTGGATCATGATTTTGATGGTGTTTTTGATGTAGATGAAGATATTAATAAAGATGGTTATCTATATGATGTAAGAGATACATCAAGATTCCCAACTCCGCCAGCTGGTTTTACAGATGATACTGATGGCGATGGTATTGCTGATTTTGTAGATACAGATGATGATGGTGATGGATTTTCAACGTATTATGAATTGACAAAACCTGCAGGACAAGTTGGTATTGTTAATGGGTTTAATTACGGTATAAGTACATATTATCCTTGGGATCCGGTTGTAGACAATCCAAATACACCAAATACAGATGAAACTGAACCTAGAGGAATTCCGAGAAGACCAACAGGTGCTCTTACAGATCCTTCTCAGCCAGAATCTATATCAAATCCTAAGAAGTTTGTGGATGAAGATTATACTGCGGCGGGAAGATTAAGAATACATTTAGATAAAACATATCCTTATCAGAAAAAATAGTTTCAAGGATTAATTAGAAATAGAAAACCTCAAAATTCAATTTTGAGGTTTTTTTTGTCTTTATATGAAACTAAAAATTCTATTTCACAATTAAATAATGGATAAGAAAAAAGACCATAAAATAAAAAACCTCGAAATGTGAATTTCGAGGTTTTTTTATGAGATGAGAAAATGAATTATTTTCTTTTGATTACTCTTTCTACAGCTTCAACAATTGCTTGGTTGTTTAACTTGTATTTCTCCATTAATTGCTCAGGAGTTCCAGATTCTCCAAAACTATCTTTAACTGCTACAAATTCTTGTGGCGTTGGATTGTTTAAAGCTAATACTCCAGAAACACTTTCTCCAAGACCTCCAAGGTAGTTGTGTTCTTCTGCCGTAACTACACATTTGGTTTTAGCCACAGATTTTAAAATAGCTTCTTCGTCAAGAGGTTTAATAGTATGGATGTTGATTACTTCAGCAGAAATTCCTTTTGCTTCAAGAGCTTCAGCTGCGATAAGTGCTTCCCAAACTAAATGTCCTGTTGCAATAATAGTAACATCTGTTCCTTCATTTAACATGATTGCTTTTCCAATTACGAAAGGCTCATCAGCAGGTGTGAAGTTAGGTACAACTGGACGCCCGAAACGTAAATAAGCAGGACCGTGGTGATCTGCTAAAGCTAAAGTTGCAGCTTTTGTCTGGTTGTAATCGCAAGTATTGATTACAGTCATACCAGGTAACATTTTCATTAACCCGATATCTTCTAAGATTTGGTGTGTGGCACCGTCTTCACCTAGTGTTAAACCAGCGTGAGAAGCACAAATTTTTACGTTTTTATCTGAATAAGCAACAGACTGACGGATTTGATCGTAAACTCTTCCGGTAGAAAAGTTAGCAAAAGTTCCTGTAAAAGGAATTTTTCCTCCAATTGTTAAACCTGCTGCAATTCCAATCATGTTCGCTTCTGCGATACCAATTTGGAAAAAACGCTCTGGGTGATTCTTTTTGAAATCATCAAATTTTAATGATCCGATTAAGTCAGCACATAATGCTACTACATTTTCGTTTTTTTGACCTAATTCAGTCATTCCCGCTCCAAAACCAGAACGAGTATCTTTACTTCCTGTATTTGTATATTTTTTCATTTTTTATTTTTTGAGATGCTAAGCTTCTAAGTAACTTGGGATTCTAAGCTGAAAACCCAACACTGAAACGGCACACTTTTTAATAGTCAACCTGATCTGCAGAATAGTTTTGAGCAAGAGCGTTTTCTAACTGCTCGTTGTTTGGAGCTTTACCATGCCAAGCATGAGTGTGCATCATAAAATCAACTCCGTTGCCCATTTCTGTATGTAATAGTACACAAACTGGTTTTCCTTTTCCGGTTCTTGATTTAGCATCTGTATATCCTGCGATAATAGCATCGATATTGTTTCCTTCTGCAATTTCTAAAACATCCCAGTCGAAAGCTTCAAATTTAGCACGAAGGCTTCCCATTGCTAAAACTTCATCAGTTGTTCCGTCAATTTGTTTTCCATTAACGTCTACAGTTGCAATAAGGTTGTCTACTTTTTTAGCAGAAGCATACATGATAGCTTCCCAGTTTTGTCCTTCTTGTAACTCTCCATCTCCGTGTAATGTAAAAACTAAATGTTTATCACCATTTAATTTTTTAGCTTGAGCCGCACCAAGAGCAACAGATAAACCTTGTCCTAATGATCCAGAAGCCATACGAACTCCAGGTAATCCTTCGTGAGTTGTAGGGTGTCCTTGTAAACGAGAGTTTAATAATCTAAAGGTTGCAAGTTCTGAAATTGGGAAATAGCCGCTACGAGCTAAAACGCTATAAAATACTGGTGAAATATGTCCGTTTGAAAGGAAGAAGATATCTTCTCCAATTCCGTCCATGTCAAAACCTTCTTTACGTTCCATAATATTTTGGTATAATGTTACCAAAAATTCAGTACAACCTAATGATCCACCTGGGTGACCTGAGTTGACAGCATGTACCATTCTAAGAATATCTCTTCTTACCTGGATCGTTAAATCGCTTAATTGTTGTGTGTTAGGCTTCATTTTATATGTAAAAGTTAAACTGGTAGCAAAAGTAATTTTTATTTTGCGGGAAGACAAATGATTTTCTGCTTTAGTTTTACAGCAATTGTTAAATTTAGCCGATTTTCTTACATTAATTAAAAAAATATAACGACCGTTTCGTCTTTGAGTCCTTAATAAGTGTGGTTTTTACAATTTATTTTCAATCCTGAAAAAAAAAAATTGTTAATAAAAAAGTCCTGCGTTTAGGCAGGACTTTTAAATACAATTTTTTTATAAGTAAAAACAGCATCAGTTGTCACCTTCGCTGTAATAGTTGTTTTCCTCGTCTTCAGAACCAATTTCTTCTTGTTGGTCATCAAGTTCAGAGCCGGGAATGTCTAAATCGTTTCCTAGTTTGTCGCTATTCTGTTTCCATTCATTATTATTTTGAGTGATGGTTTTATCGGTAGAAATTTCATCAGCGTCAATATCTTCTAATTTATCTTCATTGTTGTAAATGTCTTCGCTGGCCGGATAATTCATTTCATCCAGATTGCGTTCGATTTCATTCTCATTCGTTTTTTCAGAATTTTTCATAATCCTACGGTTTTAATAATGGCTAAAGCAAGTCGAAATAACGTAGTTGGTTATCTCTTTATGCTTTGTAAAATTATATAATTCATGTTTTGAGAATGTTATAATATTACGTTTGGGAATTCTACCTTTTACATGTTTTGTGAAAGTTCCAATTTTTTAAAATTCCAAATTCCAAATCAAGAATTATAATTTTCCTTCCACATAACTGGCAATCTGTGAATCAGTAAAAGAACTGAAAGTTGATCCTGCCAGTTGAAAATTTAAGAATAGAGTAGAATCTTTTAATTCCATTTTTACCTCATTGCTGTCGTCAGTGTTTGTTAGTTTGATAATCGACATACTTTCTTTTAAAGCTTCTTTTCCTATTTCATCGCTGCAGATTTTTTTTACAAACGATTCGATATCATCAAATACAATGTCTAATCTTGATAATGGATATTCATCATAAGCTGTAAAAGTTGCCCAGTCAATATCTACCGTAATATTATAGCCTGAGCGTTCGTATAGTTTTTGTTCAAAAGCTGGAAGTTTTTCTGTTTTAATCGATTCTGCTAATCTTTTTTCTGCTAATCCCATATATATTAAAATTAAAAAGTGTGAAGCAAAAATAGATTCATGATTTTTACTCGGCATCACCATTTATAATGATTTTGATAGTTTATTTTTCAAAGGTTAGAGAATTAAAAAATGAAGAGCTATTTAAAAATAATGATTTGAAGTATGAAAAATTGGAATAAATGGAATATCGATTTTTATAATTATCTAATTGACAAATTTTCTACTTAAATTTTCCTCAAATTGGTTTATCTTTGCCGTCCCGAACGATAGGGAGAAAAACGAATTTATGAAGTTTGATTTATTACAGAAAGATCCGCAGTCGAAAGCGAGAGCGGGAAGTATTACTACAGATCACGGAGTTATAGAAACTCCTATTTTTATGCCCGTTGGAACGGTTGCTTCTGTAAAAGGAGTGCATCAGCGAGAACTTAAAGAAGAAATAAATCCTGATATTATTTTAGGAAACACCTACCATTTATATTTACGTCCGCAGACTGAAATTCTTGAAAAAGCAGGAGGATTGCACAAATTCATGAATTGGGATCGCAATATTTTGACTGATTCTGGCGGATATCAAGTATATTCTCTTTCTTCAAATAGAAAAATTAAAGAAGAAGGTGTGAAGTTTAAATCGCATATCGACGGTTCGTACCACTTTTTTACTCCAGAAAATGTAATGGAAATTCAGCGTACCATTGGTGCTGATATTATTATGGCATTTGACGAATGTACCCCTTACCCTTGTGATTACCGTTATGCACAGCGTTCTATGCATATGACGCATCGTTGGTTAGATCGTTGCATTAATCATTTGGAGAAAGTTCCTTATAAATATGGATATGAGCAAACGTTTTTTCCAATTGTTCAAGGAAGTACATATAAAGATCTGCGTCGCCAGTCGGCTGAATATATTGCTAATTCTGGACAACAAGGAAATGCAATTGGCGGACTTTCTGTTGGTGAACCTGCAGAAGAAATGTATGCTATGACAGAAGTAGTGTGCGAAATCCTTCCAGAAGACAAACCACGTTATTTAATGGGAGTGGGAACTCCAATCAATATATTAGAAAATATTGCGTTAGGAATTGATATGTTCGACTGCGTTATGCCAACCCGTAATGCAAGAAATGGTATGTTGTTTACCGCAAACGGAACGATCAATATTAAAAACAAAAAGTGGGAAGCTGATTTTTCTCCAATTGATGAAATGGGACATACTTTTGTTGATACAGAATATTCTAAAGCCTATTTACGTCACTTATTTGCGGCCAACGAATATTTAGGAAAACAAATTGCCACAATTCATAATCTTGGTTTCTATATGTGGTTGGTTCGTGAAGCCAGAAAACATATCTTAGCCGGAGATTTTAGGCCATGGAAAGAAATGATGGTTAAAAATATGAGTCAAAGACTTTAAAAGAGTTATGAATTATGAGTTATGAATTAGCTGTTGGCGCAATTCATTAACTCATAATTTATAATTCATAATTCATAATTTAAATATGCTGTCAATAATAGATAAATACATCTTAAAAAGATATCTCGGAACTTTTTCTGTGATGCTTCTTTTGTTTGCACCAATCGGGATTGTAATCGACGTTTCTGAAAAAGTAAACAAGATGCTCGAAAACAAGATTCCGTTTATGGATATTGCGTTCTATTATTACAATTTTACCATTTACTTTATCAACTCCTTATTCCCGATATTTTTGTTTTTATCGGTAATTTGGTTTACTTCGAAATTGGCTAATAATACCGAAATCATTGCCATTCTAAGCTCAGGTATTTCATTTACACGTTTTCTTCGTCCTTATATTATAGGAGCAACAATTGTTTCGCTTTTTGTATTGTTAATGGGATTTTTTATTGTACCGGCAGCTAGTGAAGGTTACAATAACTTTAGATATACGTATTTAAAAGGTGGCGGTAAAGAACTCATGCGGGGTGAAAACACCAATGTTTACAGACAAATTAACGATCACGATTTTATTTTCGTAAACAGTTTTAATGAAGAGTCTAAAACCGCTTTTAATTTTACATTAGAACATTTCGAAAAAGAAAAATTAACCTATAAAATCACAGCAAGCCGTATTAAATGGGATCCGAAAGCGAAAACCTATATTTTATACGATTATACCAAAAGAACGCTTGGAGAGTTAAATGATGTTATTGAAAAAGTGCCAGAGAAAAAAGAAAAATTTAAATTCGAACTGGCTGATTTAACTCCTGTTGTTTACATCGCTGAAACATTGACTTTAGGTAAGCTGATTGATTTTATCGAAAAAGAAAGAAAAAGAGGTTCCGGAAACATCAATACCTATTTAGTGGTGCTTTATAAAAAATACAGTATTCCAGTTTCGGCTTTTATTTTGACAATTATTGCGGTTTCGGTTTCTTCAATGAAACGTCGTGGCGGAATGGGAATGAACCTTGCGATAGGAATTGCGATTGCGTTTTCATTTGTATTTTTTGATAAAATATTCGGGACACTTGCCGAAAAATCGACTTTCTCACCTTTATTAGCTGTTTGGTTCCCAAATATTGTTTTCGGAATTCTGGCAGTTTACTTATTACGTAATGCGAAACGATAATTTAAAAAGTTATTTAAATCTTCATTTAATTGTTTTTATCTGGGGTTTTACAGCCATTTTAGGTGCTTTGATTACTATTGATGCCGAAAATCTAGTTTGGTACAGAATGCTGATTGCCATGATTTTTTTAGGTGGATTTATCGCCTTTAAAAAACAGTCTTTCCAAGTTCCTGTAAAAGAATTTTTTAAATTAATTTTCGTTGGATTATTAATTGCATTGCATTGGATTTTCTTTTTTAAAGCAATACATGTTTCCAATGTTTCTATTACGCTTTCGATCTTTTCTTTAGGGGCATTTTTTGCTTCTTTGTTAGAACCCTTATTTTACGGACGAAAAGTGCTTTGGTATGAAGTTTTCTTCGGACTTGTTATTATTGCAGGTTTAGGTTTGATACTGCAAGTTGAAATAAAATACCTTACGGGAGTATATTATGCATTGGCAGCCATTATTTTGGGAGTTTTATTTACTTTAATGAACGGAAAATTAATCTCAGATCACGAACCTTCCGTTATTACTTTTTATGAATTTGGAGCGGGCGTTTTCTTTATCACGATTTATTTTTTGATTCAAGGAAAATTCACTGCTGATTTCTTTCAAATGTCTTTAAATAACTGGGTTTTATTATTGATTTTGGCATCGATTTGTACGGCGTACGCATTTACAGCTTCGGTAAAAGTAATGCAGCGATTAACGCCATACACCGTAATGTTAACCACTAATTTAGAGCCAGTTTACGGAATTGTTCTGGCATATTTCATTTTGGGAGGAAAAGAAAAAATGAGCGTCGAATTTTATATAGGGGCAGTAATAATTATTATAACGGTTATTCTAAACGGCGTTTTCAAACATTATCAAAACAAAGAAAAATAGTAATATAAATCTTATTTTTAAATTACATTATTATATTTTAAGTACGAATTAATTATACGAATACTATAATATTTTTATATTTGCGGTTCGATTTAAAAACAAAATTCAAAAATCCATGGAATATTTAGATTTTGAGCTTCCAATAAAAGAACTTGAAGAACAGTTAGAAAAGTGTGTCATAATTGGAAAAGAATCTGATGTTGATGTTACACCTACTTGTAAAGAAATCAACAAGAAATTAGAGCAAACTAAGAAAGATATATATAAAAACCTTACTGCTTGGCAGCGTGTACAATTATCAAGACACCCAAACAGACCGTATACTTTAGATTACATTAAAGCGATCTGTGGAGATACTTTCTTAGAACTTCACGGAGACAGAGGTTTTAAAGATGATAAAGCTATGGTAGGCGGACTTGGAAAAGTAAACGGACAGTCGTTTATGATCGTTGGTCAGCAAAAAGGATATAATACAAAAACACGTCAATACCGTAATTTCGGTATGGCAAATCCAGAAGGATACCGTAAGGCTTTGCGTTTAATGAAAATGGCAGAGAAATTCGGAATTCCAGTTCTTACTTTAGTAGATACTCCAGGTGCATATCCAGGACTTGAAGCAGAAGAAAGAGGGCAGGGAGAAGCAATCGCAAGAAACATCTTCGAAATGGTTCGTCTGCAAGTACCAATCATTACGATTATCGTAGGTGAAGGAGCTTCAGGTGGAGCATTAGGAATTGGTGTTGGAGACAAAGTTTATATGTTAGAAAACACTTGGTATTCTGTAATTTCTCCAGAATCATGTTCGTCAATTTTATGGAAAAGCTGGGAGTACAAAGAACGTGCTGCTGAAGCTTTAAAACTGACTTCATCTGACATGAAAAAGCAAAAATTAGTTGATGACGTAATTCCTGAACCACTTGGTGGAGCACATTATGACAGAGAAACTACTTTTAAAACCGTAGCGGAATATATTACTAAAGGATATAATGAATTAAAAGACTTATCAACAGCCCAGTTAATTGCCCAAAGAATGGACAAATACAGTAATATGGGCGAGTTTAAAGAGTAAATTCATAAGATATGATTAAAAGATCCGAAGCCCTGCGGTTTCGGATTTTTTTTTGGTTATGAACAACCTGAATGAATTTATAAACAATATAATAGTTATAACTAGCTGACATTATTTTTTTAAATTTTGTTACTTTCGCTATATGGAAAATTTCAAAAATGTAAACCCTGTAAAGGTAGATAAAACCACTATTATTAATCTCGAAAAAGGTAAGCTTCCTCCTCAAGTAATTGACTTAGAAGAAGCCGTGCTTGGAGCGATGATGATTGATAAAAAGGGAGTAGATGATGTAATTGATATTTTACAGCCCGATGCTTTTTACAAAGATGCACATAAGCATATTTTTGAAGCAATCTTACAGCTCTTTACCGAAACACAGCCAATTGATATTTTGACTGTTTCGACTCAGTTAAAGAAAAACGGAAAGCTGGATTTGGCTGGAGGTGATTTTTATTTAATTCAGCTTACACAGAAGATCGCTTCTTCTGCACACATTGAGTTTCACTCACGTATTATTCTTCAAAAATTTATTCAAAGAAGTTTGATTCGAATTTCTTCGGAAATTATCGAAGAATCGTATGATGAAACAACAGACGTTTTCGATTTGCTAGATAAAGCTGAATCCAAGTTGTATGAAGTAACACAAGGAAATATCAAGCGTAGTTCTGAAACAGCACAGAGTTTGGTTCTTCAAGCCAAAAAACGTATTGAAGAAATTGCCGGTAAAGAAGGTTTGAGTGGTATTGCCACCGGATTTGAAAAATTAGATGAAGTAACTTCAGGATGGCAGCCTTCGGATTTGATTATTATTGCGGCACGTCCGGGTATGGGTAAAACAGCATTCGTACTTTCGATGGCGCGAAATGTTAGTATTCAGTTTGGACATGCGGTAGCGATTTTTTCTCTTGAGATGGCATCTGTTCAGTTAATTACAAGGCTTATTTCTTCTGAAACTGGATTGTCTTCGGAAAAATTAAGAACTGGTAAATTAGAAAAACACGAATGGGAACAGCTGAGTACTAAAGTAAAAGATTTAGAAAAAGCACCATTATTTATTGATGATACGCCATCGCTTTCAATTTTCGACTTACGTGCAAAATGCCGTCGTTTGGCATCACAGCACGGAATTAAATTAATCATTATTGACTACTTGCAGTTAATGACTGCGGGAGGTAGTGGTAAAGGAGGAGGAAACCGTGAGCAGGAAATCTCGACTATTTCGCGAAACCTAAAAGCATTGGCAAAAGAGTTAAACGTACCAGTAATTGCACTTTCACAGTTATCCCGTGCTGTTGAAACCCGTGGATCTAGTAAACGTCCGCTTCTTTCGGATCTTCGTGAATCTGGAGCGATTGAGCAGGATGCCGATATTGTATCGTTTATTTATCGTCCAGAATATTATAAAATTGAAGAATGGGATGATGATGAACAATCATCAACAACAGGTCAGGCAGAGTTTATTATAGCCAAACACCGTAACGGTGGACTTGAAAATATACGTTTGAAATTCTTAGGTCATTTAGGAAAGTTCGACAACTTAGAAGAATTTACAGGAGGTTATGATGATCTTCCATCTAAAATGAATCACGATGACAATCCGTTTATCACTAAAAATCTGCCTTCTGCAAATGAAGCTTTCGGCAGTAACCTAAATGATGACGACGATGACAGCGATGTTCCGTTTTAATTCCAAATAAAATTAATTTCTAAAAAAGTCTTTGTAAATACGTTCTTACAAAGACTTTTTTTTGTTTAACTTTTATTAGAATATTGGCATAATTTACAGAATAATATTTCTTACATAAAAATTAATTCGGTAGTTTAGCAAGACCATAAACAATTAACTAACTTTTAAATTCTTTAAAACTATGAGTGAAGAAATCTTTCCAGGACCTATTAAAGTTCCATTGTCTATTGCTAAAGAATGGGAAAAAAGATACGACGAAAGTGTCAGTACCATTGAAACTGCCAGAGGGGTTCAAAAAGTAAAAGGATTTCTAATTCCTAGAGAAACTTTAGAAAATGTTTTAAAACTAGAGACCACAGCCGTTCGTGCCTATTTAGGTATAAACGATGAAGGCGAAAAAAACTTATTTTTTGTAGGAGCAGAAAAAGATGACGCAGGTAAATACATTGATGTTTACGGAGTTGGTGCTTCAAACGGTATAAGTGCCAGAGCTGGGGAAGAGGCTGAAGAAGTAGTATATGACGGTACACGCCCTAGTCCGCCATATTGATTTTTTATGTATCTAAAAAATGGATGATTTTTTAATATATTCAGGTTATTTGATTTTATTATTAAATCTAATACTCTATTCATATAGCTTTTTCCGAAAGGAAAAAGCTAATGTTTTTTTTGTGTGTTATTTGGCTTTTTCATTTACAATGCAGTTTTCTATGGAACTGTTATATCATTTGGGAATTAAAAATTTAATAGTTGTAAATCTATTTTTTATTGGACAAATGATATTACTGGGAATGTTTTACAATTCATTAATGCAGATTAAAAGCCAAAAGATATTCGTAAAATCTTGTTTAGCTGTTGGATTATTAGTGTTAACAACACAGCTTATTATAGATTCTGCAGAGTTTTTTAAATTTAATTTGTTCGAAATCACTTTTACATCACTTCTTATTGTGGTTTTTGCCTTGCTTCATTTTTACAATATGCTTACAGAAACTAAAACCTATTATTACGTTACTGTTGGTATTGTGATTTATTTATTGGCAAGCACTGTTTTGTTTATAATAGGAAACCTTTCTTTAGGGCTTAGTGATGATCTAAAGTACTTAAGCTGGAAACTAAATGCTTTTTTAATGGTCATTTATCAACTCTTTATATTATATGATTGGATAAAAAGTTTTTTCAAAAAGACCCTACTAACTTAATACGATCCTCTTATTGCAATATGACTACTCATTCAATTCCAGAAAAAGAACTTGTCGCTATAATTCTCTACATTTCACTGTTTTTAATAATAGTTGCCATCATATTGATTATATTTTTCTATTTCTCAAGAAAAAAAATTATTCAAAAAGAACTTGAAAAGAAAGATTTGATATTACAATACCAAAAGGAACAGCTTCATGCGATTATTGTAACTCAAGAAGAAGAACGTAAACGTATAGCACAAGATTTACATGATGATATTAGTTCAAAATTAAATATCGTTTCGCTAAACACTCATTTGCTTTCTGCTCCAAATTTAACAACCGACGAAACCAATGAAATTACTGAGAACATCATTAATTTAACAGCAAAAGCGTTGGAAAATTCCAGAAAAATTGCCCATAATTTACTTCCGCCTGTTTTTGAAAAATTTGGATTAAATGCTGGAGTTGAAGAATTGTGTGAAGAATTTGAAAGTAGTAAATCAGTAAAAACGCATTATAAAAACGAAATTGATTTTGATCAGAAAGATATAGATCGCCACTTGCATATTTTCAGAATACTGCAAGAATTGATGAATAATTCGCTTCGTCATGGAAAAGCAAGCGAAATATGGATTGCTTTTACAAATGACAATGGAACCAATACCTGTCATTATGAAGATAATGGGATTGGTTTTGACAGCAGTAACCTCGAAAACCAAAAAGGTCTGGGAATGAAAAACATAGACAGCCGAGTATCTTTTTTAAACGGAACCATTAAATTTGACTCACAAATAGGCAAAGGCATTGCGGTAAATTTTACTTTTTAAGATAAAAACAGGAAATAATCGCTCTTTAACATCAATAAAATAAGGTTATTTCATTTTTATTAATTCATATTTTGTACTTTCGGTAAACCAAAACGACCAAAAACAAAAAAAAATGAATGCCCTGATCAAAATTGCTTTAGTCGATGACGAAGTTTTGTTCCGGAAAGGAATAGCTTTTTTATTGCAGAGAGAGGAAAATATTGAGATTATTTTTGAAGCCTCAAACGGAGAAGAACTCATTACCAAATTGGATAATAGCGAGGTAAAACCCGATATTATCATTATGGATTTAAAAATGCCGATTCTTAATGGCGTTGAAGCCACAAAAATTATCAGAAAATCATATCCCGATATAAAAATTATAGCTTTAACGAGTTATGATACTAAATCTTTTATTGCCAATATGATTCAAGTTGGAGCTGTGGCGTATTTAATAAAAAATACTACTCCAAAAGATTTGATCAAAACAATCAATGAAGTCAATAAAAAAGGTTTTTATTACAACGAAAGTGTTTTGAAAACAATTCAGGAAACGATTGTTTCTTCAAAAAATTCAACAAAAGGCAATCTGGAAACCAGTTTTCTTTCTCCACGCGAAATTGAAATTTTACAGCTTATTTGTAAGCAAAAAACAACTTCAGAAATTGCAGAACATCTCTTCTTGAGTCCGCGAACTGTAGAAGGACATCGTAATAATTTATTGCTAAAAACTGAATCCAGAAATATTGCCGGTTTGGTTGTGTATGCTATTCAGAACGAAATTGCAGTTTTAACATTGTAATTTAGCTTGTCAAAAACTGAATTGATAGAACATAATAAAAAACGATTGTAATAATAAGTACCCCAATACCTATTTTTTGCATAATGTTTAATCCTTTTTGCTGGTCTTTACTTTGGTTAAGTTTCATAATTGTGGTTTTTCCTCGATTAGTATTCCGATTCAGGATTTCAAATTTAGGCAGAAAATCTTTCTATAGTTTACGTATTTTTACCTGTTTTTTATAAAATTAACAAGCAAAGTAAGCGTTTTAATCTATTTAACGTTTTGTTTAGTCATAAATCCTCTTATTCTATTGGGTTTTTGGCTCCTTCCTTTATATCTTTACTAAAATAATTTTCTGATGAGAAAAAGTTTAGTCTGCATTTTTATACTGCTGTTATCATTTAATGTTAAAGCATCGTTTCTATTGCTTCCAATGGATGAAACCACACAGCAAAATCACTTAAAAGCATACGGAATTACCTACTGGTGTTTGAGCCGCGATTATAAAGCAAGCTGGCTTCTTAATTACAGAGGCGGTTCATTTTTATTGCCTGATGCAGATGAAATTCGCAGAGAATGCAAAATTCGCGGAGTGAGTTTTGAAGTATTGTCGGATAGTGAAGAAGCATCGATTTTAAATGATATTTCGAGTCCTTCACAAAATATGGAATCTGTAATTCTTGAAAAAGCCCCCAAAATTGCGGTTTATACTCCAAAAGGAAAACAACCATGGGATGATGCTGTAACCTTAGTATTAACGTATGCCGAAATTCCGTTTACACCTATATACGATGAAGAAGTTTTAAGTGATCAATTATTGCTTTATGATTGGCTTCATCTTCATCACGAAGATTTTACAGGACAATATGGAAAATTTTATGCAGCTTACAAAAATACTCCTTGGTACATTGAACAGAAGAAGGATGCTGAAGCTTTGGCCGCAAAATTAGGATATTCAAAAGTTTCAGAAGAAAAAGGTGCTGTTGCAAAAAAAATACGTGATTTTGTTATTGGCGGCGGATTTATGTTTGCTATGTGCTCTGCAACAGATAGTTTTGATATAGCTTTGGCAGCAGATGGTGTCGATATTTGTGAAACGATGTTTGATGGCGATCCGAGTGAATCCAATTATCAATCCAAATTAAACTATTCGAATTCCTTTGCATTTAAAGATTTTATTTTAGAAAGAAGACCTGAAGTTTATGAATTCTCTGATATTGATATGACTGGGAAAAGAAGAGTTCCTATGGAAAAAGACTATTTTACATTGATGGAATATTCTGCAAAATGGGATCCAATTCCAAGTATGTTGTGTCAAAATCATACACAATTGGTAAAAGGATTTATGGGGCAGACTACTTCTTTTAATGAAACACTTGTAAAATCGAATGTTTTAGTGATGGGGACTTGCGAATTAAACGGTGAAGCAAGATATATTCATGGCGAAAAAGGAAAAGGAATGTTTACCTTTTTTGGAGGTCATGATCCTGAAGATTATCAACATCAAGTGGGCGACCCGCCAACAGTTTTAGACTTACATCCTAATTCTCCAGGTTATCGTTTGATTTTAAATAACGTTTTATTTCCAGCAGCGAAAAAGAAAAAGCTAAAAACATAAGATCTAGTTCAAAGAAAATTCAAACCAAATAGGAATATGGTCTGAAATTTTTCTCGCTTCTTGTAAAGATTCGAACTTTTTATAGAATAAAATAGTTCCCGAATTGATGTGTTTTAATGTATTTGGCTTGTAAAATATGTTGTCGAATTCAGAAGCGAGGCAATTATCTTCTTTACATTTTTGTTTTAAAGTCGTTTTTTCTTTTTTCAACATAGAAGAATACCCCATTTTTTTCAATGGATTAAAAACGGTATGCGATTCCGGACAGTTAAAATCTCCTGCAAAAACTAAATTAAGATCTGGATATTCAGCTGGAAGAAATTTGAAATATTTAATTTCAGTTTCAGGTTGTTTACTTTTGGTAATAGCATGAAAATTAACCAAAGTAAAATTCTTTTTATTAGTTTCAAATGTGGCAAAATAAGGTTCACGGTCAATTTCGAGATTGTATTTTTTCTCCAGCCAGGCATCACCTTTAAGTTTTACTTTATTCGTTTTCCAAATAAAAGCATATCGCTCCCTTTTATAACTGTTTCCGCTTGTAGGATCACTAATCCTGTAATCCCATTTAGTTCCTTTCTGATTGAGTAAATTGACAAGTTGTGCCACAGCTTGAGCTCCTCCGTAACCAGCAACAACCTCTTGTATGGCTATTACATCATAATTATTAACGGTATTGGCAATAAAATTTAAAGTAGATTGAGATTTTGACTTTCCAAGATTTTCGACATTCCACGAAATAATTTTGACTTGAGAAAAAGACTGGAATGTGATGAGCAGTAAAAGCAAATAACCTGTAATGTTTTTCATGTAATGGTAAAAGTCAAATATATGAATTCTTGATTTTATCTCAGGAGAAATTATTGTTTTTTTTTAAGATAAAACCGACAAATATTTAAAGGGAATTAGGAGTGCTTTTTTAATGTTTTTTATATCTGTTTTTGAGTGCAGTAGATATAATTATAATTTGTAACACGAGAAGAGTTGGAATAAAAACAATTTTCCACTCAACCTCAAGCCAGCCTGATTTTTCAGAAACAAATGCGAAACTTATGGATAGAAAAAGACAAAGAAATACGGTTTTCAAAATAATCTTATTGTTTGAAGTGTTGATTTTAGAGAAATTAAATTTGTATTTTGGTTTCATAAGCACAATAAATATTTGTTCAGAATTAAACTAAACCAAAGTCTTTGGCGATAGCAATTAAATGTACATTGTTGTTTGCTTTAAAATATATTTTTAGCTTGTTGATTCTTTTTTCGATACTGCTTGTGCCATTGGGTACAATCGAACGTTCTCTAAATTCTTTAGCAATGCTTTCTAAAATATATCCTTTTGCCAAAAGCTGTAAAATATATATATCATATTGCTCAATTTCCAATAAGGATTTATCATTAAAGTTGAAATCTAGATCGGAAGAAAGAATTCTTTCTTCATTGTTAAAAGTTCTTTTTAATGCAACTTTCAGTTCATCAATACTATTTCTTCCTTTTGAAACATAAGCATTAACTCCTAAATCATTAAAAAGATTTTTGATGCGGTATGATTTGTCCTCAATAGAAAAAACCAGTTTTTTAATCTTTGGCTGTACTTCATTAACTGCCTCGATAAGTTGATCGCCATTTAAAAGATTAGTTTTTCGATGATCATTTTTAAAAGATAAATCAGTAATTAGTAAATCATAAGGATCTTTTTCATGTAAAGCCTTTTTTATTTTTAGTATTCCATCGTCACAATATTTTACGTGATCAATTACAGGGATTTCTAATTCTTCCAAAACCTGAACTATTGACAAACTGATACTGTCTAAATCTTCTGCAACTAAAACTTTTTTAAACATAGAATTGTATTATAACCTAAAGTAAAATTTATTTTAAGGGTTTTATTAAATCAAAATTAGCAGTTCCTGTACGCTTTCTTTACGGTTTTCCATATTTTAAGAATTCTGGAATGCTTTAATCTTTTATGAAGGGAATTTAAAAGACAACTTAAATCCATTCCCCGGATTGGTATCGATAATGATTTCTCCCCGTATATTCTGAATACGGTTTTCTACACTCTGAAGACCGTTATTGTATCTTAAATCTTGTATCGCAACACCTTTTCCATTATCCGTATAAGTAATCATGATTTTCTTATTGACTTCCTTGAAATTGATGCCTGCTAACGTTGCCTGACTGTGTTTTTTCATGTTTACCAACAGCTCTTGAAGAACCCTGTAAACCGTAATTTTTTTATTTTTCTCTATACGATTCCAAGAAATAGAATCGAGACCATTTATTAGAAGATTAATATTTGAGGTGTTAAATCCCGAAATCATTTCTTTTAAATAAATCACGAATTTTTCATTGGTTACCACCAAACTGTTTTCTTTAGAAATATCTCTCGTTCTTGTATAAATCGCCTCGAGATTGTTTAAAAGATGTTCCTTGTTTTCTACTTCCGAAAGATTTTTGTTTTCGGCGAAAGCCATAGTGTGGAAAATATCATTGGCCAGTTCATCATGCAGTTTTTTAGCAATTCTGATTTCGCTTTGATAAGCAGCTTCAATTTTTTCCTTATTAGTCCTTGATCTAAAATAAAAGTATAAGGCTAAAACCAAACTAAGCGTAAAGCCAATTATGATATAAGAAGTAATGGTGCGGTTTCTTTGCCTTTCAAGCTGAAGTTCATTTTCCGTTTTATAAGCGGCTAGTTTTAGATTAAATGCTTTCGAATTTGATTTAGCAGCTAATTGGTTGTATTCTTTTAATTGTACTTTATTGATACTGTCATTTAATTTCATATACCTAAGTACGTTCTCTTTAAATTCGTTGTCCTTGCTATTATTTATTAATAGCTTTAATGAAATCAGCTCGTTTTGTAGTTTTATAAAATCTTCTGATCTTGAGTCGGAATTTATAGATTGAGAAGAAACGTTTTCAATGCTGTTTTCAGAAATTGAATACGTTGAAATATCCGGTTTACTTTTTGTAAAAGCGGCTTCCTGACAAGAAAAAACAATTACAAAAATTAGAATTAAATAGAGAAAAAGAAACTGGTATTTCGGAATCATGAACCAAAAATAAAAATTACAGATTCCTGGCATAGCGTATAAATACGGTATTTTCAAAAAGAGCCAAAAAACTTTTTTCCTAATTCTCATTTACAGCTATATACAAAGAAACCCTCTGAAGAGAGGGTTTTTGCTTTAGTAAAATTTCATACAAAAAATCTTTATAAAAAATTATACAGCTCTTAATCCTGTTGTAATGGCAAGTCTGTTCCAAGAGTTAATTGTGATAATGGCAAGTATAATTTCTGCCAGATATTTATCATCAAATAAACTCGCTGCATTTTGATAAACTTCATCACTAACATGATTAGGGATTAAAGTTACTTGTTCAGTTAACGCTAAAATTGCTTTTTCTTCTTCAGTGTAAACATCAGCTTCACGCCATGCGCTAATTAAGTATATTCTTTGTTCGGTAATACCATATTTTCTAGCATCAGCTGTATGCATGTTAATGCAGTAAGCGCAGCCATTAATTTGTGAAGCACGAATTTTGATTAATTCTTTATGTTCTGGAGTTAATGATGTAGAAGAAATATATTTTTCTAAATTTACTAACGCTTGATAAGCTTCTGGAGCTGCTTGCGGAATAACGATTCTCGGTTTCATTTTTATTGTTTTAAAAGTTCATTACAAAGGTCAGTAATGTATACTCTTAAAAACTTGAACTACTTCAAGAAATGTAATCAGACCTTTCCCGCTCTGATTTTACTCATAAATTCTGCAGAAAAATCCAGATAGGAGGCAAGCATATATTGAGGAACACGTTGTACGAAATCTGGTTGTTGGTTTTTAAAATGATTATATCTTTCTTCTGCCGACATCGTAAACAAAAACTTAATACGCATTTGTGCAGCTCCAAATGATTTCTGGGAAACAATACGGAAATACCTTTCCAATTTAGGAATCTGTACTAAAATAGATTCTAGAACATTTTTTTCTAGCACAACGATTTCGCAATTTTCCACTGCCTGGATATAAAAGTGTGAAGGAACATTATTATGATAACTTATATAATCAGTCATCCACCAGTTTTCTATACCAAATTGCAAGGTTTGTTCAATACCTTTTGAATTAATTATATACTGTCTGGCACAACCTTTTGCGATGAAGTACATCGTATGGCAAATCTGGCCTTCTTTTAGCAAATGATCTTTCTTTTTTACTTTTGATGAAAGAATACTCGATTCCAAAAGATCTATTTCTTCAGGTTCTAATGAAACAAACTTTTGTATATGATTTAAAAGTGCAGTAATCATAGATGTTTAAATTATGTTTTAAAGATAAATCAGATTAGCTGTAAAAGCAAAAAACCACTCGTGAGAACGAATGGTTTTTTTATGATAAGTAAGTAAAATCTAAATTGAGTTTATAAAACGTTTATTTTACTTTATTAAGTATTGCTTTGAAAGCTTCTGGGTGGTTCATAGCTAAATCTGCAAGAACTTTACGGTTCAATTCGATTCCGTTAGCTTTAACTTTTCCCATGAATTGAGAATAAGACATTCCTTCTAATCTAGCTCCAGCGTTAATACGTTGAATCCATAATGAACGGAAGTTTCTTTTATTCTGTTTTCTATCACGGTAAGCGTAGCTCATCGCTTTCTCTACCGCGTTCTTAGCAACTGTCCAAACGTTTTTACGTCTTCCAAAGAAACCTTTGGCTTGCTTCATTATTTTTTTTCTTCTTGCTCTTTTAGCAACTGAATTTACCGATCTTGGCATAATTTTAATGTGTTTTTGTAGCAGGCGTCCTGAATTGAATCAAAGGAACTTAATGGCCATACTCCAAGGTTATATAAATAATTTTTTAACCTAAAGAAAATCTTTTAGTCTAATGTCCTAAAGTCAAATGTCTAAAGTCAGTTACTGACTTTTAAACTTTATGACTTTCAACTTTTGACTTATAATTAGATAATTCTTAATTGTTGTTTGATGCTTTTCTCATCAGTTTTGTGAACTAGCGCTGAGTGTGTCAAAGCTAATTTACGTTTTTTAGATTTTTTAGTCAAGATGTGACTTTTAAAAGCATGCTTTCTTTTAATCTTTCCAGAGCCAGTAACTTTAAAACGTTTCTTAGCGCTAGATTTAGTTTTCATTTTAGGCATTTTTCCTAGTGTTTTAATTTATTCTTACTTACTTATATTTTTGTTTCAAGTTTACAGTTTCAGGTTCAAAACTGAATACTGAAACTGCAAACTGAAACTATTTTTTCTTCTTCGGAGCAATGAACATAATCATTCTCTTTCCTTCAAGAACTGGCATAGCCTCAACTTTACCATATTCTTCTAAATCTGTTGCAAGACGTAATAATAAAATCTGCCCTTGATCTTTATAGATGATTGAACGGCCTTTAAAGAAAACGAATGCTTTTAATTTAGCACCTTCTTTTAGGAACTTTTCAGCATTTTTTCTTTTAAATTCATAATCATGTTCATCTGTTTGAGGACCAAAACGAATTTCTTTTACTACAACCTGAGACGATTTAGCTTTTAATGCCTTATCACGCTTCTTTTGTTCGTAAACAAATTTCTTGTAATCCATGATTTTACAAACCGGTGGTTCTGCATTTGGCGAAATTTCAACTAAATCCAATTCAAATTGGTCAGCTAAACGTAACGCATCAGCGATTTTAAAAACCCCAGGTTCAATGTTTTCACCAACAAGACGTACTTCAGGAACACGAATAAGATTGTTTATTCTGTGTGCATCTTTTTTCTCTACTCGAGGTTGAAAACCTCTGTTACTTTTTATTGCTATGACTTTCTAATTTAAGTTAAACTGTAAATACTTTTAATGTCTTTTTTATTTCTTCGTCTACAATCGAAGCGAACTCTTCGATAGAGACTGTTATATTTCCTTTTCCTTCCTGTCCGTGACGACGAATAGAAATCGTACCGTTTTTCTCTTCTTCTTCACCAACGATAAGCATAAATGGAATTTTCTGCATTTCTGCATCTCTAATTTTCTTACCGATAGTTTCATTTCGGTTATCAATTAGGGCGCGAATTTCGTGATTTTCTAGCAAATCTAAAACTTTTTTAGCATAATTTTCGTATTTCTCGCTCAAAGACAAGATAATAGCCTGCTCAGGCATTAGCCAAAGTGGGAAATTTCCTGCTGTATGCTCAAGTAAAATTGCTATAAAACGTTCCATAGATCCAAAAGGAGCTCTGTGAATCATAACAGGGCGATGTAATTCATTATCAGCACCTTTGTAAGTTAATTCAAAGCGCTCAGGTAAGTTGTAATCCACCTGAATAGTTCCTAATTGCCATTGTCTTCCTAAAGCATCTTTAACCATGAAATCAAGTTTCGGACCATAGAAAGCAGCTTCGCCATATTCAACCACAGTATTTAAACCTTTGTCTTTTGCGGCGTTGATAATTGCATTTTCAGCCTTTTCCCAATTTTCATCAGTTCCAATGTATTTTTCTCTGTCTTCCTGATCTCTTAATGAAATTTGAGCCGTGAAGTTTTCAAAACCTAAAGAACCAAATACATATAATACAAGGTCAATTACTTTTTTGAATTCCTCATCCAATTGCTCTGGAGTACAGAAAATGTGTGCATCATCCTGTGTAAACCCTCTAACACGAGTTAAACCATGTAATTCTCCAGATTGCTCATATCTATATACAGTACCAAATTCAGCATAACGCTTTGGTAAATCTTTATATGACCAAGGTCTTACATTATAAATCTCACAGTGGTGAGGACAGTTCATTGGTTTTAATAAAAACTCTTCACCTTCTGCTGGAGTATGAATTGGTTGGAAACTATCTGCTCCATATTTAGCATAGTGACCAGAAGTTACATACAATTCTTTCTGACCAATATGTGGGCTAACAACTTGCTCGTAACCCGCTTTCTTTTGAGCTCTTTTTAGAAATTGCTCTAAGCGATCTCTTAAGGCGGCACCTTTTGGCAGCCACAAAGGCAAACCTTGGCCAACTTTTTGAGAGAAAGCAAACAATTCAAGCTCTTTTCCTAATTTACGGTGATCACGACGTTTTGCTTCTTCAAGAAGTTCAAGGTATTCAGTTAAATCTTTTTGTTTAGGGAAAGAAGTTCCGTAAACACGAGTCAGCTGTTTGTTTTTCTCGTCACCTCTCCAGTAAGCACCAGCCACACTCATGATTTTTACAGCTTTGATAATCCCAGTATTCGGAATATGTCCACCTCGGCATAAATCAGTAAAAGTAGAATGATCGCAGAAAGTAATAGTTCCATCTTCAAGATTAGAAATCAATTCAGTCTTGTAAACATTATCTTTATACATCTCTAAAGCTTCCGCTTTAGTTACAGGGCGCATTTTAAAATCGTGTTTTTCTCTTGAAATTTCTAGAATACGATCCTCAATCTTTTTAAAGTCAGCTTCAGAAATCTTCTGATCTCCAAAATCTACATCATAATAGAAACCATTAGCAATTGCAGGTCCAAGAGTTAATTTAATTCCAGGATACAATTCCTCAAGAGCCTGAGCCATTACGTGCGAAGTTGAGTGCCAGAAAGCTTTTTTGCCTTCCGCATCATTCCAAGTATATAGTATAAGATTACCGTCGGTCGTTAATGGAGTTTCGGTTTCAATAGTTGTACCATTAAAAGATGCTGAAATCACGTTTCTAGCAAAACCTTCGCTAATGTTTTTAGCGACCTCCATTGGAGTTACGCCTGTAGCGAACTCTCTAATTGACCCATCGGGTAAAGTAATCTTGATCATTGTTTATAATTTTGTGAATGCAAATATAGGTGATTACAGAAATACATACAATATATATGTACAAGTTTACTTTATAATATAGGTTACGGTTTTTCTTCTACTATATATAAGAGTAATTTTCATTTCAGACCCGGCAGGTTTTTAAAACCTGCCGGGATTTGTTTTTATACATATATATAATATATAAATAAGTACAGCTTGTCCGGCTGAGCGCAGCGAAGCGATACAGTTTTGGAATTTGGAATTTCTAAAATTGGAATTTAATCATGAGTTTATTCCCGCTGTGCGCAGCAGTCTTTTTAGGGCAGACCCCGCCATAAAAAGGATTCCCGCTGCTGCCGGAGCTGGAAATCCAGTTTCCAGAAGAAAGTTTTTAGAAACAGATGTTTTCAAAACCATAATAAAGAGCGGAAAACGGCTGTAAAGAATAAAAAATCCTCAGAAATGACAATCTAAACGATGGGTAAAATAAGAAAAAGGCAGTCAGGTTCAGAAAAACCCCACAGGAAATTAAAAATAATCAAAATGTAAAAGCACTTCTGCCAGCGGGTTAAGAAAAACATCGAAAAAAGATGGAAAAAATGTAAAAAAAAGTCTTGTAAATGTAAATAAAGGTTCTACTTTTGCACCCGCATCAGCGAAACGCTCTTAGAAATACCGGCAGGCATTTGAATTGGAAGGAAAAGAAATTTTCGAAAAAAGTTCAAAAAAAGCTTGCGGGAATTGAAAAAGCTTTTTACATTTGCACCCCGCAAAACACGGAAAGTTCATTGAAATACCGGCAGAGAATTTAGGAATAAGGGACGAAAAAAAAAGTTTCAAAATTTTTTTAAATTTTTCTTGCAGGTTTTAAAAAGAAGTTTTAGTTTTGCACCCGCTTTGAGAGACAAGCGGAAAAGAAAAGAAAAACGTTCGTAGACATATTGAATTGACAGCCGTTCTGATGAAAATCAGAACAGATAAAATAAGGGTAATAGAATCGGTAAGATTCGAAAAGAACCGATAGTAAGCATCGAATTATAATATAAAAAATATACGATGAAGAGTTTGATCCTGGCTCAGGATGAACGCTAGCGGCAGGCTTAACACATGCAAGTCGAGGGGTAGGGGCTTTCGGGCCTTGAGACCGGCGCACGGGTGCGTAACGCGTATGCAATCTGCCTTCCACAGAGGGATAGCCCAGAGAAATTTGGATTAATACCTCATAGTATTACAGGATGGCATCATCCGGTAATTAAAGTCACAACGGTGGAAGATGAGCATGCGTCCCATTAGCTTGTTGGTAAGGTAACGGCTTACCAAGGCGACGATGGGTAGGGGTCCTGAGAGGGAGATCCCCCACACTGGTACTGAGACACGGACCAGACTCCTACGGGAGGCAGCAGTGAGGAATATTGGTCAATGGGCGCAAGCCTGAACCAGCCATGCCGCGTGCAGGATGACGGTCCTATGGATTGTAAACTGCTTTTGTACGGGAAGAAACACTGATTCGTGAATCAGCCTGACGGTACCGTAAGAATAAGGATCGGCTAACTCCGTGCCAGCAGCCGCGGTAATACGGAGGATCCAAGCGTTATCCGGAATCATTGGGTTTAAAGGGTCTGTAGGCGGTCTTGTAAGTCAGTGGTGAAAGCCCATCGCTCAACGGTGGAACGGCCATTGATACTGCAGGACTTGAATTACCGGGAAGTAACTAGAATATGTAGTGTAGCGGTGAAATGCTTAGATATTACATGGAATACCAATTGCGAAGGCAGGTTACTACCGGTGGATTGACGCTGATGGACGAAAGCGTGGGGAGCGAACAGGATTAGATACCCTGGTAGTCCACGCCGTAAACGATGGATACTAGCTGCTGGGGGCGACTTCAGTGGCTAAGCGAAAGTGATAAGTATCCCACCTGGGGAGTACGAACGCAAGTTTGAAACTCAAAGGAATTGACGGGGGCCCGCACAAGCGGTGGAGCATGTGGTTTAATTCGATGATACGCGAGGAACCTTACCAAGGCTTAAATGCAGACTGACCGGTTTGGAAACAGATCTTTCGCAAGACAGTCTACAAGGTGCTGCATGGTTGTCGTCAGCTCGTGCCGTGAGGTGTCAGGTTAAGTCCTATAACGAGCGCAACCCCTGTTGTTAGTTGCCAGCGAGTCAGGTCGGGAACTCTAACAAGACTGCCAGTGCAAACTGTGAGGAAGGTGGGGATGACGTCAAATCATCACGGCCCTTACGCCTTGGGCTACACACGTGCTACAATGGCCGGTACAGAGAGCAGCCACTGGGCGACCAGGAGCGAATCTATAAAGCCGGTCACAGTTCGGATCGGAGTCTGCAACTCGACTCCGTGAAGCTGGAATCGCTAGTAATCGGATATCAGCCATGATCCGGTGAATACGTTCCCGGGCCTTGTACACACCGCCCGTCAAGCCATGGAAGCTGGGGGTGCCTGAAGTCGGTGACCGCAAGGAGCTGCCTAGGGTAAAACTGGTAACTAGGGCTAAGTCGTAACAAGGTAGCCGTACCGGAAGGTGCGGCTGGAACACCTCCTTTCTAGAGCCTGGGTGTTAGTCAGAGACACGCCCAGGAAATAAGATGCCCGCTTAAGGTTCTGGATCTTAAGATTGTATTACTCTTGCTGTTAATTTAAAAAAATGATAAAAGAATTAAGTAAAACAGAGTCTCGTAGCTCAGCTGGTTAGAGTACTACACTGATAATGTA